>JABIXB010000019.1 GCA_018666805.1 Rhodospirillaceae bacterium | reverse complement strand
CGGCATGGTCGATCTCTGCATCACCGGCAGCGACCGCACCACGGCGGCAGGCGATGTCTGTAACAAGATCGGCACCTATCTAAAGGCGCTCGCGGCCAAGGATTGCGGCGTGCCGTTTCATGTTGCGCTTCCCATCAGCACCATCGATTGGAGCATGGGCGACGGTCTCAAGGAAATTCCCATCGAGCAGCGCGACGAAAACGAGGTGTTGGAAATCTCCGGCCGCGACGCGGCGGGCGAGGTTCACAGGGTGCGTATCGCGCCTGAGAATTGCCGTGCGGCGAACTATGCTTTTGACGTCACTCCGGCGCGCCTGGTCAGTGGTCTGATCACCGAACGCGGGCTCTGTGAAGCATCGCACCAAGGCTTGCTCGATCTTTATCCCGAGCAGAGGTAAGGAATTCAATGCAAAGCCTGTGGCGCGACGAGGATGCGGCGGATTTGATTGCGCGCTATGGCGCCGAAGGCATTGGCCGCGATATTGCGCTCTGCCTTTATATGACGCGTCTGCTCGGTGGCGACCGGCGATTGGTGCTGCATGGCGGCGGCAACAGCTCGGTTAAAACGCAGGTCCGGGATATTACCGGCGTGGATACGGAAATACTCTCGGTCAAGGCGAGCGGCAGCGATATGGCGCGGGCCGGGCCGCACGACTATGCCGCGCTCCGCCTCGATGGTTTGCGCCGGCTCAGAAGTTTATCGGAATTGGCGGACGCTGAGATGCGCGGCGCACAACGCGCTTGCCTGCTCGACGGCAGCAGCCGCGACCCCTCGGTCGAGACATTGCTGCACGCCTTTTTACCGCATAAATTCATCGCCCATTGCCATGCCAATGCTGTCTTGAGCGTGATCAACCAGGCGAACGGGGAAGAAATTGCGAACGCGCTGTTCGCTGATTGTGCGGCGGTGCTGCCCTATACCATGTCGGGCTTGGCGCTTGCTCACCGCGCTGCCGAAGCCTATGCGGTACAGCCGGACGCGCTTGGCCTGGTGCTGATGCAACACGGCTTGGTTTGCTTCGCTGAGGATGCCCGCACGGCGTACGAAAATATGATCGCGCTGGTCAACCGCGCTGAGAAAACGATCGCGGCGGGACGGTCATCTTCAGCAGTAACGGCACGCCACCCGGCGGGTTTGGCATGTTCCGATGTGGCACCGATCCTGCGCGGCGCCACGGCGCTCGCCGGGCAGCAGGATGGTGAGGCGGATGGGCCTGATCGTGTGGTAATGGATTTTCGCACCAACCCGGACGTCCTCAATTATCTCGCCGGTACGGATATGACGCGCTATGCCGTCGCTGGTGTGGCCACGCCGGATCATGTCATCCGGACCAAGAACAAGCCGCTGATTTTATCCGTTTCGGATGATGCGGAAGCCTTCAGACAATCCACCGAGGCAGCACTCGAAACCTATGTCACGGACTATCAGGCCTATTTGGCGCGCCATGCCACCGCCGACCAAAATATCTCGGCCCTGGCCGACGCGCGGCCGCGCGTCGCCTTGTTGCCGGGGCTTGGTCTATTCGCCTTTGGCCGGAGCATGGCCGAGGCCAAGATCGTTGCTGATATTGCCGAGACGCAGATTGATGTGGTGCTGGGCGCCGAGGCGGTTGGCCGCTATCAGCCGGCGGCGGAGAGCGATATTTTCGCCATTGAAAGCTGGTCACTGGAACAGGCGAAATTAGCGAAAATCCGAGCGCCACTTGCCGGCCAGGTCGCGGTCATCACCGGCGGCGCGGGAGCCATCGGCGCCGCCACGGCGCGCACCTTCGCCGAGGCCGGCGCGGCGATTGCCGTGCTCGATCTGGATGGCGGCAAGGCGGAACAGATTGCTTCTGAGTTCGCTGCCGCCGGGCTTGGTCTGGCTTGCGATGTGACCGACGAAAGCTCTGTGCAGCACGCCTACCAGCGCGTGACGGAAACATTCGGCGGCGTTGATATTCTCGTCTCCAACGCGGGCGCGGCGTGGCAGGGGCGTATCGGCGAGGTTGGCGAAGATATTTTACGGCAGAGCTTCGAGCTTAATTTCTTCGCCCATCAGCGCATGGCGCAACACGCCGTACGGATCATGCGGGCGCAAGCAAGCGGTGGCTGCCTGCTGTTCAACACCTCCAAACAGGCGATCAATCCGGGCGCTGATTTTGGCCCCTATGGTCTTCCCAAGGCAGCGACGATGTTTTTGGTGCGCCAATACGCGCTCGATCATGGCCGCGATGGCATCCGCGCCAACGCGGTCAATGCCGACCGTATCCGCAGCGGCCTCCTGAGCGATAAGATGATCGGTGAACGGGCGGCGGCGCGCGGTGTTTCGGAGCATGACTATATGGCCGGCAATCTCCTCGGCCAGGAAGTGACGGCTGTAGATGTCGCCCGCGCCTTCCTGCATCAGGCGTTGGCGCTGAAGACCACTGGCAATGTGGCGACCGTGGATGGCGGCAATATCGCGGCGGCGTTGCGCTAGAATATTATAGCGGCTCTTTGGAAAGCAGGCCGAGCGTTGCGGCCCAATTCGCCTTTTCTATCGGAGGCTCATCTTCGGCCGGCTGGTTGAGATTTTCGGCCCATTCGGCCGCAGCTTTATCCTTTGACGATTCGACAATTTCGACCGCGCGGGCGAGCAGCGGCCGCGCCTCTTCATGCATGCCGCGGGCGCGGTAATTGCCGGCGAGGTTTCGAAGTGCCTGGGAGATCAGCATATGGTCATCGCCAACAGCCTGTTCGGCGATTTCAAGCACCCACTCAAATGATGCCCCCGCCGCCGTGAACTTGCCTTGGGCGCCATAGACAAAAGCCAAATTATTTATGTCGATGATCATGTTGGGAAGCGTCGCCCCTGCTGTGCCGGCTTCTTCAGGTGCGGGCGCGGCCAGTTTGATATCGATGATGCGGCGCAGAATTGTCTCCGCTTCGCGATAGCGCCCCAAATCCTGATAGAGGGCGGCGAGGTCTGTCAGCAGGGGGACGACGGCGATGGTTTGGCCGGCGCAATTTTGCTTGGCTTGGCGCAGGGCTTCGCGCGCAAATGTCAGGGCAACCGCACTATCGCCCAGGGTGTAAAGCGCGCCGGCACGCTTTGCCGCCAGGGAATCGGCACATGCGGCGGCCTCGGCAGGGCGCTGCCATGTCTGGGTCGATATCCAGCCCGCAGTCAGGAGTGCGGCCAAAACAGATAGGCAAATTCGCATGGCGATAAAATTAGTTTCAATGTTAACTATGTTCACTACTAGGATAGATCATTTATGCACTAGAATTCAAACCTTCCGCCAAAGGGCGGCGCGCGGTAAAAGAATTTTTCTTGATTATTGCAGCTGAGGAGCGGACATGGCTGATCTCGACGACATCAAAGACGGTAAGGATTGGGGCCTCGATACACCGGCCCGGAATGATGCCTTCTTTCTCAAGGGTTCGGAGGGATTGGACTGGGGCATGAAGAGCCGCCTGGCGCGTATCTTCAATCCGAAAAGCGGGCGCACGGTGATGCTGGCTTTTGATCATGGCTATTTTCAGGGCCCGACAACCGGCCTCGAGCGGATCGATCTCAACATCGTGCCGCTCATGCCTTATGCGGATGTGCTGATGTGTACCCGTGGCGTGTTGCGCGCCAACGTGCCGGCCGATTGCGCCAAACCGGTGGTGCTCAGATGCAGCGGTGGCAATTCAATTCTGAGCGAGCTTTCCAACGAGCTGGTGGCGGTCGATATCGAAGATGCGATCCGCCTTGATGCCGCGGCCATGGCGGCGCAAATTTATATCGGCGCCGAATATGAGCACCAGTCGATTGGCAATCTGATCAAGCTGATCGACAGCGGCAACAGATACGGCATTCCGACGCTCGCGGTCACCGGCGTCGGCAAAGACATGGTGCGCGATGCGCGCTATTTCGGCCTCGCCTCGCGCATCGCCGCCGAGCTCGGCGCGCATTATGTCAAAACCTATTTCGTCGAAGAGGGTTTCGAGCGCGTAACCGCCGGCTGCCCGGTGCCGATTGTCATCGCCGGCGGCAAGAAACTGCCTGAGCTCGATGCCTTCACCATGGCCTATAAGGCGATCGACCAGGGCGCCAGCGGCGTCGATATGGGGCGCAATATCTTTCAGGCCGAATCGCCCATCGCCATGATCCAGGCGGTCGGCGCCGTGGTTCACAATAATGAAAAGCCGGCCAAGGCCATGGATATGTACGAGACCCTCAAAAGCGAAGCGCTTGGCGCCGCCGCTTCGTAGTGGTTGCTCCCTCAAACGCCGGGCGCGCGCATCCGCGCGCTTGGCTGCGTCGTATTAACTCGGGCGCGAAGTCTCGCTTGCCGGAACGCTAAACGCATTCCGGTTGGTGGTGCCGCCGGACAACTCAGCGCAAAAAATTAGGGGCGCTGCCTATTGAAGCAGCGCCCCTTTATTTCGGATGATCTCCTGAATTCAAACTTTAGACGTGGCCGTAAGCGAGCATGGCGTCGGCGACTTTGACGAAGCCGGCAATGTTCGAACCCTTGAGATAGTTGACGTGGCCATCATCGTCCTTGCCATGGGTGACGCAGGCATCGTGGATGTCCTTCATCATATCCTCGAGCAGTTTGCGCAAATTATCTTCGCCCCAGGCGATGCGCGCGCTGTTCTGGCTCATTTCCAGGCCGGACACGCCGACGCCGCCGGCATTGACCGCCTTGGCCGGGCCGAACAGGATTCGGGCGTCCTGGAACTGATCGACGGCCGCCTGTTCGCACGGCATGTTGGCGCCCTCGGCGATCGCTTTGACGCCGTTCTTGAGCATCGTTGCGGCCTCTTCGCCATTGACCTCGTTTTGCGTGGCACAAGGTGCGGCGCAATCCGCTTCCACACCCCACGGACGCTGGCCTTCATGGAAGCTGATATTGCCAAACTCATCCGCCGCTTCGGAAATGCGGCCGCGGCGCAAACCTTTCAGATCTTTCACCCAGTCAATCTGCTCCTGGGTGAGGCCGCCATCGGCGAGAATAAAGCCGCCTGAATCGGACAGCGTGAGCGGTGTGCCGCCAAGCTGCAGGACTTTCTCCGCCGCGTGGGTGGCGACATTGCCCGAGCCCGAAATCAGCACGCGTTGGCCGTCCATGCCGCTGCCGGCTTGCTCGAGCATATTGCGCAGAAAGAACATGGCGCCGTAACCGGTCGCCTCGGTGCGCATTTTCGAGCCGCCGAATTCGAGGCCCTTGCCGGTCAGCACGCCGACGAAGCGGTTGGTGATGCGCTTATATTGGCCGAACATATAGCCGATCTCGCGCCCGCCGACGCCGATATCGCCGGCCGGAACGTCGGTGTCCTCGCCGATATGGCGATAGAGTTCGGTAATGAAGGATTGGCAGAAGCGCATCACTTCATTGTCCGATTTGCCCTTCGGATTGAAGTTGGCGCCGCCCTTGCCGCCGCCCATGGGCAGGCCGGTCAGGCTGTTCTTGAAGGTCTGCTCATAGCCGAGAAACTTCAGAATGCTCAAATTCACGCTCGGATGAAAGCGGATGCCACCCTTATACGGGCCGATCGCGCTGTTGAATTGGACGCGGTAGCCGCGGTTGGTGCGGACATTGCCTTCATCGTCCGTCCACGGCACACGGAACATAATGACGCGCTCGGGCTCGGCCATGCGCTCGAGAATTTGGTTTTTGTGATAAACCGGCTTGTCCTCGATAAACGGGAAAATCGTTGCGGCGGCTTCGTAAACCGCCTGATGAAATTCCGGCTCGCCCGGATTGCGTTTTTTTACGCCCTCCATGTAGCGAGCGAGATATTCCTGAGTTTTCGCCGAGCCTGCATTCGTTTTGGACATCTTATTCCTCCCTATTGGACGATAATTTATGTTCGTTTGCTTCGCTGGAGCCAATCTTGGCGTCCTGACGCCAAGGCCATAAACCCAGAACGGCAGCCCGCGCGCTGCCATTCGAATCAACGAAGACTTTCTTATACAGCAAATCTTAGTTCCTATTTAAGCCCCCATGTGACGAGCCGTCGAGTTATATTTGTTAACCATCAAAGACCCTACAAATTATAGTATTTCATTAAATCTTAGGTAATCTCACGGGCGTACGATCTAGTCATGGTTAATGATTTGTCCAGCGAAACATCGGCACAACCGAATAAAGTGGATTTGGCTTTATCGGAGGGCACGCGTGACTTCCTGAGTTCGGTCGCAGAGGCGGTATGCGAAAAACTGCCGAAGCAGCGCGCGCGCGATGCCAGCGCATTTGTGCAGGCGTTTTATGCCGCTCTTCCGCTCGAAAGCCTGGCCGTGGCCGGCGATGAAACGCTCACCGCAATGGCACTGGCGCAGTGGCGCTTCGTCCAGGAGCGCGCCCTCGGTACGCTGAAGCTGCGCGTCTACAACCCGACGCAGGAGATCGATGGCTGGCAATCCCGCCATACCGTCGTGGCGATGCTGAATGACGATATGCCGTTCATCATCGATTCGACCGCCGCCTATCTAGCCGACCAACAATTGACCATTCACCGTCTGATTCACCCGGTACTGCGAATCGGCCGCGATGATGCGGGGATGCTGAGCGATGTGCAAAGCGCGATCGGCAATGGCAGCGCTCATCTCGAATCCTGCGTTCTAATCGAGATTGACCGCTGCGCCAGTGAGACCGCGCTGATGGAATTAGAGCGCGGCTTGATCGAAGTGCTCGACGATGTGCATGCCGTGGTGACCGGCTGGAAAAGTATGTTGGCCCGCCTTGCAGACACGGTGGCGCTGCTTGGGCAAAAGCCGCCGCCAGGGGTGCCTGAGGCGGAGACCGAAGAAGCAATCGCCTTTTTGAATTGGATGTCGGAGAACCATTTCACCCTTCTCGGCTACCGCGAATACGATATCGCCAATGTTGCCGAGGGTGATTTCCGCTACCAGGTTTCACCTGATTCGGGGATCGGCGTGTTGCGCGATCCGGCGGTGCGTCCGCTCGGCGCCTGGTCGGACAAGCTGCCGCCCGAAGCGCTCGAATTCTACGCCTCACCCAATTTGCTGATGATCACCAAATCCGCCAAACGGTCGCGCGTGCACCGCCCGGTGGCGATGGATTCCATCGGCGTGAAAATTTATGACGCCGAGGGGCGCGTCTGTGCCGAACGGCGCTTCATGGGCCTCTTCACATCGACCGCCTATAGCCGCAGCGTCAATCATATCCCGGTGTTGCGCCGCAAAGTGCGCCATGTCCTGGAGCAGTCCAAATTCACCGTCGGCGGCCATAACCAGAAGGCGCTCGAGCATGTCCTCGAATCGCTGCCGCGCGATGAATTATTTCAAATCAGTGCGCAAGACCTGCTTGCCTTAAGCCTCGGCATTATCAATGCCGAGACCATGCAACAGACCAGGCTGTTCGTGCGCCGCGACCCGTTCGAGCGCTTTGTCTCGTGCTTGGTTTATCTATTGCGCGACCGTTACAACACCGATTTGCGCAAGCGTGTTGAGAAAATATTGGCGGCGGCTTTTGCCGGCAATTGTCAAAGCTATGCGGCGGAGGTCGGCGATTCGCCCTTGGCGCGGCTGCATTTCCTTATTGAAACCACGCCCGGCAATATCCCCGATTATGATCTTGCCGCGATCGAGGCTCACATTGCCGAAACGGCGCGCTCGTGGCGCGACCAGCTCAACTCGGAAATTGGCGAGCGCTTTGATAGCGATCACCAGCGCGTCCTTTTCCAACGCTATGGCGACGTTTTCCCGGCTTCCTATAAGGAAGATTTTTCGCCGCGTGCCGCCTCTGAAGATGTTGCCAGGGTCGAGCAAGTCGTTGGCGGTGAAACAATTGCCATGTCGCTCTATCGCCGGCCCGAGGACGATAAGACGACGGTCAATTTCAAAATTTATCATGTGGACACACCGATTCCGCTCTCCGACCTGCTGCCGAGTCTGGAGAATTTAGGTTTGCGCGTGGTAAGCGAGCGGCCTTACCGAATCCGGCCGGCCAAATTGGACGCCAAATTGGACAATGGCAGCCACACTGTTTGGGTGCATGACCTTACGATGACGGAGCAGGGCGGACGCGACATAGAGATTGCCAAGATCGGGCCATCCTTTCAGGAAACCTTTGCCCGCATATGGGCCGGCGATGCCGAAGATGACGGCTTCAATCATTTGGTCATCCGCACCGGCATGCAGTGGCGTGAGGTCGCGATCCTGCGCGCGGTGAGCAAATATTTGCGCCAGGCGGGCATCCCCTTCAGCCAGCCCTATATGGAAGAGACGCTGGCTCGCAACGCATCTATTTCCGCCTCTCTGGCCGAGCTGTTCGTCGCGCGCTTCGACCCGGCGGGCGGGCCGAACGGCAATACCGAAACATTGCGCAGTAATATTTTAACGGCGCTCGATGGTGTTGCCAGCCTCGACGAAGATCGCATCTTGCGGCGTTTTCTCAATGTCATCGATTCGGCCCTGCGCACTAATTATTTTCAGCAAACGGCCGCCGGCGGCAGTAAGTCTTATTTGGCCATCAAGTTGGATTCGCGCGAGCTTGAGGATTTGCCGGCGCCCCGGCCGTTGGTCGAGATATTTGTCTATTCGCCGCGCGTCGAAGGCGTGCATTTGCGCGGTGGAAAAGTGGCGCGCGGCGGCATCCGCTGGTCCGACCGGCGCGAGGATTTTCGCACTGAAGTGCTTGGCCTGATGAAGGCGCAAATGGTCAAGAATGCGGTCATCGTGCCGGTTGGCGCCAAGGGCGGCTTTGTCGTCAAGCGGCCGCCGGCGGAGCGCGAGGCGCTGCACACCGAAGCGATCGAATGCTACAAGCTTTTCATTTCCGGCCTGCTCGATATAACCGATAACCGCGAAGGCGATATCATCATTCCGCCCATTGATGTGGTGCGCTTTGACGAGGACGATCCCTATCTTGTCGTCGCTGCCGACAAGGGCACCGCCAGCTTCTCCGACATCGCCAACGAATTGGCGATCGATCGCGGCTTCTGGCTGGGCGATGCTTTTGCCTCGGGTGGGCGCGATGGCTATGACCACAAGAAGATGGGCATCACCGCGCGCGGCGCGTGGGAATCGGTGAAGCGCCATTTCCGCGAGCTCGGCCGCAATATCCAGAGCGAGGATTTTAGCGTCATCGGTATTGGCGATATGGCCGGCGATGTATTCGGCAATGGCATGCTGCAATCCGAACATATCCGCCTGCTTGCGGCGTTTAACCATCGCCATATTTTCGTCGACCCCAATCCCGATGCCAAAGCCAGCTTTCAAGAGCGCAAGCGTCTGTTTTACCAGGAGCGCTCCGATTGGAGCGATTACCAGGGCCTGTCGGTCGGCGGCTTTATTGCCGAACGGAGCGCGAAATCGGTAATTTTGACGGCTGAGGCGCGCGCCTGCTTTGCCGTTGAGGAAGAATCGCTGACGCCCAACCAGCTGATCTCCGCCATCTTGCGCGCCGAGGCGGATTTACTGTGGTTCGGCGGCATCGGTTGTTTTGTCCGCGCCAGTGGCGAGCGTGATGGCGAGATCGGTGACCGGGTCAATGCGTCGGTGCGCGCGGCGGCCTCGGAGCTGCGCTGCCGCGTCATCGGCGAGGGCGCCAATCTGGCTCTGACCCAGGCGGCGCGGATCGAGTTCGCCGCCGCCGGCGGTAAGATCAACAGCGATGCGCTCGACAATTCCGCCGGGGTGGATTGTTCGGACCATGAGGTCAACATCAAGATTGCCCTTGCCAACCCGATAACCGAGGGCGCGATCAACAAGGAAGAGCGCAACGAGCTCCTGCACCGCATGACCGATGAAGTCGCGGCGCTGGTGTTGCGCAATAATTATCTGCAAAGCCAGGCGGTGAGTGCCGAGGCCGCACATGCGCCGGAACGCCTCGATTCACATGCCCGGCTGATGCGCACGCTCGAACGCCGTGGCCAGCTCGACCGCGAAGTCGAGGGCTTGCCCAGCGAAGACGAGCTCATTGAGCGGGCGAACGCCGGCCAGGGCATGACCCGGCCGGAAATCTCCGTGCTTTTGGCGCACGCAAAAATGTCGCTCAACGATGGTTTGCTGGAAAGCGATGTGCCGGAAGATTCTCATCTCGGCGATGATCTGATGCTCTATTTTCCCGCCCCGCTGCGCGCCGAGCATGTCGGCGGTATTGAAGGCCATCGCCTGCGGCGTGAGATCATTGCCACATCGGTGGCCAACAGCTTGGTCAACCGCGCCGGCGTTTGCTTCGTCACCGAGGTGGTCGAGGAACGGCTCTGTGGCCAGGGCGATGTGGCGCGCGCCTATTTGGCGGCGCGCAATGTCAATCAATTGCGGCGCAGTTGGCAGACGATTGAGGCGCTCGACAACAAGATTGCCAGCGACGTGCAGCTCGACATGTTTGGCGAATTTCACAAACTGTTGACGCACCATACCATGTGGCTGTTGAGCAATCGGCCGCGTCCGCTCGATGTCTCGCGCGCCATCGCCGATTTCGGGACTGGCGTTGCCGAATTGGAGGGCGTGATTGAAACCGTGCTCTCGCCAGCGGGGTTGGCCAATATGGGTGCGCGCCAGACCAAATTCGGCAAGACCGGCGTTCCTGACAAGCTGGCCCGCCTCGTCGCCTCGGTCGAGGCGATGATCCCGGCTTGCGATATTGTCGAGGTGGCGCGCCAATCCGAGCTTTCCGTGCCGACCACGGCGGCAGTTTATTTTCAACTCGGCGCGCGCTTCAATCTCGAATGGCTGCGCGATGGCGCCCAGCCCTTGCTCGCCGGCGATCACTGGCAGCACCGCGCGGTTGCCGCCATTATCGAGGATCTATATTCGCAGCAGCGTGCCCTCTGCCGTACCGTGCTGGTCGCCTCGGAAGGCAGCGCGCCGGAAGATGCGGTGGAAAATTGGGTGGCGGACAATGAAGGCGTGTTCGAGCGCGCGACGGCATTGTTCGAAGATCTCCGAAGCGCCGGTGCGCTCGACCTCGCCAAGCTCGCCCTCGCCAACCGCCACATGCGCGAGCTGATCGTCGCTTAATAATAAGTGATCCCTCAGACGCCGGGCGGGTCGCGTCCACTCCCTTGGCTACCTCGTATTAACTCGGGCGCGCAGTCGCGCTTGCCGGAATGCATGAAGCATTCCGGAGGGAGGTGCCGATTGCTTATGGCGGCTTTATGGTCGTGTCACGTTAGTGGCGGAAGTGGCGCATGCCGGTGAACACCATGGCCAGGCCCTTCTCATCCGCCGCTGCAATCACTTCCTCATCGCGCATCGAGCCGCCCGGTTGAATGATCGCCGTGGCGCCCGCTTCGGCGGCGGCAATGAGGCCGTCGGCAAAGGGAAAGAAGGCGTCCGACGCGACCACCGAGCCGATCGCCGGAGATTGTTCGAGGCCCGCCGCCTGGCCGGCTTCGGCCGCTTTCAAGGCGGCGATGCGCGACGAATCAACCCGGCTCATCTGGCCTGCGCCGACGCCGACCGTGGCGCCGTTCTTGACGTAAATAATGGCGTTTGATTTGACATGCTTGCAGATGCGGAAGGCGAAGATCAGGTCTTCAAGCTCGGCCGCGCTGGGGCTCCGCTTGGTCACCGTCTTAAGGTCCTCGCGCTGGATGCGGCCATTGTCACGCTCCTGCGCCAGATAGCCGCCGCTTAACTGCCTGATCGTCATGCCGGGCGAACCGGGATCGGGCATCGCGCCGGTCAACAGCACGCGCAGATTCTTCTTGGCCGCAAGCGCTTCCAGCGCCGCCGCATCCGCATCCGGTGCGATCACCACTTCGGCGAACAGCTTGGCAATCTCTTCGGCGACGGCGCCATCAAGCGGCCGGTTGGCGGCGACGATGCCACCGAACGCACTAACCGGATCACAGGCCAGCGCTTTCAGATAGGCCTCTTTCAGGTCGGCGCCGAGCGCCGTGCCGCACGGATTGGCGTGCTTGATGATGGCAATGGCGGGAGTATCGAATTCCGCCACCAGCTCGAAGGCGGCGTCGGTGTCGTTGAGATTATTGTAGCTCAGCTCCTTGCCCTGAATTTGCTTGGCGCTGGCGACACCCGGGCGGTCTGCGCCGCCGCTATAGAAGGCGGCGCCGAGATGCGGGTTCTCGCCGTAGCGCAGCATTTGCCGGCGCCGGGCTGAAAAAGACAGGCGCTCGGGAAAGCGCTCGCCCTCCTGGCCGGCAAACCAAGCGGCGATGGCGGAATCATAGGCGCCTGTGCGCGCATAGGCCTTGGCCGCGAGCGAGCGGCGCAAACCAGCCGATGTCGCGCCGTTAAGTTCGCTCATTTCAGCCATGATCTTTTGATAGTCGGCGCTCTCGACCACCACCGCCACGTCGCGGTGATTTTTGGCCGCGGCGCGGATCAGGGCGGGGCCGCCGATATCGATATTCTCGATACAGTCGTCGAAGTCGCCGCCGCCGGCCACCGTCTGCTCGAACGGATAGAGATTGACCACCACCAAATCGATCGGCTGGATGTCATGTGCCTGCATGGCTTCCTGATGCGCCGGGTTGTCACGCATGCCGAGGATGCCGCCATGCACTTTCGGGTGCAGGGTTTTTACCCGGCCGTCGAGCATTTCCGGAAACTGGGTATGCTCGGAAACATCTTTCACATCGATGCCAGCGTCGCGCAGCGTCTGCGCGGTGCCGCCGGTGGAAAGGATTTCAACGCCCTGCGCGCTCAGAAATTTTCCAAACTCCGCGAGGCCCGATTTGTCGGATACCGAAAGGAGAGCGCGGGAAATGGGGCAGTGATCACAGGGGCCGGAGTCTTTTTTTGTCATTTGGTTTCTCTATGCTGGCTGCTGGACGCTCACTGGGCGGCGCGTTGGCCGGTGGCGCTGTTGGGTTTTGTTTCGCTGGCGTGAAATTCGGGAACGATAACACTGATTTCCGCACGGGTAGCTTCGCTGTCGCGCGCATTTGCCGCCGCGCAGAGGCGTTCAATTTGCGTCTGCAGTTGGCTGAGATCGGTCGGGCGCGAGGCGGCGCGCTGCAGGCCGGCGACCGATGTCTCGCGCAGCGGCTCTTTCTCATGAAAAAGTTCTTCGGCCATTTTTTCGCCCGGCCGCAAACCGGTATAGACGATCTCGATATTTTTCCCCGGCTTCAACCCGGCGAGGCGGATCATCTGGCTGGCCAAATCCTTGATCAGCACCGGCTCGCCCATATCGAGCACGAATATCTCGCCGCCGGCGCCGCGCGCACCGAGCGCCGAGGCCTGCAGCACAAGCTGTACGGCTTCGCGTGTGGTCATGAAATAGCGACTGACCTCGGGGTCGGTCACGGTGACCGGGCCGCCGGCGGCGATTTGCCGCTGAAACAGTGGCACCACCGAGCCGGACGAAGCCAGGACATTGCCGAAGCGCACCGTCACCAGGCGGGTGTGCGCATCGCCCTTGGCGGCGAGCGACAGGCCGAGCGCCTGGCAATAGCTCTCGGCGATGCGTTTTGTCGCGCCCATGACGTTGGTCGGGTTGACCGCCTTGTCGCTTGAGATCAGCACCATCACGGCAACGCCGTGCGCGACGCAGCAATCGGCGACATTGCGTGTGCCAAGGACATTGGTGAGCACCCCTTCATTGGGGTTGGCCTCGACCATGTGCACATGTTTGAGCGCCGCGGCATGAAACACCAATTGCGGGCGCGCGGCCTCGAAAGTCGAGTTCAGGCGCCCCTTATCGCGCACATCGCCGAGCACCATGGTGCGTGAAATATGCGTGTGGCTCTCGGAAAGCTCCATATCGATGGTGTAGAGATTGAATTCCGAACTATCGATCAGCGTCATATGGGCCGGCTCATGGCCGGCGATCTGGCGGCACAGCTCCGAGCCGATCGAGCCGCCGGCGCCGGTGACGCAGACGCGCCGCCCACGAATCAGGGCGGCCATTTCCTTGCTGTCGAGCGCTGCCTGTGGGCGCCCGAGCAAATCTTCAATCGCCACCGGCTTGATATTAATGGCCGAGCTGTCCTCGGTATGAAAATCGGTCATGCGCGGCAGGCGCGAGAGCGGCAGGGCGAGACCCTCCGCCGCATCAAGAACATCGCGCAAGCGGTCGGGGTCGAAGCTGTCGGAGGTCAGGATCAGGCGTTGCGGCTGGGTGCCGCGCTGTTTGAGGGCGCGCACGATGGTGGTCAATTCGCGCGCCGGGCCATATACCCTGACGCCGTGAATATGGCTGCCGATCTTGCCTTCCTCATCGTCGATCAATCCGACCACGCGGTAGTTCGCCGCACTGCCGCTCAGACTGGCGCGCATGAACAATTCGGCATCGTCGCCCGCGCCGAGCAGCAGAACCGGAATGCGGTGCTCGTCATTGCCGCGTTGGAAGAAGCCTCTCAGGCCGCGTTCCATAAAGCTGCGATAGAGGATGCGCGGGCCGGCGAGAAGTGCCACGAGGACAAGAAAGTCTATCGGCAGGGCCGAGCGCGGATAGGCTTCAAGGCGCGTCGCGGCAAACAACAGTGCGACAAATATCAGAACGACAATGCCGGCGGCCCAGCCGATCTTGGCGACGTCGCGCGACGAGGTGTAGCGCCAAAAACCGCGATAGATGCGCATGCGCCAGAAAACAATCGCCGAAATGACACAGAAAGCGGCGATGCCTTCAACGAAAAAGCCGCTCGATTCGTGCCAAAAATTGCCGATGCCACGGCGCAACAACAGCGCCACCGTGAATGAAATTGCCGCCATTGCCACATCGAAAGTGGCGACCGCGTATGTTCTGTTGATGCGAAATCTAGTCTGCATGGGTCGTTCTGCTTTGGCCGACTCGAAGATACCATAAAAGGCAGATGGTGAGCAGCATTCCCGCAGCCAAGGCACTCCAGGCCGAGGTCGAAGACAGCGTGGTCGCCAGCGCCAGTCCGACGAGCAGAATATTTACCCCGGTAATGACCACAACCACATGCGCGTGGCTGCGCCCGGCAGCGACGGCGAATTGATAATAATGCTGATGATGGGCGCGCCAGATGGCCTCGCCGCGCAGCAATCTTCTGAACAGGGTGAAGCTGGCATCGGCGAAATAATAGAGCACCAGCAGGAGCGCGGCCTGCCACAGGCCGTAGCTGGCGAGCGCGAGCAACAGCCAGCCAATGACATAGCCGAGCGGCACGCTGCCGACATCGCCGAGAAAAATGCGCGCCGGCTGCCAGTTCCACGGCAGGAAGCCAATGGCGACCGCCGCCACTACCAGGCCATAGGGGCCGAGGCCGGCGGCGGCGGGGAATAGAACCGCCAAAGCAAACAGGCCGAGCCCGGCGCTTGCCGTCTGGCTGCCGGCAATGCCGTCAATGCCGTCCATGAAATTGAACAGATTGAGAAACCACAGCCAGATCAGGCCACTAAGGGCGAGGTCAAGCTCTGCCGGTAGCGCGCCCTGGAAAACGCCGTCGCCTTCGGGCAGGGCAAACAGGCCGGCGGCGACCGCTATGGCTTGCGCGGCAAAGCGCAGGGCCGCCGGCAAGCCGCCCAGTACATCGTCGAACCAGGAGATCAATGCCAAGCCTGCGCCGGCGCCAAGCACGAGCCAAAAATTGCCCGGCGCGGCGCTGCCTTCGCCGGCCAGCCACAGAATCAGCCAGGCGGCGAGCAAGACGCCGATAACGGCAATGCCGCCGCCGCGCGGTGTCGGTGCGCTATGGCTCGAGCGCTCATTCGGGATATCGAGGACGCCGCGGCGGCGGAGAAAGCGCAACACAGCGCCAGTAGCAAGCCAGCTCGCCGCACCGGCGGCCAGCGCGCTATAAAGCGCGACGAGAATATTCATGCCGCGCCGTCGCGGCCGTACACGGCTTCCTCTGTGACGACATAGTCCACTCGGTCATCCAACAAGGCCTGGGCGCATTCCTCGGGGCGGTTGACGATCGGCTCTTCATGTACGTTGAAGCTGGTGTTGATCATCGTCGGCAGGCCGCTTTTTTGTTTGAAGGCGGCAAGAATATCGTAATAGAGCGGATTGTGCGCGCGGCGAATGATTTGCGGCCGCGCCGTGCCGTCGACATGGACAACAGCCGGGATGCGCGCGCGCCACGATTGCTTGACGTTGCAGGTGATGGTCATGAAGCGCGCGGCATATTGGCTCGGCGCGCCGATATCGAATAATTCGCCGGCGTCCTCCTCGCTGACAACCGGCGCGAAGGGCATGAATTCGGAGCGCGACAGGCGCGCGTTCAGGGCATCATTGATGCCAGCATCGGCGGGCGAGGCGAGAATGCTGCGTGCCCCCAGCGCACGCGGGCCGAATTCCATGCCCTGGGTAAAAATCGCCACCGCCTTGCCGTCCTGTAACAGCTCTGCCGTCTTCTCCACCGGCTTGCCGGATATCACTTTCAGGCCGGGTGTTTGGCCCAGCACTTTATCCGCGCCCTTGCCCCAGTCGCGCCCGAGATAAAGCGTTTCCAGCGGATAGCGCGCGTTCAGCCAGGCATCCATGCCGTCGCGCTCCAGGAGATATTGCAGCACGCCGCCGGCCGGCAGGCCCTGGTCGCTCATCGCCGGATAGACGAAAACCTCATCGATATCGGTTTCTTCCGCCAGCAAGCGGTTGAGGCGGACATTGCCGAACACGCCGCCGGAAAGGCCAAGATGGCGCACCGGGTGGCGCTCGAGCAAACGGCGGACGGAGGCCAGCGTGACCTGCTCCAGCACTTGCTGGATCGAGGCCGCCATGTCTTCGCGTGAGATATTCTCGGCCGTCTCGAACATGAAGCGCCGGAGATCCGGGTTGGTGGCAAAATCGCTCCGGATCTGACCGTCTTCATCGACCTTGAAATGATCGGTGATGGCCTTATAGGCGGAAGGTTCGCCGAGCGCCGCGAGGCCGGTGAGCTTGCCTTCGTGGCGGTTGATGCGCCAGCCGAGCGCCTGGGTAGCGTAGCCATAGGCAAGGCCGAGACTGTCGACCCGCGCCGGCGCGGTGAAACATTCGTCACCGCCATAGAGATGGCGCAAGTCACCGCCATGGAAGACGCGCTGGCTGTATTGCACATTGTCGCCGCCGCCATCGGAGGTATAGAGCAGCGCGTCCGGCCAATCGGTGTGGAACAGGGCCGGCAGCGCGTGGGCGAGATGATGGTTGAAGAATTTTAGTTGGGTGGTTTTGCCAAAGCCGGCGGTGTCGAGGAACTTTGCCGCATCGAACAAGGCTTCCGAATCGCTGTGCCCGGCACGCACGAGCTCGCGCTCCATGCTCTTGTGCTTCTCCTTGCCGAGCGCCTGGCGGACTTTGCCCTCGATCAGGCGGGAGCCGCGAAAATGTTTGTAATAGCGCCACGGATAGGCGCCGCGCCCGAGCACCACCGCCTCGACATCGCGCCGCGTGAGGCCGGCGATGGCGAGGCATTCGTCGATCGCTTCATCGGGTATTCGCCCGCCGTCAATCTTGCGCCGGGTCAGGCGTTCGAGCGAGACCGCCGCGACCATTCGATAATCGTCGAACAGGCAAGCTGCGGCCTCGTGATATCCGGGGTGGACACCGAGAATTATCATGCGCGTTGCGGGCTCAGAGGGGTTTGAAGGGCTCGAAGCCGAACCTACCGCCCGCCCCCGCCGCGCGTCAATCGCCCGCCCGGCGTTTACCTCTGAAGCGGCGCAAAAACGGTGGTTTGCCGCACCTTGATTGCGATGTTACATGACAAGGGTTGCTGAATTTTGGGAGGCCGAGCCTTTGCCAGTTGCGAGCCAAGAAGGGGATGCGCCGCTTGCGCCGCGCCAGCATGTGTTGGCGCTCGGTGCCGCGATATTCGCCGGCATCGGCATTCCGTTGCTGGCGTCGAGCCCGACGGTATCCGGCGTCTCCCTGGCGCTCGCCCTTATTCTCCTTCTGGCGGCGCCGGGACGTCGTCACTTGGTGGCGGATTTCGCGCGCGGCGCGCGCTCGCCGCTTGGCCTGGCCATCCTGCTAACATTTATTCTGTGGCTGCCCGGCATGGGTGAATCGCTTGATTCCGGCCGTTCGATCGGTGTTTGGGGGCGGATGGCCGGATTCGTTTTCGTTGCCGCACTGATTCATCACTTTTTGTCACGCGGCGCTCTCGATAACTGTCTGCGCGCTTTGATCGTGGCCAGCCTGATTTGTGCACTGATTGCTCTTTTAGGCCTCTACGCGGCGAGTCCAATCTACGGCCTTTTTCGCGGCAAGGGCTGGATCGATATCAACGCGGCGCAAATTCTCAAATATTATGGCTCTGCCCTGGCTTGTCTTACACCGGTGGTTCTCTGGGCCGGTTTTCGCCTCGGCGGGCGCTGGCGCATCGCTGGAATTGTTTATCTGCCCGCCGCAATCGTGCTGATCTTTGCCGTCGACAGCCTGGCCGGCCTGTTGGGACTTATCGCCGGTCTGGCGGTGGGTGCTGTCGTTGGAATATGTCAGTGTTGGCAATTGCTGCGCGGCCATGCCGCGGCGCTTTTTCTCGGTCTGCTGGCGCTGTTGTTGGTTGTCGCCTTTGCCTGGGTTGTGAGCCATTTGCCGCCGCCGCCCGAGACCGGACAGATTGTTGACGGTATTTATCATGGTCCGGTCGATACCGACCTGCCGGTTTCCCTGATTGACGCCCACCGCCAATATATTTGGGGCTTCGCCTTCGATAAGGCGCTGGAGGCGCCGTTTTTCGGCCATGGCATCGATGTCAGCAACTATCTCCCCGGCGCCTCCGTGCTGATTGAAAAATTCAACCAGACCTTTATTCCGTCTCATCCGCATAGTTGGTTGTTGGAGATATTTCTTGAGACCGGCGCGGTCGGCCTGATGATGCTGTTGTTGACCTTGGTTCTGATGCTCAGGCTGTGGCTCCGGGTCGGCAAAACGTCACCCGGGACGGCGGCCTGCGGCATCGCCATATTTGTCGCCTTCTGGTCGTCCTCGATGCTCAATTTTTCGATTTGGGCCGCCTGGTGGCAGGGCGTCTTTCTCGTCCTCAGTGCTATTGTGCTTGCCGCCGCAGCGCGCGACGCTGAAACCAGCCCTGCACCGTAAGCCAGGCAAAGGCGGCTGAGATGGCGCTTAGCGGCTCGATCGGCAGGCGGTATTTGGCTGAGGCGATGGGACCGTTTACCAGCAATATATAGAGCGTCCAAAGCAGCAATAGCGCGAGGATAAGCCGTGTCTCGCGGCTCGTCTGTCCTATCAGGCCGGCACCCAGTCCCCAGAGCTGGGCTGCGCGCACGCCCAACAGGGCAAGAAAGCTCAGCAGCAATACCCAGGCATAGGTCGGATTGTCATTGTTGAACAGGAAAGCCGATAGTTTCGCCACCTTGCTGTCGCCCGCCATGTCATAAAACCCGGTGCGTGGCAGCGTGCTGACCGGCGGCGAGAGAATCGCGGCGGGCGAAAACAGATTGATCGCGCCGCCGATCAGCCAGGCTTTGGCGGCGGCGCCGAAGCCCAGTTCGGAGATGGCACGCCTTGCCGTGGCCGACATTAAACTCGAGCGTTCGAACGGATTGTCCGGCTCGACCCCACCGATTTCCTGTTTATATCGATCCTGCATGAGCCGCGCCCCTTCGGCATGCGGCGTGCCGTCACGCGTTTCCAAGACCAACGGCGCCACCCAGAGCAGGGAAAACGCGCCACCCTGACTGGTCAATTGCGCTGTGTCGTAGTGGTTGATATTGCGCACCAGAATAGGGGCTTGGAGCGCCGCGCATATGACGACGAAGGCGAGCATATGCGCGATCCCGATGAGCCGGAAGCGGCGGAGCCAGATCGCCGCGAGTGGCAGCAGAACGGCCAGCGCCACCAGCGCCGGCAACAGCATGACGCGAGTGGATACACCGAGGCCGAGGGCCAGTCCGAGCAGGAGCGCCCAGCGCCAAGCCGGTTGGCGCAACCATTGCACGGCGGCATAGAGCATCAGGCAGACAAAGAAGAAAAACAGCGAATCGGTGAGAATCATCGCGCCGACAATAATCTGCGTCGGGTTGCATACGGCAAAGAGGCCGGCCGGCACAAGCAGGCGCGGATTCAGCAGCATCGCGGTGCGGGCGATCAGAACGCAGGCGACGGCGTCGAGCGCGCCTTGGGTCAGGGCCGGGAACAAGGGCTCGGAAAGGCCGCTCAAGATTTGGTGCAGGCTCAGCCAAATGATGTAAAGCGGCATGCGTTCGGTTTCAGGTACGAAGCTGCCGGCGATTCCGGTGTCACGTAGGAAATCGCCTTGGGCGACAAAAACTTGGCTCAGTTGGAAATAGAGCAGGGAGTCTTCGGCCTGCAGCGCCTCGGCTCCCATGGTGAAATACAGACCAAGTGTATAAGCAAAGCGGACAAGCAGCGCGGCGGCGAAGATGAGCCAGAGCGCGCGCGATTGGCTCATGCCGGCATGGCCCAGGCGTTGAGACTGGCGCCCTCGGGAATGGCACCGGCCAGGGCCCGGGCATCGAGGGCGAGCACCGCGCCGCCGGGAGATCGCCGCAATTTGTAGTTGGCGCCGCGCAACAGTTCGATGAAAGCGTCGAAGCTGTTTTCGCCATCTGAAAACACATAGGGCGCCAATTCGAGGATGATCGGCGGGCGGAAGCGCCTGAGGGTTTCCTGCCCACCGCGCAGGACCTGACACTCATTGCCGTCAACATCGAGCTTGATGAAATCGATGCGTTCCAGCCCCGCCTCCGCCACGTAGGAATCAAGCGTTTTTGCCTCGGCGCCTTCGGTCGGTTTCTCGTGCCCGCCATGCAGGGGATGGCCGCCACGCCCGCCATCAAGTGGCCAACTTGATGCTATTGCCGTTGGCGGCACATCTTCGCTGCTGTCGCTCAACAGAGTCTGTCCTGCCGTGATACGTTCGCCAAGTTCCGGATTGCGCGCAATGTTGGCTTCGAGTTTGGCAAAGGCGAAGACTGTCGGCTCAAATGCGTGCACATGTCCCGAAGGGCCGACGCAGCGCGCGATGGGCAAGGTGTGGGCGCCGATATTGGCGCCGATATCAAGCGCCACGTCACCGGCTTTCAGAATTTGGCCATATTGTTTTTGTGTGCCGCGTTCAAAGGCGCCAAGCAAATAGATGGCAAAGTCGATGCCTTCACCGAGATCGAGGCGCCAATTCAAGCCGTCGCGCCGGACATCGGCGACACTGCCGGCGCCGAGCGTACGCCGCGTGACGCGCACGAGGCCGGCGGCGCTGCGGGCAATGAATATTTTCTGTTTTGTTGAAATCACAAGTTAGCGGCGCTCCAGCATGACAAGAAGGCGAAAAGCCATGGCCGGCCCCAACAGCATGAGCAGGCCATCTTCAAGCATAAGAAGAGGGCGGACAAGAAAGGCGGGCATCAGGCTCCAGCGGCGAAATCCGCCGGAGAGCGGAAAAGCGAAAAGGCTCAAATTACGCACCCTGGCGACGCGGAAGCTCGGGAAGTGATGGCTGAAAGCAGCCCTATGGCGGCGGAACAACAGCGTCGGGATTGCCTGATTGGCGTCGTAGGGATCGCGCGCCGGACTGGCAGGCACATCGGCGAACGGATCCTGGTGCATGTTGACCGGTTCGGGGTGGAAATGGCGGTAAAACAAACCGCTCAGCGGTGTAATCGCGGGCTCGAGCATAACCACCCGCCCGCCCGGTTTGAGCACGCGCGCGGCCTCGGCAAAAAACAGCGCCGGGTTCTCGACATGGTGGAGAACATCAAGGAGGATAATATTGTCAAAGCAGCCATCGCGGAACGGCAGGGCCTGGGCATCGGCGGCGGCATCGAGCCACGCCGCCGGCTGTATATCGGTGAGCACGGCACCGGTCGAGTTGGCGGGCGAGTGGGCGCGTAAGTGGCCGCTGCCCGCGCCCAATTCCAGCGTCTTGCCGGGTTTCAAAAGTTTGACCATGCGCCGGTAATAATCGGCGTAAAGCGCGCGCAATACCGGCTTGCTGCGCCAGGTTTCGCGATATGAATCGAGTTGCGTCGCCGGTGCGGCGCTGGCCATCAGAAGGCTTTTAGTTTGCGGAACGCGAAGACTACCATGCGCAGCAACAGGACACCGTGGCGGAAGCGCGATATCTGGGTGCTGCCATAGGTTCGCTCGGCGTAGCGGATCGGGATTTCAATCACTTTCAGATTGAGCTTGGAGGCGCCGAAGATCAGGTCGAAATCTCCGAACGGGTCGAAATCTCCGAAATAGGCACGGTTGCGCGCGATATCGAGGTAATGCGCCTTGGTCAACACCTTGGTGCCGCACAGCGTATCGGTGAAGCGCTGATTGAGCAGCCAAGAGAAAACGATGGAGAAACAAAAATTGGCGATCAGGTTGAGCGGCCGCATGGCGCGCTTCTCCATCGGATAGACCAGCCGCGTGCCGTTGATGAATTCTCCCTTGCCGGCCACCAGGGCGTTGTAAAATTTGGACAACGCTTCGGGCGGGACGGTCAGATCGGCATCGAGAATCATCAGGACATCGCCGCGCGCCGCTTCGAACGCCATATGTACGGCGTTGCCTTTGCCTTCACCATCCTGGACGAGAAACTTAATATCGCGCTCCGGATAGTGCGCGATAACGCGCTCAATTTCCTCGCCCGTGCCGTCGCTGCTATGGCCCTCGACAAAAAGAATTTCCATATCGTCGCAAAAAGGCGGCATGCGCTCGACCGCCGGCGCAATATTACCGCGCTCATTGCGGCACGGAATGACCACCGTTGTGGACGGCTTATCGAGCCCGGCATGACGCTTTGAGCGCGCCACGGCATAGTGGCGCACGCAGAATCTGCGGACAAACGGCAGGGTCGCGAGCGAGCGATTAATTATTGGGCCCAACCCGAACAGGCGCTTGGGCACGAGCTGGCGCCAATCCCGTTTGATGACATCAAAATCCGCGAGTTCGAGCAGGGCGGTGATATCCTCAGGCCCGAGCCGGTTAAGCGGAATCTGCCGCATTTTGGCGCCGAACAGTTCCGCCATGGCAATGATCGGAGTCCACAGCCAGGAATAATAGGCGACCACAATGCGCGTTTCGTTCGAGGATAAGCGGTGCAGGCTGGCCAGGGTCGCTTCGACATCCTCCAACAGGCCGATCGTATCGGAGAGCAGAATTACGTCGAACGGCCCGTCCAGCGCCTCAAGTGATTCGAGGTCCTCGATGTCGGCAGTGTGGAAGGTCAGATTGGGGTGGCGCTCTTCTGGATAGTTTTGCCGCGCCACGTCAATCATCTTGGCGCTGATATCGAGGCCGACGCCTTCGGAGGGCTCAAGCTCCGCCAGCATTTTTCCGGTGCCGCATCCGAGGTCCAAAATCTTGAGCCCCGGCGGCACGAGAAAGCGCGTGAAGCGGCGATCCTCCTCGTGGAAATATCCATTGCGCGCGATCCATTTATCGCGCCCCGGCGCGGCGCGGTCGTAATAATCGCTGACCGATTTCTTACGCCGGCTGCGCCCGTCTTCAGCCGGTGAATCTGTCACGAGGTGAAGCGCCTGGGGTTCCGGGTTCATTGCAGAGCAGCCTCGACGGCGCTTTTCTCGCCCGTCGCGCCAGGCGCGGGATGGCGTCCCTGGACAAGCCAAAATACGGCACCGAGTAAACTGATCACCAACAAAGTAAGGCCGAACAAAATCGAGAGCGCCAGCGCCTCGCTATTGTCGACACCGGCGAAACTCAACGCCGCCACCATCGCTCCCTCGCGAATGCCCCACCCGGCCAACGAAATCGGCAATGTAGAGATCAGCATGACGACAGGCACCAGGGCAAGACATTCCAGAGCCGTTATCTCCATACCCAAACCGCGTGCCAAACCAAAGACAGCGAGGACCGCCAATAAATGCATGCATACGGATAAAATCAGAACGCTAATCGCCGGTTTCAGCATGAAGCCAGCGCGCCGCGCATCGCTCGCCGCGTCGGCCAGTTTTGAAACCAGCGCGACATTGCGCCACTTTTCTATCAGGCGCGGAACGAAGGAAAGCACAACAATGGCGCAAATTGCGCCGCCGCCGGCGGCGAGCAGGAAGATGATGGTCAAACGCGCCGCGGTATCATCGACATAGGAGAAGGTGAGAGGCAGCAGTACGGCCATGAGAATGAGAAGGCCGATCAAGCCGGTCATGCGTTCCAGCACGACACTCGCGGCACCCGCCCCGACAGCAACGCGACGGCGCGACAGCAGCCACACGCGCACCGCGTCTCCGCCGACACCGGCCGGCAGCACTTGGCCGAAGAATTGACCGATGAGGTAAAGGCGAAAAGCCGTGCCAATGCCGAGTGGGATATTCAGCGCACGGGTATATATCAACCAGCGGCCGGCGGCGATAAGGAACAGCAAAGTGACCAAAGCTAGCGCGAGCACACCCCATGCGACATCGAAATTTGCCAAATGCTGGCCGCTTTTGGCCAAATCTATCTCGCCAAACAGATACCAGGCCAATACGCCGGTAATGGCCAATTTGGCGGCGATCAGAATCACTCGCTTCACGGAGTTTTTGGATTTTGGGGTTATTTGTGCTGCGGTCATGAATATAACTTGATTGCGCGCCCAGCGAAGTTTACTCGGATCAGGCCGTGCAAGCTAGATAACATGTCGCCGCCACGGCGGCTATCACTGCGGCTATGGAGAGGGAAAGGCGGATGAGACAATGGTACGTGGTCCATTGCCGGGTTGGTTCGGAGAGCCGCGCCGAGACCAATCTGTTGCGCCAGGAATATGAGGTCTGGTTGCCGATGTACCGCAAGACGCGGCGTCACGCGCGCCGGGTCGAGAGCGTGTTGCGGCCGCTTTTTCCGCGCTACCTGTTCGTCCGCGTCGATCTCGACAGCCAACCGTGGCGGCCCATTCTCTCGACATTCGGCGTCCATACCATCGTTTCCGGCGCTGATGGTCCTGTCGCCATCAGCGACGATATCGTTGCCGGGCTTGTCGCCCGGGCCGGAGATGACGGCGTTTTCGACATTATGCAGAGCGCCATGGAACCGGGCGATCAGGTGCGTATTCAGGGCGGGCCGATGGCCGATCTTGAGGGCGTGTTTCAGGCCGAGCTTGATTCCGACCGGGTGTTGATCCTGTTGAAGCTGATGGGACGCGAGGTGCGTGTGTCCGTCGAAGGCGGCGATGTCGAGCCGATCTGAGCCGGTCATGAGCTCAAAAAATCCTGAAACCGACGCGCCACCTCGGCGGGCTTGATCGTCGGGCGGCCGAGCGGGCTCATCGAGCCGGGCGCCGTGCGGAGGTGAATGAGAGCCGGTTTCGCCGCTGCTAGGGCATCGCGCATGCTCTCTTCAAACCCGGCCAATGAATCGCAGAGATAGCTCGTCCGGTAACCGCAGGCCTGGGCGGCGGCGGCAAAGGAAACACCTGGCGAGACCGTGGCCTGACCGCCGGTTGAATCATGCACGCCATTGTCGAGAATGAGATGCACGAGGTTTTGCGGCGCGTAGGCAGCGATGGTAGCGAGCGTGCCCATTTTCATCAGCGCGGCGCCGTCGCCGTCGATGACGATCACCGGGCGCGTGCTGTTGAGCGCCACGCCCAACCCCATGGCGCTGGCGCAGCCCATCGAGCCGACCTGATAAAGTTGCTGGCGGCGATCCTCAAGGGTGAACAATTCACGCCCGGTTTTTCCCGTGGTGGCGATGATGGCGGCATCATCGGGGGCACAGCCAAGCACGGCTTTCAGTGCCGCCGCGCGGGCCGGCCGTTCGCTGCCATTGGTGCGGTCCTCGAAGAACCCTGAAGGCGGTGCCGGCGGCGGCGGTTGATCGAGGCTTTCCGCCGCCACCGAACCCTTCTCCATAATCAGGGCATAGGGCAGGCCGTTTTCCGCCATGCTGGTTTCGGCGCGCTCCAGCGTGGCCTGAATTTGGCTCACCTCTGTGGGGAAGGGCGCGTGGGGCACGCGGATGACATCCAGCATCTCGGCGGTAATCTCGCCCATCAATTCATGTTGCGGCTCGTCCTTGAGGCCCGCCTGGCCGCGCCAGGTGACGATTATCAGGCCCGGGATTCGGAACGGCCAATTGAGCGAGGTCAGCGGATTGATCATATTGCCGAGGCCGGAATTCTGGCACATCGCCACGCTCTTGCGCCCGGCCAGCCAGGCGCCGGCGGCAATCGCCACCGCCTCGCCTTCGCTCGCGGCGCCGACATAGTTGAGCTTCGGGTCCGAAATCACCCGGTTAATGAGCGGCGTGAGAAAAGAGCATGGCACGCCACAATAGAAATCGTATCCGCGCGCTCTCGCGGGCCTCAGAAAATCATCTGCTGAAATCATGCGCCCAAATCACTCACTGTGCCGGGTCAGACCAGATTGCGCGCCTTGGCCAGGTCGAAGGCATCGTCCACATCCAGCCAATGGCCGGTTACATAGAGCGCCTCGATCTGTTCGCCGCGCGCGATCAGGCGGTTGAGCAGGGCCGGCAGGTCGGCCTTGTTGAGCGATCCGTCCGCTGCCATCCCGTCCAATTCACGCCGCACGAGTTCGGCGCCGCGTGCACTTAGTTTTATCAGGCCGATAAATTCTCCGGAGGGCTCGCCGATATTATCGGCGCTATCGCCGCCCGAAAGGATGGCGTTGAGCAGCACCGGTTCTTCGTCGAGATAATCACCGGTGAAGGGCCGGCTGCACTGCACCAGGTCGACCGTGCGTTCCGCCGCGCGGCTTTCACCGCCGCGCCAGCGCGCATCGACGACAACGCAAATATCGCTTTCGGCGGCGAGCAGGTTTTCCAGAATATGGCTGCGAAACAGAATATCTCCATAGGAGAGGATAGCGGGGCCGTCCAACTGCTCCGCCGCGCAGGCCAATGAGGCGGCTTCGCCGGTGTCGGCGAAATTGTCATTGTCGAGGGTGCGCACCTTGGCCAGATCGATTGTTTCCTTCTTGTATCCGCGCACCACGCTGATGTCGCTGAGGCCGCCTTCGCCGAGGGCGGTGATGAGGCGGTGTAGGAGCGGCTGGCCGCGAATATCGAGCATGCATTTGGGCAGGCGTTCGGTGAGCGGCCCGAGCGCCGCGCCGCGTGAGGCGGCGAGCACGATGGCCTTGAAATCGCCGCCCTTGGGCTTCAGATAGCGCGCCTCGGCAGCGGCTAATTCGCCCTGGCCGACAATGTTGAACACCTCTTTGACGCTGGCGACCGCGCCCTCGACCGAAGTGAGCGATTGTTCCTCCATGATGCGGCGGCTGGTGTCGCGCATCGCGCTCAAGGCAGCGCGCAAATTATGGTTGGCCCAGATCACCAGCGAGATATCGGCTTGGCGGAAGGCGTCGGTCGGCGTGGCGTAATACATGGTCGGCACGATCACCAGCGGCGCGCGACCGGCCCATTCCTTACTGAAGGCGAGGATTTCGTCGGCGTCGGCTTTTTTCGAGTGGATCAGGATGCCGTCGGCGCCAGCGGCGTGATAGGCCTCGGCGCGGCGCAACGCCTCGTCCATGCCCCAGCCCGATATCAGCGCCTCGACGCGGGCGATGAGCTGAAAATCGGCATCGTCCTGGCTGTCCTTGCCGGCTTTGATGCGGCCGGAAAATTCCTCCATATCGGCGAGCGGCTGGCCTTCGCCGATAAAAGAGTTGGTTTTGGGAAAGAGCTTGTCCTCGATGCACACTCCGGCAATGCCGCGTTGGCAGAGCTTCTTCACCAGGCGGCGGACATTGTTGAAATTGCCGTATCCCGTGTCGCCGTCGACCAAAATCGGGATGGTGGTGGCGTCGGCCATGAATTCGAGCTGTTCGAGCACCTGGGTCCAGGACGCTTCGTTATTGTCGCGCACGCCGAGCGCCGCCGACATCGAGAGGCCCGACGCCCAAATACCTTCGAAACCGGCCTCCTCGACCACTTTTGCCGAGAGGCCGTTATGCGCCTCCATGATAAAGGCGAGCTCCGCTTTTTCGAGCGCATGCTTCAGCATTTGCGCTTTCGAGCGCGGCGCCTCAGCCGTGGGCGCTTCCACGCCTGTCACGCCGTCCAATTTCGTCGCCATCAATTGCTCTCTTCCATGGGGCTTTCGCGGGGTTAACCCCGATTCGGAATCGTAACACGCCGAATCTGGCGAGAAAATGCCCGAAGCATGCTGTGGTGTTGATTATCTTGGGATTCTCTAACTGCGTTCAATATTTGAACAAACTTCTTGATTCGCTGTTCAATCCGTGAACGATAGGCTCACTACCGGCGTTCACAGTTTGAACGCCGATGAAAATAAGGTTCCGCCGGGTCCTTGAGAGGACCGGAATTTGGCACCCTGAAGCACATCCGACCGGGCTGTAATGGCTGCACCCGGAACGGCGGTAGCGTCTGAAAAACCTAATTATATCAATATTTTAATCATGCATAAGCGCAGGCACAAAAGAACCGCGCCAAATCGCTCACTTCGGTTCCTGACATGAGCCGCAAGGCGCGCGAAGACGAGATCATGCGCGATATTCTGGTTCGCGTCGGCGAATCGGAGCATGTCAATCAGCGCACTTTGGCCAAGGAACTGGGCATTGCGCTTGGCATGACCAACACTTATGTGCGCCGTTGTGTGCGCAAGGGTTTGATCAAAATCAGCGAGATTCCGCCCAATCGCTACGCCTATTATCTAACGCCGCAAGGTTTCACGGAAAAGACGCGCCTGACGGCCGAATATCTCTCCGATTCGCTCACATTCTTCCGCCGCTCGCGCAATCAATATGGCGAGATTTACGAACATTGCGTCGCCAACGGTTGGCGTCATCTGGCCCTTGCCGGGGCCGGCGAGCTGGCCGAGATCGCCATCCTGTCGGCGCGCGAGCATGATATCGTGCTGCAAGGCGTGATCGCCGGCGCCGGTAATGGCGAGCACATCCTGGATTTGCCGGTGGTGGCTGAGCTCGGCGCGCTCGAGCGCCCCGACGCCGTGATCGTTACCGATTTCAATGAACCGCAAGCGGTCTATGACGGGCTCATCGAAATCCTGCCGCCGGCGCGCGTATTGACGCCGCATATGCTGCATGTCGAGCGCTCGCCGGAGGGTGGCGCATGAGGGCCCGGCCCTTGACGATCCTGGTCACCGGCGGCGCCGGCTTTATCGGCTCGGCACTGGTGCGCCAATTGGTGCGCGGGACGGAACATCTGTTGGTCAATATCGACAAGCTGACCTATGCCGGAAATCTCGAATCGCTCGGCGATGCCGTATCGGCGCCGAATTACCGCTTCGAACAGGCCGATGTTTGCGATGCGCCCGCGATGGCGCGGCTGTTTGAGAGCTATCGCCCCGATGCGGTCATGCATCTCGCCGCCGAATCGCATGTCGATCGCTCGATCGACGGCCCGGCGGAATTTATCGAGACCAATATTCTCGGCAGTTACACGTTGCTCGAATGCGCCCGCGCCTATTGCGGCGAACATGTCGGCGAAGCTTTGCGACCGCTCGGCCAAGGCGGCTTCCGCTTTCTTCAGGTCTCAACCGATGAGGTTTACGGCGCGCTCACACCGGACGCGCCGCCCTTTAGCGCCGCTCACCCGTATCGTCCTAACTCGCCCTACGCGGCGAGCAAGGCGGCGGCGGATCATCTCGCCCGCGCTTGGCAGCACACCTTTGAATTGCCGGTGCTAATCACCCATTGCAGCAATAATTACGGCCCCTGCCAGTTTCCCGAGAAGCTGATTCCGCTGTGTGTATTAAACGCGCTCGCCGACCAGCCGCTGCCGGTCTACGGCGACGGCCAGCAGGTGCGCGACTGGCTTTATGTCGATGACCATGCGGCCGCACTTTGGCGGGTGCTGCAAGACGGCACGCCGGGCCGGGTCTATTGCATCGGCGGTGAAGCCGAGCATGCCAATATCCAGGTGGTTGAACTCATTTGCGGTCTGTTGGACCGGATGGCGCCGGGCAAGCGCGAAGGGTCCTACCGCGATCTCATCACCTTTGTTGAAGACCGGCCCGGACATGACCGGCGCTACGCCATCAATATCGAAAGCATTGCCGAGGAGCTGAACTGGCGGCCCGCCGAGAGCTTTGAGACCGGCCTGGAAAAAACCGTGCAGTGGTATTTTGAGAATAGCGGATGGTGCGAGCGTGTGCGCGACGGCAGTTATCGCGGCGAGCGCCTCGGTTTGATCGGCGACGTGAGAGGCAGCGGATGATCAGGAAAGGCATCATTTTGGCCGGCGGCAGCGGCACCCGCCTGGCGCCAACAACGCACAGCGTCAGCAAACAATTGCTGCCGGTTTATGACAAGCCGATGATCTATTATCCGCTCAGCACCTTGATGCTGGCCGACATCGCCGACATTCTGATCATCACCCGGCCGGAGGAGCAGCGCCTGTTCGAGGCCCTGCTCGGCGACGGCTCAAGATGGGGAATCTCGATCAGCTATGCGACGCAAAGCGCGCCACGCGGCATCGCCGAAGCCTTTATTATCGGTGAGGATTTTATCGCTGGTGAGGCGGTCGCGCTTATCCTCGGCGATAATATTTATTACGGCGAAGGTTTTGGCCGCATGCTGCGTCAGGCGGCGCGTATGGAATATGCCACTGCCAATCTCTTTGCCTATTACGTCAAGCAGCCGGAAGATTATGGCGTCGTCGAATTTGACGAGTCTGGCGCCGTGGTCAGCATTGAGGAAAAACCGGAGACACCGCGCTCGTCCTATGCCGTGACCGGGCTCTATTATTATGACAGCCGGGTGTGCGACATGGTGCGCAGCATCGAGCCGTCGGCGCGCGGTGAATTGGAAATCACCAGCATCAATCAGGCCTACCTCAATGAAGGCGGATTGCGCGTCAATGTGCTTGGCCGCGGCGTTGCCTGGCTCGACATGGGCACCCATGAATCACTGCTCGATGCTGGCAATTTCGTTGCCACGGTGGAAAACCGGCAGGGCCTCAAGATTGCCTGTCCGGAGGAGATCGCGTTCCGTCGCGGCTTGATCGACGCGGCGCAGCTTGAGCAACTGGCGGCGGATATGCCGGGCAGTGACTATGGCCGCTATCTCGCTGCTCTCAGGAATACGGAGAGCGCCTATCTCAGCGATGAAGTGCCGGCATCGCCGCGCGACGTTGCCGGCAAGGGGCCGAAATGAACGCTAAATTCTTAGCGCGCGAAATCCGTATCGCGGCGTTGCCGCCCGGTGGCGATGCGCTCGCGCCACCAGTCGACGCAATGGTCAAGGCCACCTTTAAGGTCGGTCTCGGGGCGCCAGCCGGAGAGCGCGGTGAGGCGTGTTGCATCGGCGACCAGGGCGCGCACCTCGGAATTTTCCGGGCGCAGGCGGGCGCTCTCAGCAATGATCTTTTTGTTGTTGCCGGTCAAATCATTGAGCATGTTGATAACCGCGCCGATCTCGGTTTCAACGCCGGTGCCGGCATTGTAGACGGTGCCGAATTCCGCATCCTCCGCCGCACCAAGGGCGATGAAGGCGCGCACCGTATCGCCGACAAAAGTAAAATCGCGCGTCGTGCTGAGGTCACCGAGGCGAACTTCTTCGCAGGCCGGATCAAGCATCTGGCGGATCGCGGTAGGGATGATCGCGCGCTCGCTTTGGCGCGGCCCGAACGTGTTGAACGGCCGCAGCGTGACGGCGGGAATGCCATGCGAGCGGGCGAAGGCTTCGACCATCTGGTCGGCGCCGATCTTACTCGCGGCATAGGGCGATTGCCCGTGCAGGGGATGATCCTCGCTGATCGGCCGCATCAGGGCGGAGCCGTAAACCTCGCTCGTCGAGGTGTGGATGAAGCGCCCGGCGGTGCCGGCGCGCGCCGCCTCCAGCATATTGAGCGTGCCGTGAATATTGACATCGACGCAGGAAGCTGCTGCGACGTAGGAATAGGGAATGGCGATCAGGGCGGCGAGGTGAAAGATGATATCGCTGCCTTCGGCGAAGCTGCGCATCTGTGCGCCGTCGCGCACATCGCCGAGCTCGATATGCATTTCGGCGCGCACATCCTCGGCGGTTTCGTCGAGCCAGCCGCGAGTACCGAAAGAGTTATAAAGCGCCAGCGCCGTCACCTTCGCGCCGCTCCGCACCAGCGCTTCCGCCAGGTGCGAGCCGATGAAACCATCGGCGCCGGTGAGAAACACGCGCTTGCCGTCAAAGCTGTTATCGGTCGTGCTCATGGCCGCGCTCATATCACACCTGCTTCCAATCCGTCCACAGGGCTCGTGCACGGATGAGCTGGGCGGAGATCAAAGCAGCTAACAAAAAGCTGCGCGAAGTGGGCGACGGGCCGATCGCCGAAGCTTGGCAGGGGTTTTGCCAGACGGTGCAACGGACGACGGATGCGCCGCCTTATCATCTGGCGATATTACTGAACCGGATCGAGCAATATCGCGGCGCGCGGCAAAGGAGCGAAATCGCTATTTTTGATCATGGCTGTGGTGGTGGCTTGACGCTGCTCTATCTGGCGGCACGCGGCTATACGAATATTTATGGCAATGATGTTGGCGGCGACCTCAGTATGCAGAACCGCATCACGACGGAAATTCTGCACCATCCCTCGCCGCGCTTCACGATCGATGACGGCAAAACCATCCCGTTGCCTGATGGCAGCGCCGATATTGTGTTCAGTCAGCAGGTTTTGGAGCATGTCGATAATGCCGCCATCGAATCTTATTTTTCCGAGGAACGCCGGGTATTGAAGCCGGCGGGCTGGGCCATTCATCAAATTCCGCACCGTCTCTCGCCATATGATTCACATACGCGAATGTGGTTGATTCACTATTTTCCTGGGCCGCTGCACCGCGCGCTGGGCCGGCTGTTCGGCGCGCCCATTCCCGACCATCTCCACTTGCGCTGGCCATGGTTCCATCGCCGCGCCCTCAAAAGGCATATCGGCAGCTGCCAGGATTTGACCCTGGAGCGGCTGAAATCGGTGACCAATCCGAGCTATTATGACGGTTCGATTAGATTGCGCCGCTTGATCTCGACGATGATCGCCCTGCCTTTGATTGGCGTTTTTGCCGGCGCGCTACTGCGCCATTTCGTCATGCTCGAAACCCTTTCGGTTCGCTCCGGGCGCGCGGCATGAGCCATTCATCTGGCGAGAATGCCGAATTGCGCGCCGTGCTCGATTTCTGGCTTTTGCAGGTCGGCCCCGATAAATGGTTTAGCCGCGATGACGCCTTGGACAGTGAGATTCGCAAAAATTTTTCGGCGCTGCACAAAAGGGCGCTGGCCGGTGCGCTCTCTGAGTGGCGCGGGACGCCGCGCGGTTGTCTCGCTGAAATCATTCTGCTTGACCAATTCTCACGCAATCTGTTTCGCGATGATGCGCGCGCTTTTGCTGCGGATGGCCAGGCGCGCGAGGTTATGGATCATGCATTGGCGCATGGTTTTGATGACGGCATGAACGCGGACGAGCGGCGCTTTCTCTATATGCCTCTGCAGCACAGTGAAAACGCGGCGGACCAGGCGCGTTCGGTCGAGCTGTTCCGCACACTCGAAGACGACAAGACCTTCGAATATACCCTGCGCCATCAGGAAATCATTGCCCGCTTCGGCCGCTTTCCCCACCGTAACGCAGCACTTGGCCGCGACAGCACGGCCGAGGAAATCGCCTTCCTGAGCGAGCCCAATTCGTCGTTCTAATTTGATGACTACCGCACTCCCTCAAAAGCGCTTCGAAGGCCGGCCATGATACGGGTTAGCGACCTCGATTATCTCGTCTGTGCGCCGGAGACAACGATTCGAGAGGCGTTGAACCGGCTCAATAATGACCGCTCGCACGTCTTTCAGATCGTTATCGACGCCGACCGCCGGGTGATCGGTACCGTGACCGATGGTGATGTGCGCCGCGCCATGCTGAAGGAGGTCACCCTCGAAGACAGTGTGGAAAAATGCATGAACGGGGCGCCCGTCGTCGGCCAGTCCGGAGATACAGCGGCCAACCGCGATAAACTGCGTGGCACCGAATTCTTACCCATTGTTGATACCGAAGGACGTATTCAACAGGTGCTTATTCAGGCCCGCGCGCCCTTGGCGAGCCGTGCCGTGGTGATGGCCGGCGGTTTCGGCAAGCGCCTCGGCGCCCAGACCCGTGATATTCCGAAACCCCTTTTGCCGGTCGGCGAACGGCCCATTCTGGATCGCCTGCTGGCCCAGCTTGAAGATGGCGGCGTCGAGGCGATCACCATCGCTGTGCATTATCGCGCCGAACAGGTAGAGGCGTTCGTCGCCGCGCGCAGCAACCGGGCTGACATTAATTTCATCCGTGAACCGGAGCCACTTGGCACGGTCGGCGCGCTGACATTGATGCCGGACGCAGCGGATGAAACGACAATTGTCGTCAATGGCGATGTGGTGTCGCGGGTGGATTTCGCCCATTTGCGCAATTTTCATGCCGAGCATGACCATGACGGCACCGTCGCGGTATCACGCTATAACGTACATATACCCTTCGGGGTGTTGCGCCTCGGCGAAGATGGCTTGTTTTCCGGGATCGAGGAAAAACCGACAAATTCCTATTTTGTCGCCGCCGGCATTTACATGCTGTCGCCGGAATTTGTTGCGTTGACGCCGCGCGGCCGCGCGGTCGACATGCCGGAACTTCTCGAGGCCGGACGCCGCGAAGGCCTCAGGGTCGGTCTCTTTCCGTTGCACGAATATTGGCGCGATGTTGGTCAGCCTGATGATCTGGTGCGGGCCAATGCGGAGAACGGCGCTTGAGCGCTGTCGCCCATATTCCTCTCGCCGTGCCCGATTTGCGCGGCAATGAAGCGGCCTATCTGGCGCGCTGTGTGGCTGATAATTGGGTCTCCTCGGCGGGGCCGTTTGTCAGCGACATGGAGCGCCGCGTGGCTGAAATCACCGGCACCGCCCACGCTGTCGCCACGGTCAATGGCACGGCGGGCCTGCATCTGGCGCTGCTCGCCGCGGGCGTTGGCCCGGGCGACCGGGTATTGCTGCCGGATTGGACCTTTGCCGCCAGTGCCAACGCCGTTTTCCATGCCGGCGCGGAGCCGTACTTCGCCGATATCACAGACGACAGCTGGACCCTCGATACGGCGGCAGTGCGGCAAATATTGCAGCAGCCGAAGCACCGCATTCGCGCTGTCATTGCCGTCCATGCGCTCGGCCACCCCGCAGAAATGACGCCACTCGCCGCCATCTGCCGCGACGCCGGCGTCGCACTGATCGAGGATGCGGCGGGGGCGCTTGGCGCTTGTTATCAAGGGCGCCCGGTGGGCGGGTTCGGCGATTTCGCCGTGTTTAGCTTTAACGGCAACAAGACGGTTACCGCCGGTGGCGGCGGCATGATCGTTACCGATGATGGCGCGGCGGCGGAGCACATGCGCCGGCTCAGCGCCCAGGCGCGTGAGACCTCGGCCTACCGCCATGACGAAGTGGCGTTCAATTATCGCATGACAAATCTCAACGCCGCTGTCGGCTTGGCCCAACTCGAACGGCTTGATGACATGCTCGCCGCCAAGCGCAGCTTGGCCACGGCGTATGATCAGGCTCTGGCCGGGCGTAGCGACCTCAAGCCAATGCCGCGCCGCGATTGGGCGCTCAGTAGCAATTGGCTTTATGCGGTACTGTGTCCGTCCGCTGATGCCGCCGACAGCCTGGTTGCCGATCTCGCCGCGCAGGCGATCGATTCGTCGATTTTTTGGTTGTCGCTCTCCGCCCAAACACCTTACGCCGATTGCCCGCGGCAATTGACCGGCGTCTCGCGCGCTATCTCGGGCCGTGTTGTCGTCTTACCGTCCTCAAGCTCGTTATCATCCGAAGATCAGGCCCGGGTTATTGCGGCGCTTGGTGAGTGGCGCGGATCGGCAGCGGAAAAATGAGTGACAACAACATTCTGATGGTCGGCGCTGGCGGGCATGCCAAGGCGATTACCGAAGCATTGGAAAGCCATGCGCTGATGGCTTATGTCGACAGCGCGGCAGCGCCGTGGCTGGCTGCCCAGCGCATTGATGACGATGAGACAGCTCTGCAATCGGCCGAGCCGGCGAATTTCGTCATGGGTATGGGGGGCGTCACGTCCGGTGCGCTTGAGTATCGCTTTTCGCTGTTCGAGAGATATCTTGCCTCGGGCCGCGCGGCGCCGCCGGTGCGCCATCCGGCAGCGCATGTCAGCCCGTCGGCGCAAATCGAAGAAGGCGCGATTATTCTTGCCGGCGCTATTGTCCAGCCAGGCGCTGTGATCGGGCGCGCCGCCATCGTCAATACGGGCGCCATTGTCGAACATGATTCACATCTCGGTGCCGGCAGCCACTTGGCGCCGCGCGCGGTGCTTCTCGGCGGTGTTACGGTTGGCCGCTGCGCCATGATCGGCGCCGGCGCGATCGTGCTGCCGCAAGGCGAAATTGGCGATGGCCAGTTGGTGGCGGCGAACAGTCTCTCTCCGGCGAGAGGTGGCGCGGCATGAGCGCCGTGCAAATTATCGCCGAGGCGGGCGTCAATCATGATGGCGAGCTCGACCGCGCGCTGGCTCTGGTCGATGAGGCAGCGAAAGCGGGCGCTGACATCGTCAAATTTCAGGCTTTCCGCAGCCGCGACTTGGTCGCCGATAACACGCCCACGGCTGCCTATCAAAAAGAGAATACCGGCCTTGGTGAGCAGCGCGTGATGCTTGAACGCCTGGAGCTTTCACTCGATCAATTGGCCAAACTCGCCAGCCATTGCCGCACGCGCGACATAGAATTTCTGTGTACCGCGTTTGATCCGGCGATGATCGCGGCGCTGGTGGAAATGGGCATGCGGCGCATCAAGGTGGCATCGGGAGAGCTCAACAATCTGCCGGCCCTAGAGCATGTCGCCGCAACCGGCCTACCGGTGTTGTTATCGACTGGCATGGCGACGCTCGAAGAAGTGCGCCTGGCGGTTGAGACACTGCGCCAAAACGGCGCCGGCGATATCACACTGCTGCATTGCACCTCGCTTTATCCGGCGCCGATGGAAAGCGTCAATCTTCGCGCCATGCAAACCTTGCGCGACAGTTTCAATGTTGCGGTCGGCTATTCCGATCACACCCTCGGTGATCATGTGGCGGTCGCCGCCGTGGCGCTCGGCGCTTCGGTGATCGAGAAACATCTGACGCTGGAGCGCAGCCTTCCCGGCCCAGACCATGCGGCGTCGCTCGAGCCGGCGGAATTTGCCGCCATGAGTGCGCGGTTGCGCGCTACCGCGTTAGCCCTTGGCGACGGCGTGAAGGCACCGAGCGCAGCGGAACTGGAAGTTGCCGCCGTGGCGCGCAAGAGTTGGCACGCGGCGGCGGATCTGGAGGCGGGCGCTGTGTTGGCTGCCGGCGATGTATGCCTCAAGCGCCCGGCGACGGGGCTTTCCGCAGCGCAATCGCCGATCGGCCAACGCCTTAAGGTCGCGCGCGCCGCGGACGAGCCGATCCGCGAGGCCGATATCACGGCGGCGGAGCGTTCGGCGTGATTATTGTTCTTTCTGTTTCCAGCAGCCGCGCCGATGTCGGCATCCTGGCACCGGTGTGGCATTTACTCGCCGCCGAGCCGGACGTGGAATTGCACATATTCTTAACCGGCGCACATGTGAGTGACGCCGCGTCGGCTGTCGGCGCCGTGCCGGATGCCGCCGAGGTGCATCGTGGCGGTGCCGATCTCGCCGGACGGGCGGCGCCCGAGGCGGCAGCGGCGGTGCCGGAGATTGCCGCAGCGATGGTGCGGCTGATCGATCAGATTGGCCCGGACAGTGTGTTGGTGATCGGTGACCGGCTCGATATGCTACCCGCGGCGATGGCCACACTGGCCTATAATCTTCCGCTCATTCACCTGCATGGCGGCGAAAGCTCGGAGGGCGCGGTCGATGAGCGCATCCGTCACGCCATCAGCAAGCTCGCCCATCTCCATTGTGCGGCCAGCGTCGACGCCGCCACACGCCTCAATCGAATGGGCGAGGAACCATGGCGTATACATGTCACTGGCGCGCCCGGACTGGATAGCCTGCTGGCAGCGCCGCAACTGAGCGCCGACGAACTGGCCGCCGAGCTCGGCCTTGCTGCCGGCGATAACTTTATTCTTGCAACGGTTCATCCCGAAACCAATGTCAGCCATCCCTTTGGCCCGCTCGATGCGGCTCTCGCCGCGCTTGACGCCGCGCCGCGCGCCACTGTGATCACCGCGCCCAATGCTGATCCAGGTGGCGCTGAGATGCGCGCCCGAATAGAAGATTTTGCCGCGACGCGTCCGTGGGCGGTGTTTCGCGATACCCTTGGTGCCCGCCTTTATGCCAATGCCATGCGCCTTGCCGCCGTCATGCTCGGCAATTCCTCGAGCGGCGTTGTTGAGG
>JABIXB010000175.1 GCA_018666805.1 Rhodospirillaceae bacterium | reverse complement strand
TCTTCATCGGAATATCGCTTCCTTGCCATCCCAAAACCTCCACATGTTCGCAAAATATCACGAATTACGTGGCTCAGTTATAGGGGGGCAGGACACGATGTCCACTATTTGCAGTTTGAGCGGGCGCCCGAGCACACCTCCCCGCGCGTTGATATCGGCGACGGCGAGTTGCGCCCCTTTGAGCGGAATAGCGTCGAACGGCTGCCCGATCCCGCTGAGCGCGACGGTGGCCCCAAGCAGGACTGCGTTCTCACCGTCCCGCGTTGGCAGCGCCACAGAACTCGCGTTTGCAGAATTGAGAAATTTTTTTTCGGTATCGGGAAATCTTGTCTCGATTTTCTTAATTGTAGTGGCGCATCCGACAAGAACCAACGCGATCAGCGCCGCCAGAATTATCGGTATGGATTTGCGCACGGCCCCTCTCCCCATTGCCATTCGCCGGTGAACCTGCGCGGCATACGCCGTGCCGCGGCTCAAACGGACGCACTAGTGCAATAGTAGAGGGCGGAGCGTAGTTGCGCTACCGGGAATTATCTCCGCTGGCGCGCCCTAACCGTGCATCTCCAGCCAGTCGCGCGCGATTTCCTCGCGTGTCGCGAACCAGACGCCGTCATGGCTTTTGGCGTAATCGATGAAACGCGCAAGGCCGGCGATTTTGCCGGGGCGGCCGATGATGCGCGGATGCAGGCCGATCGACATCATGCGCGGGTAGCCTGCCGCCTCGGCGTAGAGGGTGTCGAAACTGTCGCGCAGGTAGGTATCGAAATCGCCCGCCGTGACAAAGCCGGGCGCGAGCCAGAAGTTGAAGTCGTTGGCGTCGCTGGCATAAGGGACCACCAGGTGCCGCGTGCCTGAGACATCTACGAAATAGGGTGAATCGTCGTTATAGGCGTCGGAATCGTAAATAAAGCCGCCTTCCTCGACCACCAGGCGGCGCGTGCGCACGCTTGGGCCGTAGCGGCAATACCAGCCGACCGGGCGCTTGCCGCAGGTTTCGGTGAATGAATCGATCGCCATGCGGATATGTTCGCGCTCTTCTTCTTCGCTCAGCGTAAACACTTCCTCCCAGCGGTAGCCATGGCTGCATATTTCGTGGCCCGCCGCGACGGCGGCTTTGGCGACCTCGGGGTTATGTTCGAAGGCGACGGCGCAGGCGAAGAAGGTGGATTTCACATCCGCCGCCTGCATCACATCCAAGACCCGCCAGACGCCGACCCGGGCGCCATATTCCGCCACCGATTCCGCCGCCAGATTGCGGATTTCCGGCGGCGTCGGATAGGCGCCCCAGTCGAACATCGTATCCTGGCGCTCGTCGCCCATGGCATGGGAATATTCCGAGCCTTCCTCGTAATTGACGACAATCGAGACGGCGAGGCGAGCGCCGTTGGAGAAAGGCTTGGTCGGCGGCTTGCCGCCATAGCCGACGAGGTCGCGTTTGATATCACTCATTGTTTTCTCTCTTTCTATGCAAAACAAACCGGCGGACGTTTATCAGCCCAGGGCTGGGCTTCCTCAAGCTGGGCGGCGAGACGGATCAACGTCGCCTCACCGTTCATGGTTGCGGCGAATTGCATACCGACCGGCAGGCCGCCCTCGGTCCAATGGAGCGGCAGCGAGACCGCCGGATGGCCGGTGGAATTGTAGAGCGGCGTGAAGGCGCACCACTCGAAGACGCGCTTTGTCCACTCCTCGGCATCGACACCCTCGGCGTTTTGATCGAGCGTGCCGAGCTTGATCGGCGGCTGGGCCAGTGTCGGCGACAGCACCAGGTCGTATTTTTCGAACATCGCCGAGGCGGCGCGGTTGGCCCGGTTGAAGGTGCCTTGCGCGGCAAGGAAGTCGGTTGCCGAAATGCCCTGGCCGTGGCGATAGATCGCTTCCGTCACACGCTGCAAATTATCGCTGCCCGGCGTGCGGCTCATGATTTTGCCCATCAGATCGATCGACCAGGCGAGATTAGCCGACCAAATCACCACCAGCGCCTCGAAATAGCTCGGCCAATCTACCGCCGGTTTGTCCTCGACAAGTTCATGGCCGAGAGATTCGAGCAGTGCCACGCTCTTCTCCAAACCGGCCTTCACTTCCGCATCGACAGGGGCGTGGTTGATCGCTTCGGCGCTCCAGGCGATTTTAAGGCGGCCGGGCGGCACTGATGTTTCATCTATAAACGGGCGCTCCGGCGAGGCGATGACGTTGGGCGCGCCGACATCGGCGCCCTCGACCGCATCCAAGAGCGCGGCGCTGTCTTGCACGCTGCGGCTGACGCAAAGCTCAATCGCGAGACCGCTTAAGGGCTCGCCCGAAACCGGCCCGGCGGGTACGCGGCCCCGCGTCGGTTTGAGGCCGACCAACCCGCAGGCGGCGGCCGGGATACGGATCGAGCCGCCGCCGTCATTGGCGTGCGCCATCGGCAGAATGCGCGCCGCCACGGCAGAAGCCGCACCGCCGCTTGAGCCGCCGGGGCTGCGTGTTAGATCCCAGGGATTGTGCGTCGGGCCATGGAGATCGGATTCGCAGGTCGGGTTGAAGCCAAATTCCGGCGTCGGCGTGGTGCCGATGGTGAGCAATCCGGCGCGGCGGAAGCGGCGCATCAGTTCGGTGTCGGCGTTGGAAACGAAGCCGTCGCACAGTTTGCTGCCCATGCGGAAGGTCGAGCCTGCCGCCTGCACACCGATTTCCTTGATCAAAAACGGCACCCCGGTGAACGGCCCTTCGGGCAAGCCCACATCCAGGGCGCGCTCGGCCTGCTCGGAGAGGTCGCCGACGACGCAGTTGAGCTCAGGGTTAAGCGCCGCGATGGCGCCGAGCGCGTCTTCTTTCAGTTCGCTCGGCGTGATCTCGCGTTTGCGCACCAGCTCGGCCAACCCCAGCGCGTCATAATCGGTGTAGTTGGGTAAATTGGTCATGCCTGAATGCGCCCCATTTTTTCTGCTGCGAGCATAGTTTAATTTTTCTTGCGATGCAGGCGGGAAAACCTAATCGCGATATTTGTCGTCGAGCGCCGCGACCTTATCCAAATCCAGCAATTCGTTGAACGCATCGAACGGCAGCATGCGCTCAGCGTAGCCGAGATAGGTGCCGTTCTTTTTAATTTCGTCATAAAGCTCAATCAGGGTTTTTGAGACGGCGTAGAGGGCATCGGTGAAGAGAATGAATTTGTAGCCCATGTTGGCGACCCGCTCAGCCGGCAGCAGCGGTGATTTACCGCCATAGCACCAGTTATAGAGCGCCGGGCGGGTTACCGCGCCCGGCACCGCCGCCGCTTGGTCTTCGTCTTCGGGCGCTTCGACGAAAACCACATCGGCGCCCACTTCAGCGTAGAGATTGGCGCGTTCAATCGCTTGCTCGAAGCCCTCGACCGCGATCGCGTCGGTGCGGGCAATGATCGTGAAGTCGCTGTCGTGGCGCGCATCCACCGCCGCCTTGATTTTTTGCACGAAGGCATCCGCCGCCACCAGGCGCTTGCCCGCCATATGGCCGCAGCGCTTGGGAAAGACTTGGTCCTCGATATGGACGCCAGCTAGACCGGCGCGCTCCAATTCCCGTATCAGACGGCCGATATTGAGGTGATTGCCATAGCCGTCATCGCCATCGGCGATCACCGGCAGGCTCGTATTGGCGGCGATACGTCCGGCCAAATCGACCGTTTCGCTAAGCGTCAAATAACCCACATCCGGCAGCCCGAGATGGGAGGCCGACGACATGCATGACCTCGAAGCCGGCGCGCTCGACCAAGCGCGCGGACAGCGCGTCATAGGCGCCGACAATCGGCACCAGCCCGTCACGCTCGATTAAGCCGCGCAATTTTTTCGTGACTTTACTCACGCCCTAATTCCCTCTTTTTCTCTGGTTCGCACCAGCTTAGCATCGCGGGCAATCAAACCAACAGGATGGTAGCCATGGAATTTGCAGGAAGAATCGCGCTTGTCACCGGCGGCGCCAGCGGCATCGGGCGCGAAGTGGCGCGGCAACTCTCAGCCAAGGGCGCGGCACTGGCGGTGGCCGACATTAATTTCGCTGGCGCTGAGGCGGTGGCGGCGGAATTGGTGGCGGCGGGTGGCACCGCCATCGCCGTCGAATTCGATGTGGCGGATGCGGACCAGGTCAGCGCAGGGGTGGTGCAAACATGCCGCGAGCTTGGCGGCCTGCATATCCTGGTGCACAGCGCCGGCATCGGCGTCGAGCGCGATTTTCTCGATACCAGCCTCGAGGAATGGCAACGCATCATCGATGTCGATCTGACCGGCACCTTTCTTACCTGCCAGGCGGCGGCGCGCGAGATGGTCAAGGGAGGTTATGGCCGCATCGTCAATCTGTCCTCGACCGCTGCGATTAGGGGCGGCACCGGGCGCGCCGCTTACGGTGCGGCCAAGGGCGGTGTGGTGACGCTGACACGGGTGATGGCGGTTGAATTGGCGCCCTTAGGCGTGACGGTCAATGCCCTGGCGCCCGGCGCCATCGATACCGAGCTGGTGGCCAAGATGCACTCCGCCAAAACCCGCGAGGTCTACACAGCCGCGATTCCCGAGGACCGCTACGGCACGCCAGCGGAAGTGGCCTCGGCGGCGCTTTATCTGGCGAGCGAGGAAGCGCGCTATATTACCGGCCACATTATGTCGGTGGATGGCGGATTTCTCGCCGCCGGACTGATGATCGGCAAGGGTTGAAGCAGCCATTAGGCAAGCGGCGCGCATGGTGTATGATCCCCTCTCAGCAGGAAAAAATGACGGAACCCGGCCATGGCAACTCAATCCCTCCCGCGTCAAAACGCCATCAGCGAGCTTACCCAGCTATTGGGCGAGCGCCTCACCACCTCCAATGCGGTGCGCGATCAGCACGCCAACGGCGAATGTGGCGTCTACGCGCCGCAGCCGCCCGACGCGGTTGCCTTCCCACACAGCACCGAGGAGGTGGCCGAGATCGTGCGCACCTGCGCCGCGCACGGCGTGCCGATGATCCCCTACGGCGTCGGCACCTCGGTCGAGGGCAATGTCACCGCGCCACATGGCGGCATCTGTATTGATTTAAGTGAGATGAACAATATCGTCCGTGTCGGCGAGGCGGATTTAGACGTTACCGTCCAGGCCGGCGTGACGCGCAAGCAGCTCAATATGCACCTGAAAGACACCGGTCTGTTTTTCCCGATCGATCCCGGCGCCGATGCGACGCTCGGCGGCATGGCGGCGACGCGCGCCTCGGGCACCAATGCGGTGCGCTATGGCACCTTGCGCGAAAACGTGCTCGGTCTCACGGTGGTTTTGCCCGACGGCAAAATCATCAAGACCGGCGGGCGGGCGCGGAAATCCGCCGCCGGCTACGATCTCACGCGTCTCTTCGTCGGCTCGGAAGGCACGCTTGGCGTGATTACCGAAGTGACGCTCCGGCTCTATGGCATTCCCGAGGCGATTTCGGCGGCGATGTGTTCCTTCCCGACCCTCGAAGGCGCGGTTAACACGGTGATGCTGACGATCCAATCCGGCATCCCAGTGGCGCGCATGGAACTGCTCGACGATGTGCAGATGGGCGCTTGCGTGCGTTATTCCAAGCTCAACTATGCGTCTGATAACACCATCCTGTTTGAATTCCACGGCACCGAGCGCGGCGTTGAGGAACAGGCCGAGCTGGTCGGTGAGATCGCGGCGGATTTCGGCGGCTCGGATTTCCGCTGGACCAAAACCACCGAGGAACGCAATGCGCTGTGGCAGGCGCGCCACGATGTGCTCTATGCCTGTTTCGCGCTCAAGCCCGGCTGCATGGTGTGGGCGACCGATGTCTGCGTGCCGATCTCGCGTCTCGCCGAATGCTTGCTCGAGACAAAAAAGGAAATCGATGAGAACGACCTGCTCGCGCCGATTGTCAGCCACGCCGGCGACGGCAATTTTCATGTCGGCTTCCTGCTCACGCCGGACGATGCTAATGAGCTGGCGCGGGCCAAAAGCGTCAATGACAATATGATCGCGCGCGCGCTGGCCATGGGCGGCACCTGCACCGGCGAGCATGGCGTCGGTGTCGGCAAGATCGGCTATATGGAGGCCGAACACGGTGATTCGCTCGAAGTGATGCATATGATCAAGCGCAGCATGGACCCGCAGCATTTGATGAACCCGGGCAAAGTGTTGAAGCTGTGAGCGACGTCAGCGCCGTCCAGCCGCGCCGCAGCCTGATCTTCACGCCGGGCAACCGGCCCGACATGTTCCCGAAAGGGCTTAAAACAGGCGCCGATATCGTCACCGTCGATCTCGAAGACGCCATCGCACCGCAGCACAAAGATGAAGCGCGTGACAAAACGCTGGCGCTTTTTGCAAATTTGCCCGAGACCGGCGACATAGAATGCATGGTGCGCGTCAATACGATCCGGAGCGCCGATGGCCTCAAGGATCTGAGCGCCATCATCGCCGCCGACACGCCGCCTGCCGCGATCATGCTGCCCAAGGTCAAATCGGCCGAGGAGATCGAACTGCTCGATGAGTTGCTGATCGATAGCTGCCAGAATATCCGCTTCCACGTCATCATCGAAACCAATGACGGGCTCGACCGTTGTTACGACATCGCCAAATCCAGCCAACGCATTGATTCGCTGCTCTTTGGCGCGGTCGATATGGCGGCGGAATTGCGCGTCGAGCCGGTGTGGGAGCCGCTCTTTCGGGCGCGTTCGCAATTGGTCCATGCAGCGGCCGGTGCGGGGTTGGATTTGATCGACGTGCCGTTCCTCGACCTCGAAGACATGGCCGGCCTGAAAGAGGAGGCGGAGCGCTCCGCCGCGCTGGGTTTCACTGGCAAGGGCGCCATCCACCCCAAGCAAATCGCCACCCTGAATGAGGCATTCAGCCCGACCGACGCGCAGATCGATTATGCGCGGCGCGTGATTCAAGCTTTCGAAGAGGGCGATTCAGGCTTGGTGCTGGTCGATAACAAGCTGATCGAAAAGCCGGTACTACGCTCCATGTATCGCATCCTGGCCGTCGCTGAGGCGGCTCAGAAACGGAATTAAGTTCTTCCATCCCTGAGCCGCCAATCAGTTATACCGTCATGCGGCGGCGACGTGTGGACTGTCTTTTGCCGCTAGGTCTCCGGCGGCATCGGCCAGCCAGGCCGCGATATGGCGCGCGGTGGAAAATGCCGACCACGAAACGGTGCTCACCATTGCCGCATCGCCATCGAAATGGCGGCGGAAGTTCACAGCCACATCATCGCTCATCTGGGTCGGCGCGAAAGCGGTGATCAGAGCGAGCTTGGCGGCCGCCTTTTCCGCTTCGCCGAGACCGGTGAGGAACGGCTCGACCCAGGAACGGCTGAGGCCCATATCCTCGCCGCGCCAATTGGCAATCGCTTGCGTGACCACGGCACGGCTTCGCTCCGGAATATCGGGCGCCGCCGACTGCTCGATCACCGCCGCCCATCGCGCCAGGGCCGTGGCGATATCGGGATTTGGCGCAGCCCAGGTGATGTCGGCGGGCAATTCCGCTTGCGGTAGCAATGCCGAGCCGCGCCCCGGCTTGAGCCGCTTGGTGACGGTCGCCCGCAGTTCCATACCGAAACTATGGAACATCGCTGTTTTGATCGATTGCGACGCAAAAGGCGGATTCAAGGGCGTGCCGTCGAAGAAGATTTTCACATAGCGGTTGAGATAGTTGAACATCAAGGCGGTGGCGAACATTTCCGGCGCTTCCTCGGCGTTGAACGGTGGGCGCTGAATGATATCGGCCTCCGGGTTGCGGTAATTGGTCGCCCAGGCATGAAGATCGCGCGTCCGTTTGTCTTCGATGCCTTCCTGTTCGTGCGCACGCATCGCCGAGGCGAGCCTGTGGTCGGCGGTGCCATGCACGACGCTGATCATCATGTCTTCGCAATAGGTACAGCCGTTGATTTGGGCGAAGCTTACGCCCAGCGCTTCCTTGATCTCGCGTTCGAAGGCGCCATCGACCATGACAATCTCACGCCCGCCGCACCACATGCCGGCCAACAATGGCGGGCGCACGGAATGGGTGGTGATCGCACCATTGATAAAAAACTCATCGGCGACCTGGGCATAGACGTTTTCAACAAGGCCGTCCGCCTCGCTGAACGGGATCGGCCGGACGTAGCGGATTGGCATTTTGGAGACGCTATCGAAAATTACCGACTTCATGCGGTGTGGCAACATAGCTTTGTTCCTTCCTGGTTTGTGTTGGTCAAATGCGACCGTGGAGAAAATTTTGCGCCAGGCGGAACATTCCAACTAGTGCAGAATCTGTACTAGCGACGCGACGATGCACGGCGTAGCCTAATGGCGTTGGAAAAAAGTCAAGGAGTAGGAGCGATGGCAGAGCAGGGCGGCTATGGGCAGTTTTGCCCGGTGGCCAAGGCTTCGGAGATCGTCACCACGCGCTGGACGCCGTTGGTCCTGCGCGAGCTCCTGTGCGGCAGCTCGCGTTTCAACGAAATCCGCCGCGGCGTCCCTTTGATGTCGCCGACGCTTCTCTCCAAGCGCCTGAAGGAGCTCGAGGAAGCGGGTGTTATCGCCTGTTCGCCCGTCGCCGGCAGCAAGGTTAAGGAATACCGCCTAACCGATTGCGGCGAGGAACTTCGCCCGATCATTCTGGCGCTCGGTCTGTGGGGTAAGCGCTGGGTCGAAAGCGCGCTCGAAAGCGGCGACTGGAATGCCGGCACGCTGATGTGGGACATTCACCGTATGCTCGATCCAGCCGCCATGCCGGGTGGGCGCAACGTTATTCAAGTCGATTTCAACGATGCGCCGAAGGAGATGCGTCGCTGGTGGCTGGTGGTCGAAGAGGGCGATACAGATCTCTGCCAGAGCGATCCGGGCTATGAGGTTGATCTTTATCTCAGCAGCGATGTCCGCACCCTGGCTAGGGTCTGGATCGGCAAGGATAAGCTGAGCGCCGCGCTCGATGATGGCGCTCTTGAGGCGATTGGCTGCAATGCTTTGCGCAAGGATATGTTGGCCTGGATGAAACTTGCCGTCGTTGCTCAGGCCGAAGTGCGCATGATGCAATAACGGGTACCAAGGGCGCCTATTTGCCGAGTTCACGCATGGCTGCGTCGAGGCCGTCCAGGGTGAGCGGGTACATGCGGTTTTCCAT
>JABIXB010000174.1 GCA_018666805.1 Rhodospirillaceae bacterium | reverse complement strand
CTCAGTATGTGCGGTCATTTTTTCCTCCTCATATGTGCGTTGAGAAGAAAATGGGCGCGCTGGTGATTCCCCGCAATTACCTGCCAGGTAATGTCCGCGCGGCGGATCGCGCGTTAAGATGATCGCCTTCAAGTCAGGAGGAGGCGGAGATGGCGGTTGCACAGACACCCTTCGGCGGCGCGCTGAAGGAAGCGCGCGGGCTGCATGGCATGAGCCAGTTGACGCTGGCGCTCGAGGCCGGGGTTTCGGCGCGTCATGTCAGTTTTATTGAATCGGGGCGCTCGCAGCCGAGCCGGCCGATGGTGCTGCGCTTGGCCGAGGCGCTCGAATTGCCGCTCCGGGAGAGCAATATGCTGCTCAATGCCGCCGGCTATGCCGCGCATTACCGCGAGCGCGGCCTGGAAGATGCCGACCTGGCGCCGGCGCGGCGCATATTGGAGATGATGCTTGAGCGCCACGACCCCTACCCCGCTCTGGTTTTCAACCGCCATTGGGATTTGACGATGGCCAATATGGGCGCGGCGGCGCTGACCAGCCTGCTTGATCTGCCGCCGATCGACGGCCCAGCCAATCTGCTGCGCCTGATGCTCGATCCAAACCTGCTGAAACCCTATTTGGAAGATTGGGAAGCGGTTGCCAAGGATGTCGTCATGCGCGCCCGGCGCGAAGCCGAGCCCGGCGACGAGATCGCCCAGCGCCTGCTCGATGAAGTGCTTGCCTATCCCGGCGTGCCCGAAGACTGGCGCGCGCCGCTTTCATCATTGCCATCGGAACCTTTCCTTACCGTCACCTTCAATGCCGGCGGGCGGCGCCTCTCGTGGATCACGACCATCACCACCTTTGGCACGCCGCAGGACATCACGCTGCAGGAACTGCGTATTGAAAGTTTCTATCCAGCGGATGAAGCGACGGAAAAAGCGGCGGCGGAAATGGCGGAAGGTTTCTAAAGCGGTACCACCCTCCGGAATGCTTGATGCATTCCGGCAAGCGTGACCACGCGCCCGAGTTATCGAGGTAGCCAAGAGCGCGGATGCGCTCGCCCGGCGTTTGAGGGGCAAAATATTAAGCCGGCGATTTCTCTTCCAGGGCCAGGCGCTCGGCCAGCTCTTTTTGCAGCTCGGCGGTTTCCTGCTGACGGTGCCACATGTCGGCATATTTTCCGTCTGCCGCGAGCAGTTCGGCGTGACGGCCGCGTTCAACGATATGGCCGCCATCGAGCACCAATATCTGATCGGCATCGACGATCGTCGATAGCCTGTGGGCGATCACCAGGGTGGAGCGGTCGCGGCTGACTTCCTTGAGATTGTCCTGGATCTCTTTTTCGGTTTTTGAATCGAGCGCCGAAGTCGCTTCATCAAACAGCATGATGCGCGGGTCTTTCAGGATCGTGCGCGCGATAGCGACGCGCTGTTTCTCGCCGCCGGAGAGCTTGAGCCCGCGTTCGCCGACCTGGGTGTCATAGCCGTCCGGCATGGCAGTGATGAAATCATGCACATGGGCGAGGCGCGCCGCTTCCTCGACCTCGGCCCGGCTCGCTTCGGGCCGGCCATAGGCGATGTTGTAGAAGATGCTGTCGTTAAACATCACGGTATCCTGCGGCACGATGCCGATGGCGGCGCGCAGTGAGCTTTGCTGCACATCGCGCACATCCTGGCCGTCGATGCGCACCGTGCCGCTTTCGATATCGTAGAAGCGGAAAAGGATGCGCGAGATGGTCGATTTGCCCGCCCCGCTGGCGCCGACAATGGCCACCGTATCGCCGGCCGGCACGGTGAATGACACATTGTCGAGAATATTGCGCCGCTCATCATAGGCGAAGCGGACATTCTCAAATTCGATCTCGCCGTCGCGCACTTCAAGCGTTTTCGCGCCGGGCTTGTCCTCGATCTCGGGATAGACATGGGTAAGCTCGAACATCGCCTCCATATCGGTCAAGGACTGCTTGATCTCGCGGTAGACGAAGCCGAGGAAATTGAGCGGGATGTAGAGCTGGATCAAATAGGTGTTCACCAGGACGAAATCGCCGAGCGTCATGGTGCCGGCGGCAACTTCATAGCCCGCCTTGATGGTGATGCCGGTCAGGCCGATGGCAATGATCGCGCCCTGGCCGATATTGAGGAGCGAGAGGCTGGTCTTGCTCTGCACCGCCGCTTTCTCATAGCGCTGGCGCGAGCGGTCGAAGCGTTCGGCTTCGTGCGTCTCGTTGCCGAAATATTTGACCGTCTCGTAATTGAGCAGGCTGTCGATCGCCTTGGTGTGCGCCTCCGAATCCTGCTGGTTCATGCGTCGGCGGTATTTCAGCCGCCATTCCGTGACCGCAAGCGTAAAGGCAATAAAAGCGGCGATGGTGACGAAAGTGATGGCGGCGTAGGCGACGCCATAAAACCACCACAAAATACCGCACACCATGACGATCTCGACCAGGGTCGGCAGGATGTTGAACAGCATGAAGGTGAGCAGAAACTCGATACCCTTGACGCCGCGCTCGATGGCGCGCGACAGGCCGCCGGTGCGGCGGTCGAGATGAAAGCGCAGCGACAATTTGTGCAGATGTTCAAAGACGCGCAGCGAGACCATACGGATGGCGCGCTCCGCCACCTTGGCAAAGACCGCATCGCGCAGCTCACCGAATGCCACCGTGGTAATGCGCAATATGCCGTAAGCGATTAAGAGGCCGACCGGCACGACAATGATCGCCGCCTGGTCCTCGCCCAATATGTCGATCGCCTGCTTGTAGAGGATCGGCACATAGACATTGGCGACCTTGGCCAGCACCAGGAGAATAATGGCCAGCACCACGCGCGCACGCATCTCGAGCGAGCGCTGCCAGAGATAAGGCAGCAGCGTGCGGATGGTGTGCATATGCGAGCGCGAAGCCGGTTCCGGCATTTCTCGGGCTTCGCGGGGCATGTTGACCATGAAGTTCCAGACGTTACGTTCAAATGCGCGCCGAACGGCACGGTTAATAGGTAGGGATTAACGCGCCTTTTCGCAATCCATCTACTAGATCGAATCACGATTAAGTGGAATCGCTTCGCGGTTCAATTTAATCGTGTGAATCCGATCGATATCAAATAGTTTGGGCAGATTCACATGGTTTGTCGGGTCGCGGAAGCGATCTGACAAACCATGTTCTGCCCAATGTCAAAGGCTGGGGCGGACGAAAAAGATCACGGAAAAATAATGGCACATGGCGCCGGCGAGAACGAAGGCGTGCCAAATCGCATTGTGGAATTTGAGACGTGTCCACAGATGAAAACCAACACCGACCGAGAAAAAAACGCCGCCGATACCAAACAGAACAAGTGCCGCCCAGTGCAAATTGGCTACCAGCGGTTCGATCGCGGCGAGGCCGGCCCAGCCGGTGGCGAGATAGAGCCCGATTGAGAGTTTTTCCAGGCGGCCGGGGAAAACCAGCTTGAGCGCAACACCCGTAAGCGCCAGTCCCCATACCGTACCAAACAGGCTCCAACCCCAAGCGCCCTGAATGCTGGTTAACGCCACCGGTGTGTAAGTACCTGCGATCATAAGATAAATCGACGAATGATCGAGCAGGCGTAAAACCTTTTTGAGCGCGCCTCGGCCAACGATGTTGTAGAGCGCCGAGGCGCTGAACACGAGCAGAAGGGTGCCGCCATAAAGCGAGAAGCTGGTGACGGTCAGCGCGCCGGCATAGCGGCTCGCCACCAGCACCAGCATGATCAGCCCGGCAATGCTGGCGCCAACGCCCAGGCCGTGGCCGATATTATCGGCCAGCCTTTCGCCATAGCTATAGACGTACGCCTGATTCACCGCGATTACCCCCTCACGAATCTGCTCAGCTTTCCATTAAATGGTTACTGAAAGCTCCCTAAACAAATCGGCGGGAGG
>JABIXB010000173.1 GCA_018666805.1 Rhodospirillaceae bacterium | reverse complement strand
GCCGAATTCGCAGTCGCCAAGGCGAGACAATCGGTCCTCGGCCTCGTTCATGACAGGCGCCACAGAGGCGCCGCCGAGGGCACGGCGAATGCGCTCCGGCCCAATCACCTGGAGCATGAAAACGGCCACACGCACGCGATCCGCGCTGCCTGTTTCGAGAGCCTTGCGAAGCTCTTCCTCGAAATTAGGCTGCGCCCTGATTTTCGCAGCTTGGCCACCCTCGGGAATGGCGGCCGCCAATTCCTCGCGCCGGCGCAGGCGCAGATTGACCGCATCGGTAAGATCGACGATTGAGAAAGGCTTGATCAAATAATCATCCGCGCCGAGCTGTAAGCCTTCGCGCATATCGCTTACCTGGCTTTTCGCGCTGAGGAAGATGAAGGGTATGGCGGCGGTTGCGCGGTTCTCGCGTAGCGCCGTCAGCGTCGCGTGGCCGTCAAGCTTCGGCATCATGACGTCACAAATGATCAGATCCGGTTTGGTCTCCTTGGCCAATTGAACACCGGCCTCGCCATCCTCGGCTTCGATAATATCGAAGCCTTCAAAGCCCAGGCTGGTGACAATCCGATCGCGAACTTCGGCCGAATCCTCTATCACCAATATTTTCGACATCAGAAATCTTCCGGCGGCACCCGGGACAATGGCAGAGTGACACTCCATGTCGTGCCCTCGCCTTCCGTGCTTTCAAAATCTATCTCGCCGCCATGACGCTCAACGGAGCGCTTCAAAATCGCCATGCCAAGTCCGGTACCCGAGATGGCGCCGACATTTGGGAAGCGATGGAAGGCTTCGAATATATGCTCGCGCCCGTGTTCGGGGATGCCAATTCCGGTATCCGTCACGGCCAGGCAAATCTGATCTGGCACCTGAATGACTTCAAACCGCACCAGGCCGCCATCAGGCGAATATTTGACTGCGTTGGAGAGCAGGTTGCTCACCATATGGCGCACCAATTGCACATCCAGGGCGACATCGTCGCGCGCACCCGTCCAGTTCAATACCAGCACATGCTCGGGCTTCGCGGCGAGCTTCGCCTTATCGACCAGATCGGCGCAGAGTGCATGTAAATTCATCATCACCGGGCGGAACTCAAGGCGACCCGCCTCGGCCCGGCCGATGGTCAAGATGTCGTCGAGAAGATCGGTGATATTGGATACTTCACGCGAAATCTCGTGCAGATATTTGCTCTTGTTCTCCTCCTCCATGCGGTCGCTATATTGATCCAACAGATCCACCGATGCCTGGATGATGGTAAGCGGTGTGCGGAATTCATGCGAAGCCATGGCAACGAAACGCGATTTTAGTTCGCCCAATTCCTTCTCCTTGACCAGCGCCTCCTCAAGCTCAAGGCGGGCGCGCTTGCGGTCGCTAACATCGAATCCCATTTGCCAGGCGGCCCATCCCGGCACCGGATACATGCGAGATATATTGAACCAGGAAATGGCTTTCTCGCTGCCGTCACTGCAGGTGATCTCCCATTCCCAGTCGCGGTAATCACTATGCGTCAGCAGCGCTTCACGAATTTCATTGCGGCTTTCCTCGTTGGGGTAAAGCACGTTCAACCCCTTTGGGTTGCCGACAATCTCTTCCGCGCTGAAACCGGTGATGCGCTCGCATTCGCGGTTCCAGACGATGGTGTTGCCCATTTCATCGAGGGCAAACATCATCACCGGCATGTTCTGGATGACGCTCCTGAGGCTATCCTCACTCTCCTTCAGCGCAGCTTCGGCGAGGCGCTCCTCGGTGCGGTCCTGCGCTAAAATGACGAAGCCGTCGGTCTCGCCCTCTTCGCCGCGATGCGGCACCAACTGGATGCGGTGAAAACGCGGACCATATTCACTGTCGCGCCCGTCCTCAAAGGTCACCATGCGCCCGGTGAGAACTTCATCGATATGTGGTTGAATGGCTTCGATCAGCATGGAGCCACTAAGCTCGGATATGTGCATGCCGATGAGCTCGCCCTGCGGTATGGCGAACCAGGTCTCGCTCGATTTATTGCCAAAACGAAAGCACAAATCCCGGCCGATGAAGGCAATGAGAACTGGCAAATTATCGGTGATCAAACGCAGTTGGCGTTCGCGCTCGCGTGCCACCTTCTCGGCTACGGCCTGTTCACCCATGCGCCGCTCCAATTCCTGATTGGCGTGGCGCAATTCAGCCGTGCGCTCAACAACCAGCGCGTCCGCGGTTTCACGCGCTTCCGCCGCGCGCTGAAACAGTTCCGTATTCTCAAATCTGAGGCGAACCGAATTGAACATGGAGTGGTAAACGTTGCGCGCGAAATATGTCAGCATGGCCGCGAACAGGAATACCATCGCCCCCATGACGATATGCGGCTGCTCGCCAACCGCGAAATACGCGCCCGCACTCATAAATACGGCCGGCAGGCAAAAGCCATAAAAGGCCGGCAGGCAAAATGTGAGCCCCGCCATCGCGCCGGCGCCCATGCCGGCGATGACAAAAGCCATGAACACCTGATGGACCATCGAATCCGAAGAAAGGATAACGAATACCGCTCCCACGCCCCAGGCCACACCGCCAACCGAGATAACGGCTGTCGCGGCGCGGCGTAGCGTTATCGCCTCTTTATCCGCCAGCACCTTGCCGCGCCGCCGTAGCGCAAAGATCAAGAAACGAAGAACGGAAAGGCCGATCAGAAAAGAGGCCCAGGCGACGAGCGGAACATGGGGGACGGAGCTCCAAACCACAGATGCAACAAGGATCGCGTTGAGCGCGCTGACGATAATGGCGGCATAAATTTGTTTATGGAACGTGCGGTAGAGCTCCGCGTTGCAGCGCGCCGTCACGTCCTGGCTTACTCTGTTCGCATAGGAGAACGAGTCGTTGCCCGAAAGAAATTCGTTATTAGCGGCGTTCATTGCTGAGCGTCCCGGCGCGGCATTGGTCAAATGCAAAACTTAAGTAAGTTCGTTATTGTACGGCGAACAGAATTTGATTGGTACATCAGGCCAAACAATTCTCCCGGCCAATCACCCAGCAGGGTAAATTGGGAAAGGATAGAAATTAGTGAATAATCCCGGAAAATTATACGAATCCGGCTATAACCTACGCGCTCGCCACCCCGATTTCGAACAATTTGTTGAGCGTTGGCAGCGCGAAAGCGATGAAGCCCGCCTGTCGCCCGATTGCCTTCTCGATCAGCGCTATGGTGACGGGCCCAATATGAACCTCGATATTTTCCCGCTGGCGGGCGCCCTGCGGCCTATTTTGATATTTATCCATGGCGGCTATTGGCGCGCCATGGACAAGGCGCTGTTTACATTTCCCGCCATCGGGCTCAATCAGGCCGGCGTGGTTTATGCCTCGATAAACTACGCCCTGGCGCCCGCTGTCACGCTCGATGAAATCGTCGAGCAGAGCCGCCAGGCGGTCGCCTGGGTATATCAAAATGCGGAAAAATATGGCGGCGACCCGAAACGCATCCATGTCAGCGGCCATTCCGCCGGCGGCCATTTAACCGGGATGATGCTCTCGACCGATTGGGCGGCGCGCGGCCTGCCCTGCCTCGCCCTTGCCGGCGGCATCCCGATCAGCGGCATATTCGACCTCATGCCGATATTGCAGACGAGCATCAATGACGATGTCCGCCTCGACGAAGAATCGGCTGAGCGTAACAGTCCGATGACATTTGTGCCGGAGAACGGCCCGCCGATGATTTCCGCCGTCGGCGGCGGCGAGACGGATGAATTTCTGCGCCAGTCAAAGGAATATGCCGAAGCGTGGCAGGAAAAAGGCGGCAGCGCCCAATATTTGCCACTAGAGGGCTTTCACCATTTCGATGTCATCTGCGAACTGGGCCGAACGGGCAGCGAGCTCAACGATGCGGTATTGGCGCAAATCGAAAAATAAAATCCTTACTGCCAGCCCACCCGGTCGGCGATGCGGACGGCTTCGGCATTGTGTTTGCCGAGCAGCGACAGGTCGAGATCATCGGCCTTGAATTCGCCCCACGCGGCCACCAGCGGCGCTACGGCGATACCGCTTCGAATGGGATATTCGTAAACGGTGCCGGCATAGATCTCCTGCGCCTCGGCGCCAGCGAGGAATTCGATCAGTTTGATGGCGTTATCGAGATGCTTGGCGCTCGCCGTGACCGCCGCGCCACTGACATTGACGTGCGTGCCAACGTCATTTTGATTGGGCCAGATGATGGAGACCGCAGCCGCCGCGGCGCTGTCCTTTTCCCTGCTCGAACTCGCCAAGCGCGCCAGATAATAGGTGTTGGCCAAGGCGACATCGCATTCCCCCGAGGCAACCGCGCGGATTTGATCGCGGTCTCCGCCGGCCGGCTTGCGTGCGAAGTTGGCGGTCAGCCCCGCGGCCCATTTCTCCGCCGCCTCAACGCCATGATGGGCGATGAAAGAAGCGATGTGGGATTGATTGTAGATGCTGTTTGAAGAGCGCACGCAAATTCTATCGCGCCACTTTTCATCGGTCAGGTCTTCATAATCCGCCAATTCGCCGGCTGCGACGCGATCTTTGGCAATGATGATCGGGCGTGCCCTGAGCGACAGTGCATACCAATAGCCGCTCGGCTCGCGATATTGCGCCGGCACCAACTTGTCTAATTTCTCGGAGCGAACCGGTTGCAGCACGCCAGCTTCCTGTGCGCGGTGCAACCGCCCCGCATCCGCCGTCAGCAGGATATCCGCCGGACTGTTGCGGCCCTCGCTTTTGAGCCGTTGCAGCAGCACATCCGCCTTACCACTCACCAGCCTCACCTCAATCCCGGTGATCTCGGTGAAGCGGTCCAATAAGGGGCGGACCAGGATTTCCTGGCGGTAGGAATAGATATTGACGGCATTCTCATCAGCTGCCTGCGCCGGCAAGCTGGTGGCAAGGATGAGCGTCGCAAGCACTGCCATGCAGGCGCGAAACAATCCTCGGCGTATGAGGGATGATTTGGTTTTATTTTT
>JABIXB010000172.1 GCA_018666805.1 Rhodospirillaceae bacterium | reverse complement strand
GACCTTTTGACCATCCTTAACGAACAGTTTGGCGCCGTAAGGCAAGCGGTGACGGGCCCGTTCCGAACCGCGTTTGTCCTTCAAAATGATCTCGCAGTTACGGCCCATGATGATTTCGATGCCCGAACTATCGACCACCGAATTCTGGTTTTCGATCTTCAGCACGCCATCAACCGCGGCCTCGACACTGGACTGTTCGGTGCCGCGTTGGGCGGTGCCGCCAATGTGAAAGGTCCGCATGGTGAGCTGGGTACCCGGCTCACCGATCGATTGCGCGGCGATAACGCCAACTGCCTCGCCGATATTCACAATCGTGCCACGCGCCAGATCGCGGCCATAGCAATTGCCGCACACGCCTTCGGCCGTCTGGCAGGTCAACACCGAGCGGATCATCACTTCCTCGACGCCGGATTCCTCGACGACATCGACATCGCGCTCATCAAGCAGGTGATTGGCGGGAATAATTTCCTTGCCGGTATCCGGATCGACAATCGCGACCGAAGTGAAACGCCCGAGGATGCGCTCGCTCAAGGGCGCAATGGTCTCTCCGCCCTCGATCACGGCGCGCACGGTCAGGCCATCCTGAGTACCGCAATCGACCTCAACGATGATGCAATCCTGCGCCACATCGACGAGACGACGGGTCAGATAGCCTGAATTCGCCGTCTTCAGCGCCGTATCTGCAAGGCCCTTGCGGGCGCCATGGGTGGAGTTGAAATATTCAAGAACCGACAGCCCCTCTTTAAAGTTCGAGATGATCGGCGTCTCGATGATCTCACCCGACGGTTTGGCCATCAGACCGCGCATGCCGGCAAGCTGCTTCATTTGAGCTTCCGAGCCACGCGCACCCGAATGGGCCATCATGTAAATCGAATTGAGCGCCTTGCCGGCATTTTCCGGCAGATCGTCACGCGCCGATTCCGACATGCCCTTCATCATCGCCGCCGCGACCCGGTCGGTACATTGCGACCAGGCATCGATTACCTTGTTGTATTTCTCGCCCTGGGTGATCAGGCCGGCAGAATATTGCTGCTCATACTGCTCCACCAGGGAGTGAGTCTCGGAGACCAGTTCTATCTTCTTAGTGGGGATGATCATGTCATCCTTGCCGAACGAGATGCCGGCCTTACCGGCATAGCTGAAGCCGAGCTTCATCACTTGATCGGCAAAAATCACCGTCTCCTTCTGGCCGCAATGGCGATACACCATATCGAAGACATTACTCAGCTCACGCTTGGTCAGGAGCTGGTTGACGGCGTCAAACGGCACATTGGCATTGCGCGGCAGAACTTCCGACAGCAGCATTCTGCCCGGTGTCGTCTCCACCCGCTTGATGACCAACTCGCCTTCCGCCGTCATGATACTGGCGCGGCACGAAACCTTGGAATGAAGCGTTACCGCTTTCGCTTCCAGTGCCTTGCGCACTTCGCCGACATCGGCAAACGACATGCCTTCGCCCGGCTCGCCGGTGCGCGAATAGGACAGGTGATAGATACCGAGCACGATGTCCTGGCTCGGCACGATGATCGGCTTGCCGTTGGCCGGACTGAGAATATTGTTGGTCGACATCATCAGCACGCGCGCTTCGAGCTGCGCCTCGGGCGAGAGCGGCACATGAACCGCCATTTGGTCGCCGTCGAAATCTGCGTTGAAAGCGGCGCAGACCAAGGGGTGCAGCTGAATTGCCTTGCCTTCGATCAGGACTGGCTCAAACGCCTGAATGCCGAGGCGATGCAGCGTCGGCGCGCGGTTCAACATCACCGGATGCTCGCGGATGACCTGCTCGAGAATATCCCACACTTCAGGTCGGCTTTTTTCGACCATGCGTTTGGCGGCTTTTAGGGTCGTCGCCATGCCATAGAGCTCAAGCTTGGAATAGATAAATGGTTTGAACAGCTCGAGCGCCATTTTCTTCGGCAGGCCGCACTGATGCAGCATCAGTTCCGGACCGACAACAATCACCGAACGGCCGGAATAATCGACGCGCTTGCCCAAGAGGTTCTGGCGGAAGCGGCCCTGCTTGCCCTTCAACATGTCGGAGAGCGATTTCAGCGGGCGCTTGTTGGCGCCGGTAATGACCCGGCCGCGCCGGCCATTGTCGAACAGCGCATCGACCGATTCCTGCAACATTCTTTTTTCGTTGCGCACGATAATCTCGGGCGCGCGCAGCTCGATCAGCCGTTTCAGGCGGTTGTTACGATTGATGACGCGGCGGTAAAGGTCGTTCAAATCCGACGTTGCGAAACGGCCGCCATCGAGCGGCACGAGCGGGCGCAGTTCCAGCGGAATGACCGGAACAACTTCCAGAATCATCCACTCAGGTTTATTGCCCGAGGTGATGAAGGCTTCGATGATCTTCAGCCGCTTGACGAATTTTTTGCGTTTCGCTTCTGAATTGGTCTCGGCCAGATCGACGCGCAACTGCTCGCGCTCAACCGCCAGGTCGAGCTCAGTCAACATATTGCGGATCGCCTCGGCGCCGATGCCGGCGGTGAAGGAATCCGCGCCGTTTTCATCCTGCGCGTGGCGGAACTGATCCTCATTGAGGAGCTCGTTCTTTTTGAGTGGCGTGAGGCCTGGCTCGACCACGACATAGCTCTCGAAATAGAGCACGCGCTCAAGCTCTTTCAGCGTCATGTCGAGCAACAGGCCGATGCGCGACGGCACCGATTTCATAAACCAGATATGGGCAACCGGCGAGGCCAGCTCGACATGGCCCATGCGCTCGCGCCGGACCTTCGATTGAATGACCTCAACGCCGCATTTCTCGCACACGATGCCGCGATACTTCATGCGCTTATATTTGCCGCAGAGACACTCATAATCCTTGATCGGGCCAAAGATGCGGGCGCAAAACAGGCCGTCGCGCTCCGGCTTAAACGTGCGATAGTTGATCGTTTCCGGCTTTTTGATTTCGCCGAAGGACCAAGACCTGATTTTCTCCGGGCTGGCGATGGAGATTCTGATCTTGTCAAACTGCTGCGTCGCGCTGACCGGACCGAATAGATTGATCAACTCACTCATGGACTTCCTCCAATAACGCGCCCCCGCCGAAGCGGTGGCGATGAACGGCGATGGCTGGCGCCATCACCGAAATTTTCGAATCAATTGCTCGAGCGTAAATCGACGTCGAGACCAAGCGCCTGCATTTCCTTGACCAACACATTGAAGGATTCGGGAATGCCGGCTTCAAAATTCTCATCGCCGCGCACGATAGATTCATAGACTTTGGTTCGCCCGGACACGTCGTCCGACTTGACCGTCAGCATTTCCTGCAAGGTGTAGGATGCGCCATAGGCTTGCAGCGCCCAGACTTCCATCTCACCAAAACGCTGGCCGCCGAATTGAGCCTTGCCGCCCAACGGCTGCTGCGTGACCAGGCTGTACGGACCGATTGAGCGGGCATGGATCTTGTCATCGACCAGATGATGCAGCTTCAGCATATAGATGTAGCCGACCGTCACCTTACGGGCGAACTCTTCACCGGTCTGCCCGTCGATCAAGGTGACCTGACCTGAGCTATCGAGCCCGGCTTTTTCAAGCAGCGTCACGATATCCGCCTCATGCGCGCCATCGAACACCGGCGTCGCCATCGGCACGCCGGCCTGCAGGCTGACGGAGAAGTCGGTAAACTGCTCGCTCGACATGGAATCGACCAGTTTTTTGCCCGCACCCTCGCCGTCATCATAGACATCGCCGAGGAATTTCTTGAGCGGCTCTTTCGATTCACCGGCATTGACCGCACTGAGCATCTGCTCGACCTGTTTGCCAAGTCCGCGTGACGCCCAGCCAAGATGGGTTTCGAGAATTTGTCCGACATTCATACGCGACGGCACGCCCAAGGGATTGAGCACGATATCGACCGGCGTGCCATCTTCGAGATGCGGCAGATCCTCGACCGGCAGGATCTTCGAGATCACGCCCTTGTTGCCGTGCCGGCCGGCCATCTTGTCGCCCGGCTGCAATTTGCGCTTCACGGCGACAAAAACTTTCACCATTTTCAGCACGCCAGGCGGCAATTCGTCGCCGCGCTGAATCTTGTCGACCTTGCCTTCGAAGCGCGACTGGATGCGCAGACGCTCTCTGTCGAGCTCCTCTTTCAAGGTTTCCATCTCTGCCATGACGGCATCGTTCTTGAGAACGATTTGCCACCACAGACCACGCGACAGGAAATCGAGAACTTCGTCGGTAATCTTAACGTTGCTGCCGAACTCCTTCGGGCCGGACGCGCCAATTTTACCGAGAATCAGTTCTTTCAAGCGTGCATAAATATTGCGCTCGATGATTTCCAACTCGTCGCTTCTGTCCTTGGCGAGATGTTCGATCTCTTCATGCTCGATCGACAACGCACGTTCGTCCTTGTCGATGCCGCGGCGGTTAAAGACGCGGACCTCGACCACCGTGCCCATGCCGCCCGGCGAAACCCGGAGCGAAGTATCGCGCACGTCCGAAGCCTTTTCGCCGAAGATGGCGCGCAGCAATTTCTCTTCCGGCGTCATCGGCGATTCGCCCTTCGGCGTAATCTTACCAACGAGAATATCGCCCGGGCTCACTTCCGCGCCGATATAGACGATACCGGCCTCGTCCAAATTCTTGAGGCCCTCTTCGCCGACATTGGGAATATCGCGGGTGATTTCCTCTTGGCCGAGCTTGGTGTCGCGCGCCATCACCTCGAACTCATCGATGTGGATCGAGGTGAAAACATCATCTTCGACGAGGCGCTCCGAAATCAGGATCGAATCCTCAAAGTTGTAGCCATTCCACGGCATGAACGCGACCAGCACATTGCGGCCGAGCGCCAACTCGCCATGGTCGGTGCTCGGGCCATCGGCGATGATATCGCCCTTCTTGACCCGGTCGCCGACGCGCACCAGCGGACGCTGGGTCACGCAGGTGTTCTGATTGGAGCGCTGGAATTTGAGCAGGTTGTAGATTTTTACGCCGGCCGAGGCACTATCGCCATTGGCTTCGCCGCGAACCACGATGCGCGCACCATCAACCTGTTCCACCACGCCGCTTTGCTGGGCGACGATCGAGGCGCCCGAATCGCGCGCTACAATTTCCTCCATACCGGTACCGACCAGCGGCGCTTCGGAGCGCACCAAGGGTACGGCCTGACGCTGCATGTTCGAACCCATCAGGGCGCGGTTGGCATCGTCATTTTCGAGGAATGGAATGAGCGCCGTCGCCACCGACACGAGCTGTTTGGGCGAGACATCGACATATTCGATATTTTCCGGCGCGGAGACAATAAAATCGCCATTGTGCCGGCAACTCACCAGGGATTCAGTGAAATTACCGCCCGCATCGGTCGTCGCATTGGCTTGGGCGATGGTATATTTCGCCTCTTCCATGGCCGAGAGGTAAACCACTTCACTGCTGAGCTTGCCCTTCTCCACCTTGCGGTAGGGGCTTTCAATGAAACCATACTGATTGACCCGGGCAAACGTCGCGAGACTATTGATCAAGCCAATATTCGGCCCTTCCGGAGTCTCAATCGGGCAAATCCGGCCGTAATGTGACGGGTGCACATCGCGCACTTCGAAACCGGCGCGCTCGCGCGTCAGGCCACCCGGCCCGAGTGCCGAGAGACGCCGCTTATGGGTGATTTCCGACAGCGGGTTGGTTTGATCCATAAACTGTGAGAGCTGCGATGAGCCGAAGAATTCGCGTACCGCCGCCGCAGCCGGCTTGGCATTGATCAGATCATGCGGCATGACGTTATCGATCTCGACCGAACTCATACGCTCGCGAATGGCGCGTTCCATACGCAACAGGCCGATGCGGTATTGATTTTCCATCAGCTCGCCGACCGAACGGACACGGCGGTTGCTGAGATGATCGATATCGTCGATATCGCCGATGCCATCCTTCAGGCCGACCAGCGTTTTGACCACGCCGAGAATGTCCTGGCGGCGTAGCACACGCATGGTGTCGGCGCCATTAATGTTGAGACGCATGTTCATCTTTACGCGGCCCACGGCAGACAAGTCATAACGCTCCGAGCCGAGGAAGATCAGATCGCTCTGCGGAATCCAGACAGGTCCCTGGATTTCAGCCGCGCGGACCGCTTTGGGAACGATAATCTGCGCCCAATCGCCTTCCTGATCGAGAATCCACACCGGGTCGACAGCGTCGCGCTTGAGTTCGGTGATGGCTTTGCCGCTCTTCTTTGGTCCGGCATACACATCGACCGATTCCTGCGCCAGCTTGGCCTTGCCGAAGACCAAATCGTAAAACAGCTTTTCCGCCGTTTCCTCGGTCGGCGGCTCGCCCGGGCGCATCACCTTATAAATCTCGGTCAAGGCCTCTTCGCGGTTGCTGCTCTTATCGACGGCAGCGGTATTGCGCATATAGGAGCCAATATTGACGTGATCGATGGCAAGAACCGGAACGTCGGTGATGCTTGCCTCATCGAAGGCTTCCAAAACTTCTTCCGTGATCTCATCGCCGGCCTCGGCGAAAATCTCGCCGGTTTGCTCATTGATGAGGTCCTCGGCAATATATTGGCCGATCACTTCCTCTTCCGGCAGCAATTGCTCGGTCATGCCGCTGTCTTCGATCTTCTTGGCCAGACGCGGTGTAACGCGCCGGCCCGCCTCGGCAACGATTTTGCCGGTTTTTGCGTTGGTCAGATCCGACAACAATTTAATGCCGCGCACACGCTCAATATCGAACGGCGCGCTCCAGCCCTTCTTGCTCTTGGTGAAGCGCACGGTTTCGTAGAAGCTCGACAGGATGTCCTCGGAGCTCATCGAAAGCGCGCGCAACAGCACCGTCACCGGCAATTTCCGCCGCCTGTCGATGCGCACAAAAACTAAATCCTTGGCGTCGAATTCGAAATCGAGCCACGAGCCGCGATAGGGAATAATGCGCGCGGCGTAGAGGAACTTGCCCGAGCTGTGCGTCTTGCCCCGGTCATGATCGAAAAAGACGCCCGGCGAGCGGTGCATCTGCGAGACAATCACCCGCTCGGTGCCATTGATAACGAAGGTGCCGTGGCCAGTCATCAAGGGCATATCGCCCATATAGACTTCTTGCTCCTTGATATCGCGCACGCTGCGCATACCGGTATCTTCGTCCACGTCCCAAACGATAAGGCGCAGGGTTACCTTGAGCGGCGCCGCATAGGTGATGCCGCGTTGCTGACATTCCTCAACATCGTATTTCGGTTCATCGAACTCGTAATGGACGAATTCGAGAGACGAGGTGTCGGAGAAATCCTTGATCGGAAAAACCGATTTGAAGACTTCCTGCAGACCGAAATCGCCGCGTGTCCGGCTATCGATATCGCGTTGCAGAAAATGCTCGTAGGAGTTTTTCTGCACTTCGATAAGATTCGGCATTTCGGCAATCTCAGGAATTCGTCCGAAATCCTTACGCAGCCGCCGATGACCCATATATGATTGTGGCATTCTCGCCTCTCGCAATACAAAAGGTGTTCAACTCAACCCCAGCGGCCTAACAACGGATATTCCGCAGCCACCGAGGGGCATTTCAGTCGTAAATAACGCGCCTAAGCACCCATTCTCCAGCCATGCACAACGCACAGACGCCCGGGCCGGCCGCAATGGCCAACCCGAGCCTGTGAATAAAGTGAAAGCGTGATCAAAATGCTTACTTGATCTCGACGGTCGCACCCGCTCCTTCGAGCTGTGCTTTGATTTTTGCGGCCTCTTCCTTGTCAACGCCCTCTTTAACTTCCTTGGGCGCTTCCTCGACGAGGGATTTGGCCTCTTTCAAGCCAAGCCCGGTAATCGCCCGGACTTCCTTAATGACGTTGATCTTCTTTTCGCCGAAAGCCGCGAGGACAACCGTGAATTCAGTCTGCTCCTCAGCCTCTTCGGCCGCCGCCGGCGCGCCGGCTGCGGCAACCGCCACTGGTGCTGCGGCGGAAACGCCCCACTTCTCTTCAAGCATTTTACTTAACTCGGCCGCCTCGAGCACGGTGAGGTTCGACAAATCATCTGCAATCTGGGCTAAATCAGCCATCTTTTAGTCTCCTAGAACTTACGCAATCATCCTGCGTATTGTGATTAAGAATGACGCGGCCTATGCCGCTTCACTTTTTTCCGAATAGGCGTTCAGCACACGGGCCAACTGGCCTGCCGGCGCCTGGACGACGCCTGCAATGCGTGTGGCCGGGGTTTGAATCATGCCGACCAACCTTCCGCGCAACTCATCCAACGAAGGCAATTCCGCCAATGCTTTGACATTGGCGACATCCAACCTGTCGCCGGCGAGCGCACCGCCGATAATGACCAATTTGTCATTCTTCTTGGCATAGGAGACGGCGATTTTGGCCGCTGCCACGGCATCGTCCGAATAGGCGATTGCCGTTGATCCCAAGAAGAGTTCGGCCAGGTCGGAGAACGCGGTTCCTTCAAGTGCACGCAGCGCCAAACGGTTCTTCGTGACTTGAAATTTCGCACCGGCCTGCCGCATTTGGCTCCTGAGGTCGGTGGCTTCCGCCACGGTCAACCCGCTGAACTGCGTGACGACGATGAGGTTCGACGATTCGAAAACCTCGCGAAGTCCCGCGACGACTTTTTCCTTACCTGCTCGATCCACGATTCCCTCCTTCTGGTGCGGTGCGGGAAATTCGCTTCACAAAATATTTCTCCATCTACACTTCTCCTGTCTTGGTGGGTGGCGCCAGGCCCTTAAGCCGCCTCATTTGAGGCGGCGCCCACGGTCTCGGACAGGACGGACCGGTTATCGGCCCACCGATTACCGGTCCTGTGGAAAATGGCGGCCCGAGACGTCCACCGCCATTCCCTTAGGCGGGCGTATGAAACGCCCGCGTTCGATTGCGCTTTTGCCTCAGCCCGCGCTCAACGTTGCCAGGTCAAGCTTGATGCCAGGGCCCATGGTGGAACTGAGCGCCACCTTTTTCATATAGATTCCCTTGGCGCCGCTTGGCCTGGCCTTTTGAATAGCGCCAACGAAAGCGGCGATGTTTTGGCTCAAGGCTTCTTCGCTGAAGCTCGCCTTGCCGACACCGGCATGAATGACGCCGGCTTTTTCGACGCGGAACTCGACCTGGCCACCCTTGGCGGCTTTCACTGCCTCGGCCACATCCTTGGTCACGGTGCCGAGCTTGGGGTTGGGCATCAAGCCGCGCGGCCCGAGCACTTTGCCCAATTTGCCGACCACCGACATCATATCCGGCGTTGAAATGCAGCGGTCGAAATCGATTTCGCCCTTCTGCACCTGCGCGGCCAATTCCTCACCGCCGACGATATCGGCGCCGGCTTCCTTGGCCACCTCGATATTGGCGTCCTTGGCAAAAACCGCGACGCGAACGCTGCGCCCGGTGCCGTTCGGAAGCGATACCATGCCGCGCACCATTTGGTCGGAATGGCGCGGATCAACGCCCAAAATGACGGCGATTTCGACGGTCTCGTCAAATTTCGAGCTGGCATTGGTCTTGACCAGACCAACCGCTTCATTCAACGCATAATGCTTCTCGCGATCAATCATATCGCGCGCGCTCTTCTGCCGTTTACCCAATTTTGCCATTGCCTAGCCCACCACCTGAATGCCCATGGAGCGGGCCGAGCCTTCAATCATCCGGCAGGCGGCGTCCATGTCGTTGGCGTTAAGATCCTCGATTTTCTTTTCCGCGATCTCCAAGATCTGCGCCCGCGTCACCGAGCCGATCGGGTCTTCGCGGCCGACTTCGCCGGAACCCTTCTCCAGGCCCGCCGCCTTCTTCAAGAAGAAGCTCGCCGGCGGCGTTTTGGTGATGAAGGAAAAGGTGCGATCGCCATAAACCGAGATCACCGTCGGAATCGGCATGCCCTGCTCGAGCTTTTGCGTCTGGGCATTGAAGGTTTTACAGAATTCCATGATGTTCAAGCCGGCCTGGCCCAAAGCGGGGCCGATCGGCGGCGAGGGATTCGCCTGCCCGGCGGGGACTTGAAGCTTGATATAACCGGTTATTTTTTTCGCCATGATTCGCGCTACACTCTTTCAAACAGACAATTTCTAAATCAGGCCTTTTCGACCTGCGAATATTCCAACTCGACCGGCGTCGCCCGGCCAAAAATCGATACCGAGACCTTGAGCCTCGCCTTTTCTTCATCGACCTCTTCGACCATGCCGTTAAACGAGGTGAAGGGTCCGTCGCATACTCTTACCGTTTCGCCGATCTCGAAGGTAATTGAGGGCTTGGGCCGCTCAATGCCTTCCTTGACCTGGTGCAGAACACGTTCGGCCTCGGCGTCCGTGATCGCCACGGGTTTGCCGCCCGAGCCTAAAAACCCGGTGACCTTCGGCGTGTTCTTGATCAAATGCCAAGTTTCGTCCGTCATGTCCATATGGGCCAATACATAGCCCGGGAAGAACTTGCGCTCCGACTTGATCTTCGCGCCGCGCCGCATCTCGACCACTTCCTCAGACGGCACCAGCACTTCGTCGATCAAATCGTCGAGGCCCATTTGCAGAGCCTGTTCCTTGACCGATAGTGCGACCTTCTTCTCAAAGCCCGAATAGGCATGCACGATATACCATTGCTTCGACATATTGTTCAGCCACCCAGTCCGAGGACGGCACGGATACCAATCGACAACACTTGATCCACCATTAAGAAAAACAAAGCCATAAAGACGACCATCAAGATCACCATAATGGTGCTCGTGATGGTTTCCCTGCGCGACGGCCACGTCACCTTGGAAACTTCCTGACGCACCTGGCGCAGAAACTCGATTGGCGTCGCTCTACTACTCATTCAATTCAGCCGCTTACTTAATTCCCGGACACGCCCGGCTCAAATTCGTCTAATCCGTGGCAGGAGTGGAGGGTCTCGAACCCCCAACCTCCGGTTTTGGAGACCGGCGCTCTACCAATTGAGCTACACTCCTCCAAGCCCAGCGCCGCCTACTCCATAATTTTGGCGACGACACCGGCGCCCACGGTCCGGCCGCCTTCGCGGATGGCGAAACGCAGGCCGTCATCCATGGCAATCGGCGCAATCAGAT
>JABIXB010000171.1 GCA_018666805.1 Rhodospirillaceae bacterium | reverse complement strand
TGGCTGGCGCAAGGCCGCCCGCGCAACCCCGGCCGGCTCAACGATCTCCGCCATATCGTCTACAAACATGCCGACGAGCCGTGGCGCCGCGCGCGCAGAAGCCTCGGCCTGATGCTGCGCGAGGGTTTGCTGAAGGAAAATATCGACGGCGAGGCCCTGCTATGGGCGCATGACCGCCTGCTCGCGCGCCCCGAGGAACGCCGCGTCATCATGGTGATCTCGGACGGCGCGCCGGTCGACGACAGCACGCTTTCGGTCAATCCGCGTAACTATTTGGAACGGCACCTACGCGCCGTGATCCAATGGATCGAGGCGAGCTCACCGGTCCAACTCCTCGCCATCGGCATCGGCCATGACGTCACGCGCTACTACGAACATGCGGTGACGATCACCGACGCCGAGCAATTGGGCGGCACGATGACGGAAAAACTGGCTGAGCTGTTCGAAGAGGACATGCCGGGCCAGGGTGGCGCTCCCGGACGGGGTGGCCGCCGCCGCTTGGCGAGTTAAGCCGCGAAGCCGTACAGCCGGCGGCAATTTTCCCACATGATTTTCTTTTTGGCTTCGAGGCCGAGGCCGGGCAGGCCGAGAAATTCCTTGATGCCGTTGGGGTAGCCGCCATCGGCGTGCGGATAGTCGATCGACATGACGATGTTGGCGTCGCCGAAACGATCCACCACTTGCGCCACCAGCGCCTCATCCGAATCGGTGGCGATGAAACATTGCTTTAGGAAAAGCTCGGACGGCAGGGCCGAGAGCTGGGTTGCCTCGCCGCTGCCATATTTGTTCCACTGGCCGTCGAGACGGTCGAGCCACCATGGCAGCCAGCCGCAATTGCCCTCCAAGAAACCAACCCGCATGTCGGGGAAGCGGTCGCACACGCCGCCGACCAGCATCGCGCCCATCGCCGCCATCAGCTCGAAGGGAAAGGCCGAGGCGTGGTTCAATGTGCGGAAATTAGGGTGATTGCGAAACCGGTTGGAGGCGTAATCTTCCGACGCACCGCCGCTGGTGCCATGAAAGATAAGCGGCACATTCAGGCGCGTGATCTCCTGCCACAACACATCGCATTCACTGCCATGCACATAGCGCCCGCCGACAGGCATCGGCAACAGCACCACCGCGACATGGCCCTTGTCCTCGACCGCGCGTCTCGCCTCGGCGGCGGCGAGTTCGGGATCGTGCAGCGAGACGATCGCCGCGGCGCGGAGACGGGGGCCATGTTCGGCGCAATAATCCGCCAGCCAATCATTGAAGGCGGCGCAATAGGCCGTCGCCACGTCGCCGGCCAAACTGTCGATCGAGAGGAACATCGAGGCGAAGGTGCGGAACATGACGGCCTCGTCGATGCCCTCGACATCCATCGCCGCCAGTGTTGACGGGGCGTCATACTGCTTGTCGCGGATCGGCGCGTAGATGTCTTCGCTCGGCGCATCAAGCGCCTGTTGCGGCCCAACCACGGCGGTATCGCGTGCCCACGGCGGGATCATTTGGCCGCCGGCATCCCAATGGGGGAAGTTGGTCGGCCCCCAGCCAAGATATTTCGGCATGTCGGCATGAAATTTCGGATCGAGATATTTCTCGAACAGGTCGCCGTTTTCGATCACGTGCAGATCGCAATCGATAATCCTTAAGCCATCTTTCACGGCACTCTCCCAGCGGACAATTCCCCGCAGGAGTTATGACAGATGTTGCCGCAGGAAATCCAGGCTGCGTTGCCAGGCGAGCGCCGCATCGCCTTCGTCATAGCGCGCACTCGTCGGATTGGCAAAGGCATGGTCGGCTTCATACCAATGACTGGTATAGGCCCTGCCCGCCTTCGCCATCTCGGCCTCGAAACCGGACACCATAGCGTGATTGATCCAACGGTCGCGCTCGGCGAAGTGGCCGAGAACAGGGCCGTTTAGCGCTTGCAGATCGCCGGCCGATTTCTTGACGCTGCCATAATAGACAATCGTCGCATCGACCGGCTCGGCGAGCGCTGCATTGAGCGACCAGCCGCCGCCGAAACACCAGCCGATGGTGGCGCTCTTGCCCGACGCCAGTTGATGGCCCTTCAGCCAGCGTAGCCACGAGCCGACCGTGTCGGTCGCCGCCGCGCCATCGACACCGCCGACGAGTTTGCGCGCCTCGTCCGGCTTGTCCGTCACATGGCCGTTGTAGAGGTCGACAGCAAGCGCGAGATAACCTTGCTTGGCCAAATCCGCTGCCATCGTTTTAATCTGGTCGTTGAGGCCCCACCATTCATGCACCAGCAGGATCGCCGGCGCCGGCGTTTGCGCCGGCACAGCCAGCGCCGCCGAGACGTTGAGGCCGCCATCGGTCGTGAGCGACACATTCTCCAGGCTTTGCGCCGCCGCCCAGGCCAGACGGGGATCGGCCAACACCGCCGCCAGCGGCAAGCCGGCCATGCCGAGAACAACATTTCTACGCGCTATTTGCATCTTCCCCCTCCATATATGCGATGATCCTTCGCCACCATTGTAACGATGCCGAGCGCCCCGCCCTATTCAATAGCCCGTGATGAAGCTGCATCTCCTATATCCGGTTGTTGCGATCCTGCTGTTCTGTGCAGCGGCGGACGCGCGCGCCGATGAGATAAATATCTCCGCCGCGCGCGTGCCGCTAAATTATGAAAATCACGCGCAGCGCCAAATCGGCAGGCTCGAATATCGCGGCGGGCTTTCGTTGGGCTCTAGTGATGCGCGCTTTGGCGGCCTCTCGTCGCTGCTTGTCAGCGCCGATGGCAAACAGATGCTGGCCGCCTCGGACCGGGGCTCATGGTTTTCCGCCGAATTGCTTTATGACGAAGCGGGCGATCTCAGCGGCATTGCCTCGGCGCATCTGGCGCCGATCACCGGACCGGACGGAAAGGCGCTCTCGGGCCGCTACCGCGACGCCGAAGCACTGGCGCAGGGCGCCGACGGCGCCATTCTTATTGCGTTTGAGCAGCATCACCGGATCTTGCGCTTCCAACCGCCCGATCGACTGGATGCGCATTGGCTGGCCGGCGAAATACCCGAACGCTTGAGCGCGCCGGCCGAACTGGCCGAATT
>JABIXB010000170.1 GCA_018666805.1 Rhodospirillaceae bacterium | reverse complement strand
GGCAACGAAATTCTAGGGCGTGCGGGGGTGCGCATGAATGACCGCGGCAACGGCGTCCATCTATGGAATTCGCCGGGCTCGATTATCGAGGGCAACAAAATTTACTCTGGCCGCGACGGGATTTTCGTCACCACCAGCTCGGGCAATATTTTTCGCGGCAATCACTTCCAGGATCTGCGCTTCGCCATTCATTACATGTATACCAATGACGCCGAAATCAGCGATAACGTGTCGCGCGGCAATCATCTTGGTTATGCCCTGATGTATTCCCACCGCCTGGTGATCCGGGACAATCTGTCGGAGGGCGATCGCGAGCATGGCATGGCGTTTAACTTCGCCAATGAATCGCAACTCAGCGGCAATGTGATCCGCCGCGCCGGTAAGAAATGCGTCTTTCTTTATAATTCCAACAAAAACGAAATCACCGGCAATCATTTCGAAGGTTGCGAAATCGGCATTCATTACACCGCCGGCTCGGAGCGCAACATTATTTCCGGCAATGCCTTTATCGCCAATCAGACCCAGGTGAAATATGTCGGCAGCCGCTGGCTTGATTGGTCGCACGCGGGTAAAGGCAATTACTGGAGCGATAACACCGCCTTCGATCTCAACGGCGACGGCATTGCCGATACGCCCTACAAGCCCAACGATCTGGTCGATCAGGTGATGTGGCGCCATCCGGTGGCCAAGCTCCTGCTGACCAGCCCGGCGGTGCAAATTCTGCGTTGGGCGCAGGAGAGTTTCCCCGGGCTGCATCCCGGCGGCGTGATCGATTCCGCACCCTTGATGCACCCCCCCGAAATCAAGCCGTCAATACCAAGGAGGTATGCGGAGCGATGAGCAGGGACATTATTGCACTTGATAATTTGAGCAAATCATACGGCGTCGATGAAGTGGTGAAGGGTGTGTCCTTTACCCTGTCACCGGGCGAGAGCGTGGCGCTTCTCGGCCATAACGGCGCCGGCAAAACCACCTTGATGAAGCTGATGCTTGGGCTGATCCGCCCGAATGGCGGCACGGTGAGCGTGCTTGGCGCCGAGCCTGGCAGCCGCGCCGGGCGCGCGGCGCGGCGCGACATCGGCTTTTTGCCCGAGAGCGTCGCTTTTCAGGGCTCGATGACCGGCAGCGAATTGCTGCGCTATTACGCGCGGCTAAAGCGCGCACCGCTTAAGCAATGCGCCGAGCTGTTGGAGCGGGTCGGTTTGACGGCGGCGGCGAAGAAACGCATCAAGACCTATTCCAAAGGCATGCGCCAGCGTCTCGGCCTGGCCCAGGCATTGTTGGGCGATCCGAAACTGTTGTTACTCGACGAGCCCACCACCGGGCTCGACCCGGCGTCGCGGCAAAGCTTCTATGCCACCCTGCACCGCCTCACCGAAGAAGGTGTCTCGGTGCTGTTGTCGTCGCATGCCTTGACCGAGGTCGAAGCCCAGACCGACCGGGTGGCGATCATGAATGATGGTGTTCTGGTGGCGTGCGGCACGTTGGCGGAACTGCGCCAGGCGGCCGAATTGCCGGTGCATATCGAGGTTCAGGTGGGCAGTGGCGAGGATGCGGCGACGGTTGCCGCGATGGATCGCTCGGCACTGCGGATCAACAATCATGCGGTCGATTTCAATTGCCGGCCAAGCCGCAAAATGGCGCTCGTACGCCAGATCGCCGAGCTCGGGGGGGTGGTCCAGGATATGGAAATTCACCCGCCCTCGCTCGATGCGCTCTATGCCCATTTCCGCGATCAGGAGAAACGCCCATGAACACGGTTCTCATTATCGCAACCAAGGAAATCCGCGACGGCATGCGCAATCGCTGGGTCTTGGCCGCCACGTTGCTGTTGGGCGTGCTGGCGCTGGCGCTGGCGCTGGTCGGCAGCGCGCCGGCCGGCTCGGTCGCGGCGACGCGTCTCGACGTGACGGTAATCGGCCTCTCCTCCCTGAGCATTTTTCTCGTGCCGCTGATCGCGCTGCTGCTCTCCTATGAAGCCATTGTCGGCGAGATCGAGCGCGGCACGATGTTTCTGTTGCTCGCCTATCCGGTGGCGCGCTGGCAGGTCGTGCTGGGTAAGTTTATCGGCCATGTGGCGATCCTCACCTTCGCCACGGTGGTCGGCTTCGGCGTCGCCGGATTGACCGTCGGCACCGGGGCCGGCGGCGATGCGGAAAGCTGGCGCGCCTTTGGCGCGTTGATCGGCTCGTCGGTGTTGCTCGGGGCGGTGTTCGTCGCGCTCGGCTATCTGATCAGCGCCGCCGTGCGCGACCGTGGCACCGCCGCCGGCCTCGCTGTTGCGGTGTGGCTGGTCTTCGTCATTCTCTACGACATGGCGCTCCTCGGCGTGTTGGTCGCTGATGAGGGGCAGTTGGTCGGGCAGCAATTGTTCCGCTATCTGATGCTGTTCAACCCGGCCGACGCCTACCGCATGTTCAATCTGTCGGGCGATGGCAATGTCGCGCTGATGTCCGGCATGGCCGGCCTCGGCCAGCAGGCAGCGTTCAGCGCCGGCCTGCTGCTCGCGGTGTTGGCGGCGTGGATCGCCATTCCGCTTGCCGCCGCCGGCACGCTTTTGGGAAGGCGAGAATTATGAATCGCGCCCTGGCGATTTTATTGCTCGCTCTCATCATTCTGCCGCTCGCCGCGTGCAGTGACGAGGGCGATAAACCGCCCCCTTCGGCAGTGGAACTGACGCGGGATTCGATCGGTTATTATTGCAATATGGTGGTGGCCGAACATATGGGGCCGAAGGGCCAGATCCATCTTGAAGGTGGCGCCGCGCCGCTCTGGTTCTCTTCGGTGCGCGACGCCATTGCCTTCACCATGTTGCCGGAAGAAGCTAAAAACATCGCCGCGATTTATGTCAACGACATGGCGGTGGCCGATTGGGATTCGCCCGAGCCGGGCAGTTGGATTGAGGCGCGCGGCGCCTGGTATGTCGTCGGCTCTGCGAAAGCAGGCGGCATGGGCGCGCCGGAAGCAGTGCCCTTTTCCAGGCAACAAGCCGCCCATGATTTTGCCGCCGCGCATGGCGGCGACGTCATGGAATTCGCCGCCGTCCCCGAAGGCTTCATCCTTGGCGCGGTCGAAACACCGGAGCGTAATATGACGCATATGGAGTCCGATGACGTGCACGAACATGACGGACCTACACAATGACGGTAACCCTGAATCGGCGGCGTTTCATCGCTATCTCGGCGGCGGCTTTGGGCCTGTCAGTGGGCGCCGGGATTCGCGGCGCAAGCGCCGGCACCGGCACGCTACACCGCTGGAACGGCACGGCGCTCGGCGCGCGCGCGTCCATTCTGTTGCATCATCCCGATGCCGGACGGGCGCAAGGATTGCTCGATGAGTGTGTGCGCGAGATCGCCCGGCTGGAGGCGATGTTCAGTATCTACCGCGCCGATTCCGCGCTCTCTTATCTCAACCGCGATGGCCGCCTCGACGGCGCGCCGCTTGACCTCATTCACCTGCTCGGCGAGAGCCGGCGCTTCTCACGCCTGAGTGCGGGAGCGTTCGATATTTCCGTGCAGCCCCTGTTCGCGCTGCATGCGCGTTACCGTGGCGCCGGCGAAAAGCCTAGCGCGGCCGAAATTGACGCGGCGCGCGCGCTGGTCGATTACCGCCAGATCGAAATTTCCACCGGCCGTATCGCGTTTGCCCGGCCAGGCATGGCGCTCACCCTGAACGGCATTGCCCAGGGCTACATCACCGACCGCGTGGCCGAGCTGTTACGCGCCCGTGCCATGGGCGAGGTGTTGGTTAATTTGGGCGAAGTACGCGGCCTCGGCCAGCATCCATCGGGGCGGCCGTGGCATGTCGGGCTCGAAAATCCGCCCGGGCATGACGGCACGCTGCGGCGCATTGAGCTCAATGAGGACAGCCCCGCCGTGGCGACTTCGGCGGCACACGGCCACTGGTTTGGCGCGCCGCGCGGGCGGTTTGGCGCGCCGCGCGGACGCCATCATCTGCTCGATCCGGCCAGTGGCGCCAGCGCCATGCGCCACGCCAGCGTTTCCGTCTGCGCGCGCAATGCCATGACGGCGGACGCGCTTTCCACCGCGCTGGCCATATTGCCACTCGACCGTGCGGCGGATTGCCTGCAGGCGGTGGCGCCGGCGACGGCATATTTCACCGCATGGGATGGTGTCCGGTCCGTTCGGCACGGCCAAGCCGTCTAACTTCTAACAGTCCATTTTGCGGCTGAGAATCTGTGTCATCTCCGAGCCGTGCTGCTCGAAGCCGGCGGCATAGAGCAGCGGCAACAGCCAGGCGTCGTGCGCTTCGAGGCAGAGCGCCACTTTGGTGCAATTCATCTCGTTAACCAAGGACGGTATCGCATCGACCAGCGCCATGGCGACGCGCGGCCGGTCAATCGTGTCGACAACAATAAATGAATCGATGATGACACGTTCGCCGTCGCTGAGATGGGGGCCGACGAAATAGCTGAATAAGCCGCGCAGATAGCCACGCGGCGATTCGACCACGATAATGCCGCATTTCGCGATCGCGTTTTCCGTCGCCGTCAGGCGCGCGGCATAGTCTTGCCATCTCTCTAAACTAAGGCCGCCAGACTGCGACTGCAGCAAGGGAAACGCTTGCGCGATCTGGTTCCGCTGAAGGCGGGTAACGGTATATTGCTCTATTGGCGTCACGAAGCACCTCGTGCAACTTGAGCAAATTATGACTATCATAAGGATTAACGGCCTTGATTCAGATCATCTGCACCGAGCAGTTGCGTGCGACAATTTGGCAGCTACTTGCGACAATTTGGCAGGTTGAAAGATGGCCTGAGAGTGATAAATCTATCCGTGGTTAAAGACGGACCAGGCCAATCCGGGCGCGGTCACTGAGTGGGAGGAAATAGTATGGCGGTCGAGTTAAAGGGACTTCCCAAAGCAAGAGCAAAACGCGGACCATGGAGCACACCCTGCGCCGCGCATGATTGCCGTGCCTGTGAAATACGCGGTCTGACTTTTTGCGCCGGGCTGGACGAAAACGAGGTCGCGACGCTCTCGTCGATCTCACGCCGCATGCATTTCGCCAAACGCCACATCATTTTTCAGGAAGGCGACAGCGCAGATGTTGTTTACAACGTCACCAAGGGCGCGGTTCGGCTTTTCAAATTAACGCCCGACGGGCGCCGTCAGGTGACCGGCTTTCTCCTCCCCGGTGATTTTCTCGGCCTCGGCAGCCGCAAGGGCTACGCTTACGGCGCCGAAGCGATTACCGAAGTCGAGCTCTGCCGCTTTGAGCGCGACAAACTCGAAACATTGTTTGAAAGCCATCGTGGGCTGGAACGGCGCCTGTTTGAGATTGCCAATGACGAACTGGCCGTGGCGCAGGATCAAATGCTGTTGCTCGGCCGCAAGACGGCGAAGGAACGCATGGCTTCCTTCCTGCTCAAACTGTCGGAGCGTGAGGAATTGCGCGGCGGCCGCGACGGCGCGGTTTATCTCCCCATGGTGCAGGAAGATATCGCCGACTATCTCGGCCTTACCATCGAAACGGTCAGCCGCACCATCTCGCAGCTCAAGCGCGACGGCCTGATACGGCAATCCTCGAGCCATGAATTTGAGCTACTCAGCACCGAGGGCCTGGAAGATATTTCTGAGCCGATGTAGCGGCGCGATTATTACTCTCAGCCTGCTGACGGCTGTGCTCAACCCGGCGGCGGCGAGGCCGCCGGAAGACAAGCTCAACTACATTGTTAAGAATTTCTGCGTGATATGTCATGGCGCCCAATTGCAAGGCGGCAGTGGGCCACCGCTTCAGCCGTCCTATTTGCGCGCCAAACCCAACCAGCAGCTTTTGACGACATTATTATATGGCCATGCACCGGCAGCAATGCCGGCCTGGGCCGGCAGCTTATCCCGCTCGGAAGCCATTTGGCTGATCCAAAGACTTCGCATCGGCGCGGTCATAGAGCCGTGATCGAGCGTCGGGGGATGGCCGGGATTTAGGCGGGCTTGGCAACGATTTCACTTAATTCAGCCTGCGACAGGGTTTCCTGCTTGAGCAACGCAGCGGCGCCGGCATCCAATTGGGCGCGGTGTGCGGCGAGAAGCGTGGCAGCGCGCTCGAAGGCGGCCGCCACCAGGTCACGCACCGCGCAGTCGATCTCGCGCGCGGTCTCTTCGCTAAAATCCCGCTGCCGCACCATTCCGGGTATTTGGCCGAGGAAGGGCGACGGCTCGCTCTCATAACTCATTTGTCCAAGCGTCTCGTCC
>JABIXB010000169.1 GCA_018666805.1 Rhodospirillaceae bacterium | reverse complement strand
TTGTCGCGGCTGGTCATATTGCCCAAGCCGCCGGCTTTGAAAATGTCATCACCTGCGACATGGGCGGCACCAGTTTTGATGTTTCCGTCGTCGCCGGCGGCGACCACGCCATCAGCCCGCAAACCTCAATCGATTTCGGCCTTGTTATCCGCACGCCGATGGTCGAGATCACCACCATCGGCGCCGGCGGCGGTTCGATTGCCGCGGTGGATCGCGGCGGCCTGTTGCGCGTTGGGCCTGAATCGGCCGGCTCCGATCCGGGTCCGGCTTGCTATGGCCTCGGCAACAGCCGCCCGACCGTGACCGACGCCAATGTGGTGTTGGGCCGCATCAATGCCGAACGCCCGATCGGCGGCAAGCTGGAGCGTCTCGACAGCGCGGCAGCCGAAGCGGCGATTATGCGACATGTTGGCGAGCCGCTTGGCCTTGACCTCACCAATGCGGCTGCCGCCATCATCCGTGTCGCCAATGGTTTGATGGCCGGCGCCATCCGCCTTGTCTCGATCGAACGCGGCCATGATCCGCGCAAGTTTGTCATTATGCCGTTTGGCGGCGGCGGCGCTTTGCATGCCGGGGCGCTGATGCGCGAGGTCGGCCTCGCCAAGGCGCTGGTGCCGCGCTATCCCGGCGTGATCAGCGCGCTCGGCTGCGCTATCGCCGATCTCCGCCATGATTCCGTGGCAACGGTAAACCGCACCCTCGATGAAATCGATATGACTGATTTTCGCGCCCGCATGGCTGACTTGGCCGGAGAGACCGGCGCCTTAGTAGGTCAAAGCGCGGCACAGTCGTTTGAAGCGGATATGTCCTATCAGGGCCAGAGTCACACCGTCGCGGTCGGCTTGGCGCGCGGCTTGGAAATTGATGCGGCGCAACTGCGTGGCGCTTTCGAAGCGCGCTATCAGGAAGTTTATGGCCGCCTGCTCGATAATATTCCGATCCGCCTGCTCAATCTGCGCGTGACCGCTGTTGCCCGCCGCGAAGCGTTCGACTTTACCGTTCTCGCGCCACCGTCGGATGCCAGCCTGGAGCGGGCTCGGGTGGGGTCGCGCCAAGTCTGGTCGGAAGGCGGCTGGTGTGAGACAGCAATTTTTGATCGCCTTCAGCTGCCGGTTGGTGCCAGGGTGGCGGGGCCGGCGATTTTGGAGCAGCCCGACGGTACGGTTTTCGTCGATGCGGGGTTGAGCGGCGAGGTTGACGGCTTTGGCAATCTCGTCATGACGCGTGAAAACGAACAAGGAGATAAGCCATGACAAAAAATGGCGAGATGCATTTGAGCGCTTTGCGCGACGGCCGTGAGGTGTTCCTCAAGGGAGATAAGGTTGGCGACGTTACGCGCCATCCGGCCTACCGCAATTCGGTGCAAACCTCGGCTCTGCTTTATGACTTTCAGGCGGCGCCCGAAAATATCGAGGCGCTGACATTCGTTTCGCCCGATAGCGGCGAGCGCGTTAATCGCTGTTGGCAACTGCCCGAAAGTTACGATCAATTGCTTGCCCGGCGGCACGCCCTGGAATCCTGGGCAGAGTGCCATTACGGCTTTCTCGGGCGCTCGCCGGATCATGTCGCCTCGGGTCTGGCCGGCATGATGATGGGGGCCGAAATTTTCGATAAATGGGACATCGCCCGCGCTGGTGCGCTGAGGGATTATTTTCGCTATGCGCGCGATAACGATCTCTATCTCAGCTACGTTATCATCAACCCCCAGGCCGACCGTTCCAAAGGCGCCGGCGATCAGGACGACCCGTATCTCACCGCGCGCCTCGTGGATGAGGATGCGGAAGGCATCACCGTGCGCGGCGCCAAGATGCTGGGCACCAGTTGCATCATGTCGAACGAGATTTGGGTAACGACAATTCAGCCCTTGAAGGAAGACGAGGCGCCCTATGCGCTCAGCTTCGCCATTCCGATGAACCAGAAGGGGCTCAAGATTCTGTCGCGCAAATCCTATGAGGAAGCGGCGGTCTCCGAGTTCGACAATCCGCTTTCCTACCGCTTCGATGAAAATGACGCAGTGATTTATTTCGATGATGTCAAAGTGCCGTGGGAGCGGGTGTTTATCGCTGGCGATGTCACCATGTGCGCGCAGCAATTTCATGGCACGCCGTCGCATGTTCATCAAAACTACCAATGCCAGATCCGCCTTAACGTGAAGATGCGGTTTTTGCTTGGCCTGGCGCACAAGATCGCCGAGGCCAACGGCGTCATCGATTTTCCCTCCGTGCGTGAAACGCTTGGCACATTGGCGGCGGATGCGGCTTTGGTCGAGGCCCTGGTGACGGCGATGGAGGTCAAGGGCCGCAAAGTCGGGCGCTATTTCGTGCCGGACCGCCATATGCTTTACGCCGCGCAGGTGCAGACGCAAAAACTCTATCCCCGGGTGATCACGACGATGCGCGAGTTGGCCGGCGGCGGCATGATCATGCTGCCCTCTTCGGTCGAGGATTTCGCCAATCCGGAACTGGCCGAATATATCCGCCGTTCACAGGGCTCGCCGCTGTTCAGCCCCGACGACCGGGTGAAATTTTTCAAGCTCGCCTGGGATGCGGTTGGCAGCGAATTCGCTTCGCGCCATGTGCAATATGAAATGTTCTATGCCGGCGCCAGTTTCGTCACCCAGGGAAATTCCTACCGCAGCTATGACTGGGACGGCGCTGACAAGCTGGTGAAGCGCATGATGGACAGCTACAGCCTCGAAGGCGCGCTGGCTAAATTAGGAGAAAAAAAGCATGGCGATTGACAAACAACATCTCGAATTCCACACCCTCAATATGGCAAGCGGGTGGGAAACGCCGCCCGGTTATCCGCCCGGTATCGAGCAAAAAATATTAGCCGGCAATTTGGATGAGGGCGGTAAAAGCGGCGGGCGGACGCGCCTGCTGCGCATCCAGGCTGGCGTCTACACCACGGTGCCGTTCCGCCATGATTATTGGGAAGAGGTCTATCTGCTGGCGGGTGATTTGACGGTTGGCAATGATGCCGACGGCGAGGGCGGCGAGAATTTCAAACCGCCGACCTATGCCTGCCGCCCGCCG
>JABIXB010000168.1 GCA_018666805.1 Rhodospirillaceae bacterium | reverse complement strand
GTGATGACATCAACACCTGAATCCGGCGCAATTTGGCCGCATACCGCGTCGATCTCCTCAAACACCACCGTTTCGCCCGGCGCCACCGTTAAGGCCGGCGGTGTCGCATTGTCCCAGGTCATGTGCTGGTGCTGGCTGTGAATGGTGTGTGCGCTGCCTAATCCCTTGTTCATGCCGTCGGCTCCCGTCTTTTGTTTTCGTTCCCTGGCCTAAGCGTAGCACTGGATGGCCGCTCTTTGTAAGATGGTGCGGCAATCGGGGAAAAGGGACTGAGGAGCGCCCAATGGCCAGAATTTCCATATTGCCCAAAGATGACCGCACCAATGGCTGGAGCGCGATTCTGCCGCAGCGCCCGATCACGCCAGCGCTGAAAGGCGATCAGCGTGCCGATTGGGTGGTGATCGGCGCCGGCTATGCCGGCCTCGCGGCGGCGCGGCGCCTGGCCGAGAACCGGCCCAACGAGAAAGTCATTTTGCTTGAGGCGCATGAAGTCGGCGAAGGCGCATCGGGGCGCAATTCCGGCTTTGCCATCGATCTGCCGCACAATGTCGGCAGCTCTTTGCAGGAGCTTGAGGGCTCGCACCGTTTCATCCGCATTAGCCGCGCCGCGATTCATTATCTCGAAAATGCCGTGCAGGACGGCAAGATCGAATGCAATTGGAGTGCGCGCGGCAAATATCATGCCGCCGTCGCGCCTTCGGGACGCAAAAATACGCTGGTGCCGTTTGCCAAGGAACTGGATGCACTCGGCGAGAAATATCGCTGGCTCGACCGTGACCAGCTCGGCAAGGAGATCGGCACGCGGCATTTTCATTCGGCGCTTTTTACCGCCGGCGGCTATCTGATGAACCCGGCGGCGCTGACGCGCGGCCTCGCCGACAATCTGCCGCAGAATGTCAGCCTCTATGAACACACGCCGGTGACGGCGGCGGAATTCTCCAACGGCGTGCGCCTGACCACGCCGGACGGCAGCGTTGCCGCGCCAACAGCGATCCTGGCCGTCAATGGCTTCGCCACGCAGTTCGGTTTTTACAAACGCTCGCTGCTGTCATTTGTCTCACATGCCAGCTTAACCCGCCCGCTCACTCCGGCGGAACGCACCGCGATGGGCGGCGAGGATGATTGGGGGCTGACGCCGGTCAACGCCATCAGCGGCGTCACTATGCGCCTGACGCAAGATCAGCGCATCTTGATGCGTCAGCGCTTCCGCTACGCGCCGAGCTTTCGCCGCCCGGCGGCGGAGGCGGTGCAATCGCGCGCCGATCACGAACGCCTGTTCGCCAAGCGCTTTCCGATGCTGCCGGACGTGCTCATGGAGCACACTTGGCGCGGCTTCGTCTGTCTCTCGCGCAATCACGCGCCGGGCTTTGGCCGGCTCGGCCCGAATGTGCTTGGCGCGGTGTGTCAGAATGCGGTCGGCGTGACCAAGGGCACGATCGGTGGGCTGCTCGCCGCTGACATGGCGTGCGGCGTCGACAATCCCTTGATCAAGGACATGGAAAGCCAGGGCACGCCGGAGCGCTTGCCGCCGCGGCCGTTCCTCGACCTCGGCGTGCATGCGCGCTTTGTTCTGGAAATGTGGCGCGGGCGCAACGAGAAATAAGACGGCCGTCCTGCTTATTATTCCGGCGCCCAGGTTATTCCGGCGCACAGGCCCTGATTACGGCTTCGAACTGGGTGTGGGCGTTGGCGCCACGAGAGAACGGCGCGAGGATCGGCAGATCGATGCCGGAATCGCGGTAGGCCTGGATGCGCTCGCGGCACTCCCCGGCGGTGCCGGCGATGCCGGTGGCATCGACCAGTTCATCACTGACCGCGCGCACCGCCGCCGCCTGATCGCCGCGCGCCCAGGCTTCGGCGATGGCCGCCGCCTCGGCGACAAAACCGTGATCGGCGATAAGCCGGTTGTAGCGCGGAAAATAGCCCGCATAGGCCGCCGTGCCGGCGCGCAAATTATCGAGCGCCTCGGCGCGGCTCTCGGCGACCGCGACGGGGAGAAGCGAGGAGATCGTAATCTTGCCGGCATCGCGCCCGGCGCGCGCCGCGCCGGTAGCCAATTGCGCCTTGACCTTGGCGCCGGTCTCCAAGGTGCTGCGCGTGAGGATGATACCGTCGGCAATCTCGCCGCAAACTTCCGTCATCTTGGGAAACACGGCAGAAAGATAGATCGGCATGGCGCGCCGGTGCGGTTCGAACCAGAACTCGAATTTTTCGATGCTGATCGTCTCGCCCTGATAGTGCACGATGCCTTCGCGCAACAGCTCGCGCACCAGCTCAACGGTCTCGCGCACCCGGGTGAGCGGCTTGCTGTAGGGAATACCATGTTCCGGCTCGACCTGAATTTTGTGGCTCGACCCAATGCCCAAAATGAAGCGGCCCTGGGAGATTTCATCCACGGTGGCCGCCGCCATGGCGATGGTCGGGCCTGAGCGCACAAAGGCGCTGGTGATGCTGGTGCCAAGAATTATGCGCGAGGTCTGCGTGGCGCAGGCCGAAAGAATGGCGAACTGATCGCCGCCATGGCCTTCCGCCACCCAGGCCGATTCATAGCCCAACTCTTCGGCAAGTTTGACGCAGGCGACAATCTCGCTGGCGTTGGGTCCACCTGAAAAACTAATGCCGAGCCGCGCCATGATCCCCCCTTATTTATTCTGTTCGAGACCTTATACCTTGCGCGCCAATGGGCCTGTCAAATTCTCAAGGCTTTTCTAATCCGACTTCCGGCTGCGGTTTTCCACCACTTTCTTGGCAGTCTTCACCGCGCGGACAACCAGCTCGGTGGCATCTTTGTCGCCACGCTGCAGGGAGAGCAGTGCCTGGGCATGCACCCTCAAAAGCGCAAACATGTCGGCGCTGCCGCTGCTGCTGCTCATAACCGCCTGCATGATACCGGTCATGGAAGCGGTTAACTCAGTCATGCTCACACTGCCATCACGCGAGTGCATTTCGATATCCTCGGTCAGATCGAGCAATTTCACCATGGGTGCGTTGGGCAGCGGCGTGCCGGGCCGCTCATTGGCGAAGCGCTCGCCCTGGCCCGCCAATTGTTCGAGGCGGAGTGTCATACGGCGCAGGCGGTGCTCCTCGACAATGCGGTTGGCCTGGCGCAAACGGGCGGCGTTTGGCTTGGCGCTTTCGTCCCCGGTGGTCTTGTATCTGAGGCCATTGGGCACGGGAAAGGTACCCAGCTCGTCAATCGAGCTGCGCGATTTCGAGCGCCGGTCCGGCCCGACATAATCGGTGGTGACGGAAAATTCCCGCCGGTCGTCGATCAGGTGATCAACCCGCCCGGAGGCAAAACTGACCGACGCCGGCATGACAATGACATCATCGGCGCCCGCCTTGATAAAATCCGTGATCAGGTGATTGTCCGCCCGCCAGGTGATGATGGAAATAACCAAATAGGGATCTGGGCCGAGTTTGCCAAGGCGGATATCGCGCACCAATTCACACATCTCGCTTGGGCGCTCATCGGCTTCGAGCACGAGAAAGTCGACTTCGCCGCGGCTCACCGTGTGATGTAATTTATCCGGCGCCGCCAAAACTTCGGTATTGCCCGGACGGAATCCGATATTGCGAAGCGAATCACGCAATATGCTGCGGGTCTGCGACATTTCATTGAAGAGCGCGATGTTGACTTCGGTATAATCGCGCCCGGTGTCATTTTCGGTATTCCAGGAACGGACACTGTGTCCGGCCTTACCGGAATTGATGTTCAACAAATGTTACTCCAAATCTTCGGCATGTTTCGTCGTTGTCCCGATCATGCTTAAATTCAGTAAATGTAACGTTATGAACTATGGTAAATTTTTCGCCAAAGGGCAGATAACGGTTAGATACGGATGGCGACATCTTCCTCGTCGCCGCTTCCCTGGCGGGTGCGCTCATCAACCACATTCGCCGCCGTGCGCACAGCGCGGACGACCAGGTCAGCCGCCTCTTTGTCGCCACGCTGCATCGCCAAAAGCGCCTGACTATGCACCTTGAGCAGCGCGAAAATATCGCTGTGTACCTGTTGCCGGCCCTCCGTAGCCGCCTGCACGGCGCCGAGGGACGTTATTAATTCCGAAACCGTCATGCGCCCGTCATCCTTGGTGAGGGAAGTGATGCGGCTGATCAGGTCAGACAGTTCGCTCATGCATGCGCTCTGCGGGGGGGCGTCCGGCTGTTCGGCCGCGGCGTATTCCAACTGCCCGGTCAGTGATTCGAGGCGTAGTGTCAGGCGGCGCAAACGATGCTCCTGAACGACCCGGTTGATGCGCTGCAGGCGGGCGCCGTTCGGGTTTGCACTCTCATCGCCGGTTGCCTTGTAGCGCAAACCGTTGGGCACCAGGATCGTGCCCAATTCATCTGCCATGGCGCGCGAGCGCAAGCGCCGGTCCGGCCCGACATAGCTGGTGGTGACAACAAACTCGCGCCGGTTGTCGATCAAATTATCAACCCGCCCCGAAGCGAAACTGATTGATGCCGGCATCACGACCACATCATCGGCGCCGGCTTTGAGGAAGGCTTGGATCAGCCCCTTGTCGGCGCGCCAGGTAACGATGGAGATCACCAGGAACGGATTGGGGCCGAGCTTGCCGTTGCGGATTTCGTGCACCAGATTGTAGACGTCGCGCGGCTGCTGATTGGCTTCTAGGACCAGCATGTCGATATCGCCGCGGCGCACCGCCACCCGCAAACCATCCAGTGCGTTCACCACATTTGTGCGGAACGGACGAAAGCCGATACCGCGCATCGAATCGCTCAAAACGGCGCGGGTGCCGATCACTTCATTAAAAAGCGCCAGGTCGACCTCCGACAGGTCATGGCGGCGAAATATTGACTGCTGCGCCGCACTCCGCCGCCCACCGGCGATCGCGGTATGATCGCTTAAGCGGATGATTTCTGAACTTTTAGACGTCATAAATTTGAATCACTCCCGCGGGCGCGCCCTGCCGCAAGCCGCCAGTCGGGAGACAGAATCGGTGAGGGAACGCCCTGCGCCAATATTACCCCGCCTTGATTAACAAATTGCTCGCCTGATTATGCGGACTTTGACAGATGCCGCTTGGCGCGGCACGGAGCCCCTGATTTGCACGCCCTGGCTGGCGCGCTTCATTCTCCCCGCGCCCCATGCTAGACACACCACATGCGAATGACAGATAAGAATAAATTCCTCTTTATCCCCATTCTTGCGGTAATCGGCGTGATCTATAGCGCGCTCTTTCCGGTCAACAAGATGAGCGGCGAATATGGCTTACCCTATATTGGCTATGTCTTTTGGTTCTCCCTATTGGCAACCCTGGTATTGATCATTGTCGCCGCCCTCAAAAAGGAACTGCCGAGCCTCACCTGGCCGCATATCCGCGCCTATCTGATTCTCGGCATCATCGCCGTCGCCTTTCCCGTGCCGCTCCTCACTTTTCTCTCGTCCAAGATTCCGGTCAGCATCATTACGCTCCTCCTCGTCCTGGTGCCACTCTTGACCTATGTGATGTCCTATTTTCTGCGCATCGAAAAATTCCGCCTCTCCGGCATGATCGGCGTGTTGCTGGGTCTCAGCGGCATGCTCTTCGTTCTCATCCCCGAGACCGCCCTGCCGACGCCAGATATGGTCGGGTGGGTCTTGTTGGCTCTGCTTGGGCCACTCTGTTTCGCCTCGTGCAACGCCTTCGTCGTCATCTTGCGGCCGGCCGGAACACCCTCACTGGCGATGGCAACCGGCATGTCAGCCGGCGCCACTGTGCTCCTGGCACCGGTCATGCTGGCGAGCGGACAGACCTTCGTTTTTCCCGCCGCCACCCTGGACGGCAACCTCGTGATTCTTTACGCCGCCGCCATCACCGCGGCGACAACGGTCGCCTGGTTCACCCTGGTGCGCATCACCGGCCCGGTGTTCTTTTCCCAGTTCAATTATTTCATTGTGCTCGGCGGCTTCGGCTGGGGCTATGTGCTGGAGAATGAACGGCACAGCTTTTGGGTCTGGATCGCCACTGCCCTGGCCTTCGCCGGCCTCGCCATATTTACGCGCGGCGCCAAAAGCCGGGAAGCGCCGGAGCAAGCAACAGCACCGGCGGAATAGCGCCGGCTAGTTTGTCGCTTTCACCGGCGGTTGCTGCTCCAGTTTCTTAATCTCTTGCAAATCGGGCAGCCAGTGCTGGGCGGAGCGTGACCACACTTGCAGCTTCGGTGTCAGTTCGGCGCGCTGGCGGATCGAGCCGACGCGGATGCCGTAATTCTTCGGCCCCTCCTCGACACCGGCGGCATAGATCGGCGTGCCGCATTCGGGGCAAAAGGATTGCTGGCGCTTGTTGCCGCTCTCCGCCGTTTTGACGTAAATCTTGAGCTCACCCGAAAGCAGCTTAAAGCCATCCGCGACCGAAAACGCCACCATGCGAAACGGCGCGCCGGACATTGTTTGACAATCCGTACAGTGGCAGGCGACCACCTTGTCGGAATCGATCTCCGCTTCATAGCTGATATGGCCGCAATGGCAGCCGCCATCAATTTTCATTGAACACCCCTTCCAATCATTGTCTATCTCGTCCCGGCGGTAATAATACAATAACTCCGGAACGCCGGTGCGGCAAAACAACAAGGTAAACGGGCATGCAATATACCTTCTTCATACGCGCGCAATATCCCAAGGACGCCGACATGGTGGCGCGCTTTGCCGATTTGGCGGCGGAAGCGCGCCTCGCCGATCAGCTCGGCTTCACCGGCATTTGCGCCGGCATGCATTACGCCGCCCACCCCTTACAAATGCTGCAACAGATCCCGTTCCTGTGCCGCCTCGCCGCCGAGGCGCCCAATTGCCGCATGATTCCGGGTATCGTTCTACTTTCCCTGCACAAGCCGCTCGATATCGCCGAGCAACTGGCGACCCTCGACGTTATGACCGGCGGGAAATTGGTGTTCGGCGCTGGGCTCGGCTACCGCGAGGTCGAGTTCAAGGGCTTCGGCACCACCCAATCCGAGCGCGGGCCACGCCTCGAGGAAAACCTCGAAGCCGTGCTGCGTCTCTGGACCGAGGATCATGTCAGCATGAAGGGCAGCCATTTTGAGCTCGACGATGTAACGCTGTCGATCAAGCCGGTGCAGCAACCCCACCCGCCGGTATGGTTCGGCGCCAATGCGGATAGCGCGGTGCGCCGCGCCGCGCGCCTCGGCGATACCTGGTTCATCAATCCGCATCAGCGTATGGATACGATCGAGCGCCAGCTCGATATCTACCGGCGCGAGCTCGACGCGCTCGACAAGCCGTTTCCCGACGAGCTGCCGTTGATGCGCGAAGTCTTCGTCGCCGGATCGCGCGACGAGGCGATGCGCATCGCCCGGCCCTATCTCGAAGCCAAATACAAGGCCTATCACGAGTGGGGCCAGGACAAGGCCATGCCTGCGGGCGATGACGATCTCTCGCTCGATTTCGATGAATTGCTGCGCGACCGTTTTCTGTTCGGCTCGCCCGACGAAGTGGCCGAGCAGATTATCGGTTACAATAAGCGGCTCGGCGTGAACAGTTTCGTCCTCGGCATGCAATGGCTCGGCATGCCGCACAATCAGGTGGCGGACGCCATGCATCTTTTCGCCGAGGAAGTTATGCCGAAAGTCGCGCAAGGAATCTAACTGAACAGGGCGGATTACGATGCGCTGGAAAATGTGGCCGCAAATATTTGCCGCTGGCGGGTTATTCGCCTGCCTCCTCCTGATAACGGCCGCGCCGCTTCAGGCCGAAGAAATTATCGCCAGCGGCCAGTTTTACGGTACCCACCACCCGACCAGCGGCCGCGCTATTCTGGTGGCGCGCGACGGCGGTGGTTATGAAATCCGCTTTGAAGATTTTGCCTCCGACGACGGCCCCGATATCTTTATTTATCTGAGCACGGCGGAAGAACCGCAGACCGACGCCGCCATCAGTAATGCCCGGAACGAAAATCTCGGGCCGCGCAAGGCGCTCAGCGGTGACCAGAGCTATATTCTCCCCGAAGGAGTGTCGCCGGACGCGTTCAAATCGGTCGCCGTCTGGTGCCGCACCTATTCCGTTATGTTCGGCGCCGCCGCGCTGGAAAAGCCCTAGAAAAGGACCAACGATGATCTCACCTGACTATGTCCGCACCATGGCAACCTATAACCGCTGGCAGAATGGCAGCCTGTACGATGCTGCCAGCACGCTCAGCGATGACGAGCGCAAGCAGGCGCGCGGCGCGTTTTTCGGCTCTATTCACGCCACGCTCAATCACATTCTCTGGGGCGATCAAATATGGATGAGCCGGTTTACCGGCGCCGCCGCACCAGCCATTTCCGAAATGGCGGAATCGACCCGGATTTATGCGCAGTGGGAGGATTTGAGCGCGGCGCGCACCGCCTTCGACGAGACGATTACGTCCTGGGCGGCCGAGATCGATCAAAAATGGTTGGACGGTGACCTAACTTGGACGTCGGTTGCCAACAACCGCACATTCAGCAAGCCGATGTGGCAGTTGGTGACGCATATGTTCAATCACCAAACTCACCACCGCGGCCAGGTTCACGCCATGTTGACCGCCGCCGGCGCACGGCCCGACGATACCGACATCCCGTTCATGCCGGCTAGATCGAATCACGATTAAATGGAACCGCTTTGCGGTTTAATTTAATCGTGTGAATCCGATCGATATCCAATGGTTAGAGCAGAACAAACTTCAGGCCGCCTGCTCGCGCCGCTCAAGCGTAATTTGCATCATCGCATCGCCGCCGGCATGACCACGGCACATCCAGGCCTCGCCACTCGCCGGCTCGTAAATGACCGAAGCCACCGTACGCAAGAGCTTGATGCTGCCGCCGGACGGCTCCTTGGTTGAGATGCCCCAGGGTTCATTGTGACGGTCGCAAAGAATGGCGCGGTAATCCTCATGCTGCGGGCGGTCGGGCAATGCGCCCAACAATTGCTGGGCGCGGGCGTAACGCATGAGAGAATGCGATCCGAGGCCGGAGAAATCCCGCGCCTCGAATTGTTTGCCATGCACGCCGATAAAATGATTGGTGTGCACGGCGAAATTCTCAGGCCCCTGAAGATTCTCCCATCCGGTGGCGCTGCTTTCGATATTGAATAAGAGGCCGCCGCCATCGCCGAGGATGTAATTCATTGAGCCGGCGCGCGTGCAGCCGAGCAGGCTGGCCAGGGCATCTCCCGGGCGTGGCTGTTCGAGCGCCGAGCGGATCATGAAGGTATAGGGCACGCCGAGCTGGCTATCGCTGCCATAGAGCTTGTTGATGACGACGGCAAATCCGGCGCCGGACATACCGTTGGCGCCGAGCGCGCCGGCAAAGGAGAGTGCCAATATTTCGACGCCGTTGCTGCGCGTCTTGAGGGCAAAGGCGGCGTCCTCGTAAATTTTCGACATATCGTAGGTTTGGCCGACCACAGCGCTTTGCTCGGCAACCGCGCCCCGGCTACCACGGCGATGCGCCCAGGCGGTGCAGCCGCCAAGACCGGCTGGCGACGCAGGGTGCGCGATATCATAGCTCTCGAGATAGAGATTCTGCGCCAACACCTGATTGACGCTCATGCGCGCGCCGGCGGCGATGCCTTCGAGCTCGGTCCAGAGGTGCGGCGCGTAGCTTTCGGCATGCGGGCGGAAACGCGCCGCATAGGCCTGATAGCTCGCATCATCAATAATGCCGCGCGCGGTGATGGCGGGCTGCGAGACGAGCTGGGCGAGATGGGCCTGATAGAGCGTGTTGGCTTCCTCGCGCAGCGCCTCGCCATGCGCCTCGCCGCGCTTACGCGGGTCCTCCGGCAAATCGAGCAATTGTAATTTCATCGCCAATTCCTTTCTCCGGCCTAGTTTGCTGCGCGCCAATCTTCCGCCATTTGCGCCGCTTCGGCAATTTGTTCCGGCGTCATCTGGGTAACGATCACTTTCAAGAGACGCTTTGCATTGCGCTTGCCTTGCTCGGCGGCGAGGCTGAACCACATATGGGCGGCGATATTGTCCTTCGCCACGCCTTTAGCGCTCGAGTAGAGTACGCCAAGGGAAAATTGCGCCTGGGCATGGTTCTGCGCCGCCGCCTTGTGCCACCATTCGGCTGCCGCGGCGCGGTCCGGCGCCACGCCCTTACCTTCGTTATACATGCTGCCGAGCATATATTGCGCCCGTGCGTGGCCGCCATCCGCCGCCGCGCGAAGCTCGGGCAAGGCAGTTTCATAATCGCCCGCTTTATAAGCTGCTTTGCCCTCGTCAAAACCGGCAAGCACCGGCACCGCCAGCAGGAGCAGCAGCACAAACGACAGAATGATGCCGAGAGAGCTTTTCGTCATATGTGGAGCATAGCGCGTGCGGCAGGCGGCGCGGGATAATTATGCGCAGAATCACCCAGCTGAATCACCCAGCTGAATCACCCCGTGGCGCTGTGCACTTCTGCTTCGGGTTCTGAACTGTGCGCCAGCCAATCGCGCCACATTTTCCGGCACGCGGCGAGCATATCGCCGGCGACCGCATCAGCGTCGAAATAGGCGGCCTTGCGCAGGCGCGCGCGCATGCCGCGGCGATAGGCGGCAAGGCGCTTACGGTCATTGGCCAATGCGACGGCGGCCTCGATATAACTATCACTGTCAGGCGTCACGAGTTCATCAAGGCGCGCACTCATCAGCATCGACGTCGGCATCCGCCCGCGCCAGTCCGAGCCGCGCCGCGTTATCACCGGCACGCCCTGCCAGAGCGCATGTAAGGTGGTGCTGCCGCCGGTGTAGGGCATGGTGTCGAGCGCGATATCGACATCGCCATAGCGCCGCCACATATCGAAAAAAGGAGATTGCTCCTCAATCGTTATGCGCTCCGGCGCGATCTTTTGTTTTGCGAAATATACTTCGACACGCTCACGCATCCGCCTGCGGGCAAAGAAATGGCTCTTCAGCAACAAACGGGAGTCCGGTACCCGTTGAAGAATTTCCGCCCAGGCGCCGAGGCTCTCGTCCGAAAGCTTAAAGGTCGCGTTGAACGAACCGAACGTGACAAAACCCTGCTTCTTAACCGGCGACGGCCCTACCGGCACATGGTGCTCAGACTTATAGGCGCCTTGCGCGCCCGGCAGCAGGAAGGCGCCATTCGCGCCGCAGGGAAGCCGGCACACTTGTTCGGTGTAATAGCGGTCATCTTCCGGCGGCACGGCATTTTCGTCCGTCACGACATAATCGATGCAACCCAGGCCCGAGGTTCCGGCGAGATTCATGTAACTCACCTGAATCGGCGCCGGCCTTTTGATCATCGCTGCGTAGCGATTGTTCACCCGGAGGCGACCGTTCAGATCGAACAGAATGTCGATTTCATCATCGTGGATTTGCTGACCCAGGGCATCGCTGGAGAGCGCGCGGACATCGCGGCATATGTCGGTGGCATCATCGCATGTCGAATTCGGGGCGCCGAAATTATAAAGATAGACCTTGGCGCCGCCTTTGCGCAGCCGATCAAACAGCGGGAAGGCCAAAAAGGCGCCAAAAAGGGTATCGCCGAGATAATCGCAGAGGAAACCGAGGCGGAGAATTTTCTCCGGCTCCCTGTTGCCGTGCTTCGCTTGGTCAAAACCCGAACCCATTTTATCTTCGTAGAGCGCGGCCCAGCGCACGCTTTCATCATGGAATTCCTGCTTGGTGTCGCGCGGACTCGCCAACAGGCATCTCAGCAGCAGATTATGCGTTTCCGGCCCGGCATATTTGTCCACCGCTTCGCGCGCCAGACCCTCGGCCTTATCGATGCGTCCTTCATCGAAATAGGCGCAGGCCAACATATGCTGCACCACATCGGGCGCATATCCCAGTTCGCCAGCGAGGCGCGCAACGGAATAACCGGCTTCGAAATGATCAAGGACCAAATCGATGGATTCGTGCGTAATCTGTTCATAGATACTGTCCATCGGGACCCCCAAGCTTCCCTGACGCAAACAACTCGCAGGCTATGCCAAATTGGTTAAAGAAATTCACCCGGTTGGAAAATCAGTGCGGAATCTTGACAGCATCAATTGTGGCAACGGAGAAATTGAGAGATGGTTGACGCCATGACAGGTCACGATTCGCCAGCCGACAAATTCCATATATTAAAGGACGTATTCGGCTTCGATGCCTTTCGCCCCGGCCAGGAAGCGGTCGTCGACGCTTTGCTCGGCGGCGAGGATGTGCTCGCCGTGATGCCGACCGGAGCGGGAAAGTCGCTTTGTTTCCAGGTTCCTAGCCTGACGCGTGGCGGCCTCACTATCGTCGTCTCGCCGTTGGTGGCGCTGATGCAGGATCAGGTGATGGCGCTGAAACTGGCCGGCGTCGCGGCCGATGCGATCAATTCAGCGGCGACACGGGCGGATAATGTCAACGCCTGGCAACGCGCGGCGGGCGGTGAAACCCGCCTCCTCTACATGGCGCCCGAGCGCCTGATGACCGCGCGCATGCTGGAGGCGCTCGCCCGCCTGCCGATAACCATGTTTGCCGTCGACGAGGCCCATTGCATCTCTCAATGGGGGCCCGCTTTCCGCCCCGAATATGAGATGCTGGGTGAGCTGAAATCGCGCTTTCCGGATGTGCCGATCGCCGCATTCACCGCCACGGCGGATGAAGTCACGCGCCGCGATATTGCCGACAAGCTGTTTTCCGGCCAGGGACGCATCTTCGTTAGCGGGTTCGACCGCCCCAACATCCAGCTTGGCGTCGAGATGAAGGATCAGTGGAAGCGCCAACTGCTCGAATTCCTCAAGGGCCGAGAAGGCGAGAGCGGTATCGTCTATTGCCTGTCACGCAAAAAAACCGAAGAGACGGCCGCACACCTGGTCGAGAACGGCTTTAACGCACTGCCCTATCATGCCGGCATGGAGGCCGAGCGCCGCGCCGGCCACCAGAACCGCTTTCTCAGCGAACGCGGCATCATTATCGTCGCCACCATCGCCTTCGGCATGGGCATCGACAAGGCCGATGTGCGCTTTGTCTTTCATACCGATATTCCGGCCAGTATCGAGGCCTATTATCAGGAGATCGGCCGCGCCGGGCGCGATGGCCGCGCGGCGGAAGCGCGCATGCTGTTCGGCCTCGGCGATATGCGCATGCGCAGAATGTTTATCGAGGACGAAGATAGCGACGATGAGCGCAGGCGGCGCGAACATAAGCGCCTCGATGCGTTGATTGCCTATTGCGAATCACCCACCTGCCGGCGCCGCGTCCTGCTCAACCATTTCGGTGAGAGCCCTGAGCCGTGCGGCAATTGCGACATGTGCCTCGACCCGGTGGAACTGGCCGATGGCACGGCTGAGGCCCAGCTCACCCTCGCCGCCGTGACGGCGACCGGCCAGCGCTTCGGCGCCGCCCATATCATCGACGTGCTGCGCGGCGGCCAGACCGAGAAGATCGCCCAGCTCGGGCATGATCGGCTACCGGTCTATGGCCAGGGGATGGCACATTCCAAACGCGAGTGGCAATCGATCATCCGCCAGATCATCGCCGCCGGCTTCCTGCAATTGGATATCGGCGGCTTTGGCGGCATCAAATGCACAGCCGAAAGCCAAGCCCTGCAAAACGGCGAGAAAGAATTTCACTACCGCCAGGACACGATCAAGCTGAAGGGCAAGGCAAAGAAGAAAGCCGCGCGCGAGGACATGCCGGATCTCACCGACAGCGAATTCATCCTGCTCGACCGGCTCAAGCAACTCCGCCTCGATCTGGCGCAACAGCGCGGCGTGCCGGCCTATGTTATTTTCACCGACCGTTCGCTCGAAGACATGGCGCGGCGCCAGCCCCACACGGCGGATGAATTCGCTGAAATTCACGGCGTCGGCGAGGCGAAACTGCGCGATCTGGCGGAGATATTCCTCAGCGCGATAAGCGCCGGGGATGGCGCCGAGGTGCCTGCATTCGAATAGCTGGCGCGACGCGTAATTGACGCTCCCCTGCCCTTGCCATTTACTTTCCCAGGGAGGATAGCGAATGGCTGAGCGAGAAGCGCCACAAAGGAAGCGGACCGGACGCCGCAGCGGCGGGCGGGCCGGTAATCTGCGCGGTAAGGGTGCGGCGATCAAACAATTGCCGTGGAGCCTGCCGACAAACCCGGACAAGCCGACCGAGCCGCTCGATGAAGCGGGTGTTGCCGCCATCCATGACGGCGCGATGCGCATCCTCGAGGAAATCGGCATCGAATTTCTCCATCCCGAGGCGCTTGAAGTTTTGCGTGACGCGGGCTGTGAAGTAAGCGGCGAGAATGTCCGCATGGACCGCGAATTCGTTATGGCGCAGGTCGCGCTGGCGCCCGACAGTTTCACCGTCACGCCGCGCAACCCGGAGCGGCGCATCGAGATCGGCGGCCGGCACGTGATCTTCGGCAATGTCTCGAGCCCGCCCAATTGCTCCGATCTCGACCGTGGCCGGCGCGCCGGCGACCGCGAGAGCTTCCGCGATTTCGTCAAGCTCACGCAATATTTCAACTGCATGCATTTTTCCGGTGGCTATCCGGTTGAGCCGATGGATATCCACCCCTCCGTGCGCCATCTCGATTGTCTCTACGACAAGCTGACACTTACCGACAAAGTGGTGCACGCTTACAGCCTCGGCACGGAGCGAATTGAGGATGCGATGGAGATGGTGCGCATCGCCGGCGGCCTTTCGTGGCAGGAATTCGAGGCCACGCCGCGCATGTACACCAATATCAATTCAACCTCGCCGCTCAAGCACGACCATCCGATGCTGGACGGCGCCATGCGCATGGCGCGGCGGCGCCAGCCGACCATCGTCACGCCCTTTACCTTGGCCGGTGCCATGGCGCCGGTGACAATCGCAGGCGCTGTGACGCAATCGATTGCCGAGGCGCTGGCCGCCATCGCGCTGTTGCAAGTGATCTCGCCGGGCTGTCCGGTCGCCTTCGGCAGCTTTACCTCGAATGTCGATATGAAATCGGGCGCACCGGCCTTCGGCACGCCGGAATATATGCGCGCGACGCAGATCTCCGGCCAGATGGCGCGCTATTACCGCCTGCCGCTGCGCGCCTCCAACGCCTGCGCCGCCAATTGCGCCGACGCCCAAGCCGCCTGGGAAAGCGCCTTTTCGCTGTGGTCGGCGATTTCGG
>JABIXB010000167.1 GCA_018666805.1 Rhodospirillaceae bacterium | reverse complement strand
CTTGGCCAAATCCTCATCGCTCAGAAAAATGCTGGCACAGGTCAGATAAATAGTGTCCAAATTCTCGCCGCCGAACATCGGGCAGGTCGGGCGCTGCACCGGCAGGTCGATTTTTCGGTCGAGGCTGCCGTCCGGGGCCCAACGCGCCAAGCACCAGCCATCCCACATGGCGTTCCACAGATAGCCCTCCGAATCCACTGCCGAGCCATCCGGGCTACCCTGCATGTCTTTGGTATCGGCGAACACCCGGCGGTTGGATATATCGCCGCTCGCCGTATCCAGGTCATAAGCCCAGATCGTGTCGATGCCGAGATCGGCATAATAGAGCGTGCTGCCGTCCGGGCTAAAGGCGATCGAATTGGAGCAGATGATATTGCTCTCCGCCTTGTGCAGGCTCATATCCGGATCGAGGCGGTAGAGGCCGCCGAGCGGCTGTTCCATTAAATCGTCCATGCTGCCGGCCCAAAAGCGGCCCTGGCGGTCGCAGCGCCCGTCATTGAGGCGGCTGCCCGGTGTTTCGGCCTCGATCTCGTGAATCGTGTCGCTCGCGCCACTTTCCAGGTCATAGGCGCGGTAGCCGCCGTAAAAGGCGACCACCATGCCGCCGTTTTTGCGCAACGCCAGAGAACCAGGCTCTTCATCGACCGGCCAGGTCTGCACATCGCCGCTTGCCGGGTTAAAGCGGTTGATCGATTTGCCTTTGATATCGACCCACCACAGCACCTTATCCTCGGGGCACCAGACCGGGCCTTCACCCAGCACGTTTTTGCAATCTACCACGCATTCGATCTCGACCATTCTCGTCCCCCGGATTAATGTTTTTTACCGCCATTAAGGGCGCCGAAATAATCGGGGCAAACAGGGGCTGCGTCAACGCGCCCGGTAAAAGGAGACAGGGAAAGATGAAAAAGAAAGAACAAGGCCTGAGAGGCTCGCTCACCAGCTATGGCGATGACGGCTTTTCCTATTTCCTGCGCAAATCCTTCGCCAAGTCGCTCGGCTACCGCGACGATGAGCTTGAGCGCCCGGTGGTCGGCATCGCTAACACATCGTCCGGCATGGTCAGTTGCCATGGCACCGTGCCGCAGCTTGTCGAGGCGGTGAAGCGCGGCGTCACCGCCGCAGGCGGCTTGCCGATGGAGTTCCCGACCATTGCCTTGGGCGAGCCCTTTCTCAATCCGACCAGCATGTTGTTCCGCAATCTAATGGCGATCGATACCGAAGAGATGATCCGCGCCCATCCGGTCGATGCGGTGGTGCTGATCGGCGGCTGCGACAAGACCGTGCCGGCGCAATTGATGGCGGCGGCGAGTGCCGATGTGCCGGCGGTGCTGCTCGTCACCGGGCCGATGATGACCGGCAGCCACAAGGGCGAACGGCTCGGCGCGTGCACCGATTGCCGCCGCCTTTGGGGCGAGCATCGCGGCGGGCGCGTCGATGCCGAGGAGATCGACGAAATCTCCGGCCGCCTGATGCCGACTTCCGGCACCTGCATGGTGATGGGCACGGCAAGCACTATGGCCTGCGTCACCGAAGCGCTCGGCATGATGCTGCCGGGTGGCGCCGCCATTCCGGCGGTCCATTCCGACCGTCTGCGCAATGCCAGCGAGAGCGGCGCAGCGGCGGTGCGCATGATCGCGACCGGTGGGCCGCGGCCAAGCGAGATCATCACGCCGGCAGCGATCACCAACGCACTTCGCGTGTTGCTCGCCATCGGCGGCTCGACCAACGGCGTCATTCATCTCGCCGCTTTGGCCGGACGTCTCGGCATCGAGATCGATTATGACGCCTTCGACCGCCTCGGCCGCGAGACGCCGGTGCTGGTCGATCTCAAGCCTTCCGGTGCGCACTATATGGAGGATCTCAACAAGGCCGGCGGAATGGCGCCGATCCTGCGCGAACTCGCGCCGATGCTCGATCTCGATTGCTTGACCGTGACCGGCCGCACATTGGGCGAGGAGCTGGACGCCGCCCAGCCGGCCTGGCCGCAGGAGGTGGTGCGCAGCCGCGATAACCCACTCCATGCCGAGGGCGGTATCGCCGTGCTTAGCGGCAACCTCGCGCCGGGCGGCGCGATCATCAAACATTCGGCGGCGACGCAGGAACTGCTCAGCCATCAGGGCCGCGCCATCGTTTTTGATTCCTTGGATGATATGGCCGAGCGCATCGACGATCCCGATCTCGATGTCACGCCCGAGGATGTGCTGGTGCTGCGCAATGCCGGGCCGAAGGGCGCACCGGGCATGCCGGAAGCCGGATATATTCCGATCCCGAAAAAACTCGCCCAGGCCGGCATCAAGGACATGCTGCGCATCTCGGATGCGCGCATGAGCGGCACCGCATTTGGCGCGATTGTCCTCCACCTCTGCCCGGAAGCGGCAATCGGCGGCCCGCTGGCGCTGGTGCGGAATGGCGATCAAATCCGCCTCGATGTGCCGGCGCGCAGCCTCGATGTGCTGGTTTCCGACGAAGAGTTAGAGAAACGCCGCGCCGCCTGGACGCCACCGCCGCCCCATCCCGGCGCCGAGCGCGGCTGGCTGGCGCTCCATCTCGCCCATGTACAACAGGCCGATAAAGGCTGCGATATGGATATATTGGCCGGCAAGCCGAGCGGCGCGCGCGCGCCGGTGGCCTAGAGCATGTCACGCTCGCTTGCGCTCACGCGAAATGCTCTATCTCTTTGGGATTGAAGCAAATCGTCGTCGCAGGTGATTCCACCTGCTCGGGTTTTGCTGTAGATTATGCGCCGCCCCGGAGTGCGCGGAGCGCGGCGCAGGCGGCGCCGTAGCCATTGTCGATGTTGACCACCACCACGCCGGGCGCGCAGGAGACGAGCGAGGAAAAAAGCGCGGTTTCGCCGCCGCGCGCCGCGCCGTAGCCGGTTGAGGTTGGCACGGCGATGACCAGGCCCGGCACCAAGCCGCCGATGACGCTCGGCAGCGCCGCGTCGAGCCCGGCGACGGCGATGACGACCTTGTGGCGTTTGATCTCATCAATGCGTTCCATCAGGCGCCACAGGCCGGCGACGCCGACATCGCTGATCTCGAGGCACGGCACGCCGTAATAGGCGAGGGTGCGTGCCGCCTCGCGGCTGACCCGGACATCCGAGGTGCCGGCGGTGACGACGGCGATATCCACAGCACCGGCGGGCGCGGCCACAGTGCCGAAAAACCCGGTGCGCGAAAGCGGCTCATAATCGATGCGTTCGGCCAGTGCCGGTGGCAGTGCTTCCAGGGCGTCCTTCTCCAGGCGGGTCAACAGCAGGCTGTTGTCGCCCGCCTTTGCCAGGATGGCGGCCAAATGTTCGGTCGATTTGCCGGCGGAGAGGATCGCTTCGTCGAAGCCGAGGCGTTCGCGGCGCTCCATATCGAGCTTGATATCGCGCTCAGCCATTGGCCGCTGGCCGGAGAAAGGCCGAGCCCATGCGGTAGGGGCGGAAATCGAGCGGCTTGGCGATGCCGTCGGCCTCGAACATGGCGGAAATCACCGTGCGCAATTCGCTCCGGTCTTTCTCGCTCAGCGCCTCGAGCTCTTCCGCGCCGAGCTCAATGATCACTTCCTTGCGCCGGATGCGGCAGCGCACCGTCCCGGCACCGAGGCGCCGCGCGACGAATTTCTCGACCGCGTCGATCAGCGTCAATTGATCGCCCTCGATCCTGAGGCCGGTTTCGACCCGGCTTGAGAGGCAGGGCGCCGCCGGCAGCTCGGCCAGATCGTCGAGTTGCAAATGGCGCGCGATGGCGCGCACGGTTTCCTTATCGACCTCCGCCTCGACAAAGGGATGGCGCACGCCGTGGCGGTGCGCCGCTTCGAGGCCGGGTCGGTAATCGCCGAGATCGTCGAGATTGGTGCCGGACAGCACGGTCTCTTGCGTGTGCGCGGCAATCGTCCTGTAGAGATTGGATTTGCAGTAGAAGCAGCGGTTGACCGGATTGTCGCGATATTGCGGATCGTCGAATTCGCCGGCATTGATTTCATGCAGGCGCCACGATTCGTGTTCCGCATGTTGGCGCACGCGGGCGCTGGCATCGGCGGGCACGGCCGGCGAAAGGGCGTGAAATACCTCGATATTATTGTCCGCGAGGCGCCCGGCCACCGTGGCCAGAGTCATGCTATCGACGCCGCCGCTCACCGCAATTGCGGCATGGTCGATATCGCCTAATATATCTTGCAGCGCCTGCAGCGCCGCGATCTCAGTCTCAGTCATTCGTTTCTTTCTTTTTTAGTGCTTTATCTTCCGATCGGCGCTTTTGCGCCATGCGGTCGGCATGGCCGCCGCCGCTGGCCGCCACTTGATCCATTTCGGCCTTCGCCGTAGTCACCCCGGAGGGGCGGGTGACCAGTTTTACATCGCCGGCCTGCTCGCGCGCGAGAATGGCGCGCCGGCTCAGCTCCCAACGCAGGCCAAGCGTCGTGGTCTGGTTAAAACAGGCCGCCATCACCGCCTCGCGCGAATCAGCGAGAGCGAGAATTTGAATTTGCGCGACGATGCGGCCCTTTTTGCCGAAGGCCGGCGTTTGTAAGACATCGAGCACGCCTGTAAGGCTGCGGATATTATCGAGACCGACGGCTAAATCCTCGGCGCTCTGATCGTCGATTTCAAAGCGCAGCACCGCCACCTGATCTTCGGCCAACCCGGCAGAAGAATCTTCGAATTCGAGCACGCGCAAGACATTGCTGATGCCGGGAAAAACCTTGGTGCCGAAGCCGATGCCGCTTTCGACCAGGCGCCCCGGCGCGTGCGGCGCGCCCTCAGTGGGCCCGAGATGGGCGAGGATGGCGGCGCCGGTCGGCGTGATGCGCTCGCCCTTGAGGCCGTCGTCATGCAG
>JABIXB010000003.1 GCA_018666805.1 Rhodospirillaceae bacterium | reverse complement strand
GACCAGGCGAGACGGGTTTCCTCGGAGATTTTGCGTTTGACGAAATTGCTTTGATCGATACTCGAGAGATAATCGTGCGATGCGCGCGCCACACCGGCGCGGGTGGCGAAGCCGTTGAACAAATCCCAGTTCGCCTGCACCTTGGCGGTATAGTCGCGCCGGCTGCCGCGGACGGCGGCGAGATCATCTTCGTACGACCATTCCGCCACCAGATCGACGCTCGGATAAAAAGCGGCTTTGGCGATGGTGCGCTGTTCCTGGGCGATGTCTATCCGCGTCATGCTGTTGCGAATGGCAGGATGCGCCTCCAAGGCAGCGGACACGGCTGTGTCGATATTTTCGGGCACCAGGCCGAGCGGCGGCGTCGGCATAATCATGTCATCAATGACCGGTATATGGCCGTAGACCTGGTTGAAGCGGCTGAGCGAATCGCGCAAGGTGCCATCGAATGCCACCCGGCGCTCTTTTGCCACTTGCAGGCGCTTCTTCGATTCCAACACGTCCAAGGTAATGCCGGAGCCGCGCCGCACGCGCTCATCTTCAAGCTCGAACTGGCGCTGAATTGTCGCTTCATTATCGCCGGCCAACTGGATCAGGCGCAGGTTGCGCAGCACTTCCAGATAGATGGAGACACCTTCAAAAAGAATATTCTGGGTCGCTTCTTCGAGGCTGATTTCAGCCGATTGTTTGGCCAAATTGGCATTGTCATTGTCGGCATCGTTGAGAAAGCCGTTAAACACGGTTTGTGTGATGGTGACGCTGGCCTGGCGCGCTTGTCCTGTGGTGAAGGGGCCTTGGCCCGGTGTCGCCGTGGTCCGGCCCGGACTGTCGATGCGTTCATAGCCGAAATCGCCAAAAGCGCTGACGGTCGGTAGATATTCGGCGAAGGCGGCATTGATGCCTTCTTCGCTGGAGGCAACGGATTGCCGCGCCGAGCGAATTTGCGGGTGGCTGGTGAGCAATTGTGCAGCTTCTTCCTGCAGCGATTGCGCGCTCGCCGGTCCTTGGATTGCGAACAGTGATGTGGTGCCGAGTAGCGCTGCGCTAAACGCTACAACGCATAGCCGCTTTTTCATAGTGAACAGCCCGCCCGTTATGTCAACGATACGACATTATCGTTTCTAATCACCGCCGAATCCCCCCGGCGGCAATCTTCCCAGATTCGATTCACAGTATCATAAGTTGGTGATTCTGTAAGTTATCTCAGTCCGTTGCTTTGTTAATTAATCAACCGGTCTGTGCTTCTAAACAATAAATCAGCCTGCTTCGACTGACGGCTTAGGCATCAATCGATAGATTTCCCTTTGGCACCGAAATACAGGCTAGGCAGGATCCCGCTTCGGGCTCGGCGCCGGGTTCGTTGAGGTAATCGACCTCGCCTTCCTTGATGGCGGTGATACAGGTGCCGCAATTGCCGGCGCGGCAGCCGAAATCGATGTCGACTTCGTTTTCTTCGGCGAAATCCAGGATCGAGCCGATTTCCGGGTCCCAATCGAGCGTCTTGCCTGATTTGGCAAAGGTGATCTTAACCCCCGCACTGGCCGACGATGCCTCGGTCGCTTCCTTGTTGGCTTCGGTTTTGGTCTTTTTCACCGTTGCCGGGCCGAACGCCTCGAAATGGATATGCTTCTCGGGCACGTTCCATTCTTCCAGGGCGGGAACGATGGTGTTCATCATCGGTGGCGGGCCGCACATATAGTAATCGTAGTTGTTGGACGGCAGGATGCGCTTGAACAGGTCCACACTCACGCGCTCGGCATATTGGTAATCCTTGCCCTCGACATCCGTGTCCTTGGGTCGGGAATAGCAGACGCACATATGGACGTTTTCGTTTTCCCGCGCGATCTGTTCGAGATGCTCCTTCATCACTTGTTCGGCGCTATCGCGCACGCCGTAGAAGAACCATGTCTCGCGCTTTGAGCCACTCTCGACGATCTGGTTGAGCATGCTCAAGACCGGTGTCAGGCCGATGCCGCCACCGATCAACACCACCGGAGTCTGTTTCGACGTGTCCATAAAGAAGTGGCCGCCGGGCGCCTTAATGTCGAGAATATCGCCCTCATTCACCGAATTATGGAAATGGTTGGACGACAAGCCCGGCGGTACATCCGGTTGATCGCGGGGCGGCGGTACCGCCTTGATCGAGCAGCGGTAATAGTCCGGGTGATGCGGGCTGTCCGACAGCGAGTAACAGCGGATGACCTGCTTTTTCTGGCCCGCAATATCGAGGCCGAACGTAAGGTACTGGCCCGGCTTGAAGGGCGGCAGCGGTTTGCCGTCATGCGGTGAAAAATAAAACGAACATATGCCGCCGCCTTCCGGCACCTTGCGGCTGATATTGAATTTGCGGAAGCCGTTCCAGGACAGTTCGTTGGATTCGCGCTCAATGCGGCGCTGATCCATGATGCGGTCGATCTCGGCGCGCAGCCTCTGTTCCTGTATGTCGGCACTGCTGCCGGCATAGGCGGTGCGCCTGACGCCATTGGCGATCGCCATGAGCAGGTAAATCGAAAGCGCCGCCAAAAAAACTAAAGCAACGACATTAATGGCAATTTCCATCCCCTTGGACCTCCCCGTAACCGCCGGCTAAAACTTGCGTCTGATTTCAAAGCGCAGACCCGCCAGATTCTCATCTTCCATGCGCCAGCCATGCATGGCATCGGAGCGGAAGATCCAGGCTTCGTTGAGCGGGAATTGATAGCGCATGCCGAGCGCATATTCATCGCCCCGGGCTGCCCGGCCGACTTCATTTTCACCGTCTATCACCTGGAACGCCGCCGCCTCGACAACAAGCTGACGGTTGAGGCCAAACAAATATTCCATGCCCATCGCGCCGCCAGCGGTATTTTGGCCGCTATCGTCAAGCTTGGGGAAATTGGTCAGGCCGTCGGTTTCGAAATTGATGCCGGTATTCTTGAGAATACCGCCGGCACCGCCGGCGCGCGCCGCCGATTGCGGCCGGTCGAAACCGGCAAAGAGATTAATATAGGGCACCCAGGTCGAAGGCTTATTGGTGATGATCGAACTTTCGATCAGAAAAATGGCACCGTCGGCCGTTTGTTGCGCGTTGTTGTCGCGGTTCTGGCCGAACGAATAAACCACGCGCGAACTGTTCGAGAGCCAGCCGCCATAGCGTTTCGCAAATGACAAGGTGACATTGGTAAAGCTCTGGTCGTCGAGCCCCGATTGGCCGTCGAGATGGGCGATGCCCGCTTCCCAATAGCCTTCCGTGGCTTCGATAAAGGTGGCGGCGCCGTAGATATTCACATTGTGATCCGCCGCCACCCCATCATTGTCGACGATGCCCGGGTTGGTCACCTTGTCGACTCCGACGAAGAACGTGAAATCCATGTTCGAGATATCGAGCGCCGGGCTGTTGAGCGCCGGAATGGCCACCGCCGCGCCGGTGAAGGCGTCTTCGATCCAGACGCCGTTCTGGAACAGGAGCGGCATCAGACCGAAGGAGAACGGCACGTCGATGGAAGAATAATTGCCGCTCAATCCGGAATAGATGGCGCCGCCATCGCCCTCGAAGAAGAGGGCATCGAGATTGCCGTCAAGCTGCAGGTCGCATTCGCGGTCCGGGTCGTTGTTGGGCGCGTCGTCGCCGAAAAATTCGCAGCGCGTGAATTCGCCCTGACCGTCAAGCGGGCCGATGAACCAGTGCACCCGCTCGGTCGCGGTGAAGCGGTAGTCGAAATCAAGATTGAGGCGGGTTGCCACCTGGCCGACTTCGGCGGCGCCATTGTCGTTAAACGCCACTGCCGAGCGCCAATCGCCATAGACATAGAATTGATTGTAGGTCGGATTGAGCGTGCCCAAAAAGGTGCCGGCCTCAGTGAACGGCCCGGCCGTATAGAGCTCGCGCCCGGCTTCGATCAATGGGCGCGGCGTCGGGAAGGCGGACTTGCCGCCATAGATTTGCAGCTGCGCCTCGCTGTCATAGCCCGCATCCTCATAGGTGGGATCGGATTGAAACACGCTATCGTCATGCTCCACCACGGTCGCGCTCGAATCGGTTTTAATCTCATCGGCGTGCGCCCAATGTGCGCTCGCCAATATAAATGCCCCGGCCAGGAGAGCGAGCCCAAATGTGGGCCGCAGGCGGGGGGAGGTCTGATTTTGCACTTTCTGAATCACGGCTAGCTCCCTACCTCAAATTCGACCGTGAATGAATCAACATCCATCATCCATTCATTCATGGTGCGCTCCATTTCGGCTGTGGCGCCGACAAAGCGCATGAAATAAATCGGCTCCGCACGGCTGCGCATGCGGATCGCCAATTTATAGGTCCCCGGTTCCGTAAGCAGCTCGCCCGGCACCGAATATTTCGCATCGCGGCTTCCAAGTGGCGGAATCGAGCGGCCTTCCATGCGCACAAAGGGCGGATGGTTGATCACCGTCGTCGGTTGCGCCGCCGGGCGCAGGAAGGGCAGCTGGTCGACATCGAAATTGACCGGCAGATACATCTCGCGGTCGGTGCCCTTGACGTTGGTCGTCAGGAACTTGGTTTGCAGATTGAACAATTGGCGATCCATCGGGATTTTACCGGCGAGCACGTCGAGGCTGTGCTGGTCGGCCATATCGCCATTGCTGTCAACATAACCCGATTCCCAAATATTGTTTCCGCTCGGGTCTATCAGCGCCACGTTGAGCCACAATTCCGGCTGCGCGCCCAACGAACCGGACGGCAGATTATGGCCGTTGTTCTCGTTGATCACGGTGTAGCGGAAATCGAGGTCGTTGCCGATTTGCTGCGCGCTGCTGAAGAACGGACCGTCGATGTGCGAGCCGTTTTCCATAACGCGCTGGCGCAGATCGCGTTTTTCCTCGATCAGCTCGAGATTATATTCGACGACGGCGCGCGCTTCCTCGCGGTCGAAACGATCTTCCCAAACTTCGGGAAATTCGATTTCATCGCGCGTGCCTTCGTCCACGGCCTCTTCATATTCGTCTTCCCAGTCCGGGTCGCCCCAGGGTTCGCGCCAATTGAATTCGAGCCATTCGCGCATGGTCCAGTTTTCAGCGTCCGGATTGTGTGGGAAAATGCCGGGATGGGCGATCGGATAGCCCGGTCCGGCAAAGGAATGATCGTGCCGGGTGCGGTTGGGGTTGACCGGCCGGCCGTCGACCACGGCGACGGGCCCGGTTTTGAATACGCCGGCAATACCCGGCTCATAGCTCATGTGGCAATCCTGGCAGCTCACGCCTTCCTTGTGGGCCGGCGAATCGCGGTATTGCTCCCACACCACTTCCAGCTTGATGCCGAGATTGACCGCGACCTGATGGCACGAGGCGCAGAACTCTGACTGCGAGAGTTGCGTCATCTTAATGCCTTCGGTGTGAATCTGGTTGCCGCGCTCGTCCTCGTTGGTCGCGACCTTCCAGGAACTCGCATCGGAAACCACCTGTTCCACACCATCGCCGCCGATATTGCCGAACACGGGCTCGAAGATTGTGCCCGGAACGATACGGCGTTCGCCGTTTGAGCGGCCATCGGCTTCGCTCACACGGTGGCAGGTAATGCAGGTGACGCCTTCGCGCGCGACCTGGCTGCGGTCCCAAATCGGCATTTCGCGCGGCTCACCCATAGCTGTCCCGGCGCTGATATGACAACGCACACAAAAAGCGCCGATCGTCGGCGCCAGCGAGTTGATGGCATTCTCGAATTTGTGGAACATCGGTGAGATCGACGAATAGGCGTGATTCGACGAGGCCCATTCGCGGTAAATATCCTCATGGCAGGATTTACACTTCGACGCGCTCGGGAAGAGATTTTCATCCAGTGTCGCTGTGTGCATCTCGTCGACGCTCGCCTCCTCGGCGGCATTCGCCGGCGCGTGCCAAGCGAGCAGCGCCAGGATGCCGAGAGCGGCCAGGGTCGCGACACCGCAGCGGCGGCGCCATTTATTCCTCAATTGCTGCTTTATCATGTTCCACCATCCGTAAGTCGAATCCAGGGTCCGCGTGATAGACGTGGCAAAGCTGGCAGTCCTGCTGGACTTGCCCTTCACTATGACACTGCGCGCAGGTTTCCCGGTTTATAGGAAAGAAGTTACTTTCGAAGTGATGCGGGTCACGCTGGCCAAACGAGTCCTGATAGGGCGCCGCTTCATTGACCTTGTGGCAAGTGCGGCAGCCATTCTCCGGGTCCATCAAATTAACGCCTTCGGGATCCAGCAGCGTGATATGCGCACCGTGCGAATAGGTCGTATAGGGCCTGGCATTGCTCGGCCGATAATGCCATTCGGCCCCTACCGTACCGTCTTCGGCCTCGGATATCGCATGGCATTTGGTGCAGGCGCCGACGCCTTCCTTGGGATTGAGGATTGCCTCATGCATCGCCTCGGCGGCATCCGCATTGTCGTCATCTTCTTCGACATTGCTGTTCAGTGCGAACGCGACCCAGCCCTTGGCCACGGGATCGGCGTGACGGACAGGCGCATAACGCAATTCCAACGCCTCGCCGTGCCAGCCGCCGAGCGAATTCTCCGCTGGCGCTTCATATTCGAGATTGGCGGCCCAGGCGCACGCCACGCGCTTGACCAATTCCGCGTTCAGGCCGGAGAGCAGAATAGGCGATACTTCTTCGCCGGCATGCTCATCAACCAATTCGGCCAGTGGCGCTGGCCCTTCCTCGACCAGACGCATGATGAATTCCTGCATCGGTTCGCCGTAGCTCTCCGGATCGTCGGCGACCATGCCGAGCAGGAAGGCGCTGATCGGATCGCCCTCCTCAAGCGAGACCGCCTCATAGTCTTCTTCCTCGAACTCCGGCAGTTCGACATCGTCGCCGGCCTCGATGGCGTCGGTCATTTCCGCCATGTTCTCGCGCACCATCTCCCAGGTCTCCAGGGTCGGTCCGCAGGCTTCCAACACGGCATCGCCGTCGATCAAATTCTCTTCGAATTCGGGCAGGCGCAAGACCACCAGCTCGCGTTCTTTGATGGCGCTGGTATGGCACTGGGCGCAGGTCTTGTCGAAGCCGGCCGGCTCCACCGCGCGCGCCGCGGTATCGACCGCGTGACAAGAGGTGCAATCCGCCGGCGCGCGCTCGGTGAAACGCTGATCGGCGAAATGTTTGGACAGATGAGAAACATGATTGAATTGCACCGAGGTGCGCCGTTCATGCGGGAATTTGTCGGAAAATTGCGGGTGGTTTTCCGAGAAGCTGTCGATTTCATTCTCATGGCAATTGCTGCACTGCCTGTCCGACATGAGCTTGATATCGGCATCCTCGCCTTTGTGCTCGGTGTGGCACATGACGCATTCGGTGGCTTGCGTCTTGGCCGCGAACTTGGCGTTGTGTCCAAGGCGCGGGTCGCCGCCGAAGGTATGGCAATCAAGGCATTGCCCGGTCATGTCTTCTTCTTCGAAGGCGGCGAGAAACCAATCGCCGGCGTCCTCGTCATGCGCGCTGTGGCAGGATTTACAGCCCAATGAGGAGGTGAAATTCGCATGCCCGCCGGTCAGGTCGCCAGCCTCAATGATGGCGTCGCGGGCCGAGCCGTTGCCGCCGCCGCCGAGCGACAGCATCAGCGCAATGACCGCGATCACCAGAGCAAAAGCGCTCGCTGCCAGAATGCCGCGCAGGCTCCTTAGGGAACGCTTCGGCAGGCAGGGCGGATGGGTGCAGCTGCAAGTGCCATCGGGGCCGGGGCCGTCCTTGCATGGCCCGCCGGCGATGGCCGAGCGGCGACATTCCCAGCGGTCGCCGACCTTGGCCGGGCGGCATTCGCTGGTGCCGCCGCAACGGCCCGACACATGCGGGCCGAACTCGCACGGCTTGCCCCACGACGCGGCGCGTCCGCAGGTAAATTTCCGCGTCGGCCGCTCGTAGCGGCTGGAATCGTGTTTAAACTTTTCCGGATCCATCATAGCGCGTACACATTGACGACAACGACATGCCAGAACATCAGCCCGAGCAGCGCCGCCGCAAGCGGCAAATGCAACAGCAACCAGTTTTTCATCGTGCTCTGGCAGGCATAGTGAACATCGATCTTGGCCTTCGTTTGCGCCAATTCATTGACGCGGTCGAGATAGGCCCGTTCGTCATCGTTCAGATAGCGGTTTACGGTGCGGTATTGGTTGCGCAGCCAATGCTGGCCGGCATCGCCGCCAAACGCGTTGTTGACGAAAAACCGCGGCCGGCGGAAATACCAATTCAGCGTTTCCATATAATGGCGCGCCAGGGTGTCGCTGCCGGTCTCTTCCGTGCAGGCGCGAATTTCCGCTTCCGCTTTTTCTCTTATTTCCGCGAGTTCGGCGGGAATACGCTCAAAGATAATTTCAAGATCCGTCTGCACCAGCCGGCGCGGATTGATGCGTTGCACCGCATAGCCGAAAATGCCGCTGAGCGAGACTAAATAGAAGACCACGGCAAGCGCCTGCTCATAACCGCCCGCCGGCCAAATCGAGCCGGTGTGAATAAAAAACAGCACCACCGCCGCCACGCCGCCGACAACATGGATGGCGAGCCAATAGGCCGAGCGCACCAACGGCACCATGGCGAGCTTCTTGCGCGCATTGAATAGCGCCAGCGCGAGCATCACGGCGAACAGGGTATATCCGGTAATAAACTCCGAACGTTCCAACGCGAGCTCGGCAAGGTGGGTATAAACGCCCAGAATGGCCAAACCCGTAAGGGCGGCGCCCCAGATTATCGTGTAGCGGATGGCGATCGGGTTCATGTGATGGCCGCCCCGAAGGTTTCGTCACCCTGGAAATTGACCCGCTTGAGGGCGTCATGCGGGCAGGCGCGCACGCACGACGGCCCGCCCGGATTGGTTTCGCAGAGATCGCATTTCGTTGCCTTCATGATCGGCTTCTGGCTGTCCGGGTCGCGCACCATCTTGCCGTTAATATCGCGGATATCGACGAGGCGGATATTGTTATAGGGGCACGAATTGGCGCAGGTGCCGCAGCCGATGCAGGTATCGTCGTTGATCACCACGGCGCCGGTTTCGAGCGAGCGGTGCACGGCGCCGGTCGGGCAGCCGATCATGCACACCGGGTCGGCGCAATGCATGCAGGCGTTGGCGACCATCCAATGGTCGAAAGTACGGCCGTGGCGGATAAAGCGCGGATTGCCGCCATGCGTCGAGGCGCAGGCGCGCACACAATCGTCGCAGCGCACACAGCGGTTGAGGTCGATCAGCATTGCCTTGGTGCCGTTGACGAAACGCTGCTCGACCGCCCATTCGAGCGGCGCGTCCTGGGCCACGGTACGGCTCGCCAGATGGTGCAGCGGGCTGGAGACGTGATGGCCGACCTTGTTGAAGACGTATTTCTCCAATATCGGCGCCGGCACGCGCAAGAGATCGACATAGCCAACGGCTTTCAGCGACGTTTGCAGCGAGACATCATTGCCGAGGTGGGAAGCCCATAGTTCGTCATAGCCATAACTGTCGCCGGCGCCGAGATAGGTCAGGGTTCGCTCGCCATTGCCCATCTTGATCGACACCCGCGCGAAGCCGGCGCGAATCATCAGGAGGCCGTCGGGATATTCGCCCTGGCGGCCGATGATCGGCTCTTTGTCGGCCTTGCCTTGATCGCGCATGCGCTTATAGGAAACATGCCACTCGAAACTGCCATGGCTCTCGAACAAGGTCGCGTCGGCAACTTCGTCGAGCTCTTCATCGCTCAGGCCCTTAAAGTAGGGCGAGCTTTTGAGATGCACCTTCAGTGCGTTTTCGCGGTAGCGCGCGTCTATCGTCTGGCGCCAGGTCGGATCATATTTGCGTAGTTCGCGCAGGCCCTGCCAGCGGATTTCCAGCAGCTCGGATTCTTCCTCGGCGAAAATCGTCGCCGTACGCGGCACCCGGCCGAGCGCCGCCAGTTCGCCGAACAGCGTGCTCGGCCCGAGCTGCGCGGTATTGTGCTGGTCGAGCACGGCGGGAATATCCTGCAGGAAGACGCGCGCGTCGGTCTGGGTTTGTGAGCCGCCCTCGCGCACCGACTGGCCGCCATAGCGTGAGGTGTCGCGCACTTCCGGCATGGTGCGGTTGCTCCACAACTGGCCGAGCGCCTCGATAAAATTTTTCTTCTTACTGAGTTGGCGGCCGATCAAATTGCGCGGCAGCGCCGGTGCGATGACAACGCGTAGGTTTCCGCTGACAACGAGAAAAGCCGAATTGCCATAATCGCCTTCGCGCACGACGATATCGCCGGCGCGGTAGCGCACGATCCGCGTATCGTTTCTGAGAATGCCCTCAAGCGGCGTGTGCTTGGGGAAATCATCGGCATCGATCGAGGCAAACTCAGGCAGCGCCAGGAGCCGCTCGACATCGGTATCCGACATTTCCGGCCCAAACGGTGCGTCCCACCGCTGAGGCCTGGCAATCATTGCAACGCTGGCCAATTCCCTGTTCCCCGCCAACCGATTATCTGCGCAACAAGGGCGGTCCCATGCCCTTCCGCGCGTCGTTTATCTTTTTCTCTCCAACCGCGCAATCTGTGCGCGGCGGCCTTGTCTTAACGTCGGCGTTCCGGGCGCGGTCTCGCCCGAAAGCCTATTTGTAGCTGTCTTTCGCCGGCAACATGCCGCCGACCTCACCGGAAAGATCCTGTCCTTGAATCGCTGCGACCAAGGCGCGTGCCTCGTCCGCGGTCGGGTTGGCCAACAGGGCCGATGCCGCGCCGACCTTGCCCAACGCGTCGCGCGCCGCAGCCGCGCGTGCTTCCTGGAATTCCTTGAATTTAGCCGAATCGGAGCGCCCCGCCGCCGTCACCGCTGACACCAGCTTCGCGGCTTGGCCGATGACAAAGAGCTCGGCTGCTTCGGCCGCCGACATTTCCGCGTTTACCGTCATATCGGGCGGATAGAAGCGATGGCGGACGCTGCCTTGGCTGTAACGCACCAATTCCCAGTCGGCGACGGTCGGGTGGCCCGAATCGAGCATGATCGCGAGCTTGTCGGCTTCGACATTGGGATTGGCCAAGCCATGGCATTCCATGCAGTTTTCGGCCACGCCGTATTTATCAGACGGCCAGCGCATGCCGGCTGCCGTGGCGGCTGCTAGCCGCTCGGTCTTGTGTCCGGCTGTTTCCTCAGCCGCCTTCACGTTCGGGCCGCCATAATCATTGTGTAGGGCGAACCAGTCCGACGAGGCGCCGTGGCAACTTTCGCAAGACGGGCCAGCCTTCGGTTTGGCCTTCGCGCCCGCTTTCTTGGAAACCTCGGTGTAATGGCACTGTACGCAAGTCGCGTTGCGTTTCATGCTCTTCTCGCCGGTCGCCTTGGCGATTTCCTTGCCCTTCTTGTCTTTGTGCACCGTTTTGAACGAGGTGGCGTGTTTTGTGCCCTGCCAAATTTCGGATTCGCCGCGGTGGCACTCAGCGCACACCTTTGGCCCCTGATTGAAGGCTTCGGCGCTGGATTTCTGCGCGAAACCAAAAATTGACGCCGCAATTGCGAAGGACGCTATAAGACTAATCGTGAAAAGCCGCATCGGCCCATTCCCCATATTCTTCACTCTCCTTAGAACGATTATGATGCGCGATTCACCGAAGTAAAACAACCCTCTAATGAGATATTGCGGATTTCACGCGGCACCCCTGTATGGCGGTTCTATAACGGCAATTGCTAATAAATTCTTAGGCTTGGTATGGAAAGTCGAAAACGCTCGGATAAGATAACTAAACATATGTTAAATAAGATTAATTCGCATGTTTTCGCGCGCCACAAAGGCGCCGCGCCAACGTTTCCTGGCTTCGATCTCAAGCGCTTCCATGAAGCTGTCTTCGTGATCCGGATCGTGATGAAAAATGGCGAGTGATTTGACATTGGCCATTTGCGCCAAACGCACGCCTTCCTCCCAGGTCGAGTGACCCCAGCCGACCTTGTCCAGGAATTCCTCTTCCGTATAGGTCGCATCATAGACGACCAAATCCGCGCCATCGATAAGGTCGAGAATATTCTCATCCGGCTCGCCGGGGATATGCTCGGTATCGGTGACGTAGCAAATTGACTTTCCTTTAAACTCAATGCGGTAGCCGGTCGCGCCGTCCGGGTAATTGAGCATGGCGGTGCGCACGCGAATTTTTTCGCTGAGCTGAAAGGTTTCGCCGGCATCGAAATCGACGAACGATAATTTCGATTTCAGCGCCTCGATCGGTACCGGAAACATGGGATTGGCCATTTGCCCGGAGATCACCTTGTAGAGACCGCCCTGATGTTTCAAATGCCCGGCCATGAGGGTGAACGAATGCTCGGGGTGAAAGGCGGGGGCAAAGAAGGGAAAGCCGGTAATGTGGTCCCAATGGGTATGGGAGAACATCAACGTGGCTTTGGTAATGCCCTTGCGGAAATTCCAGTGGCCGAGATTACGGATGCCGGTTCCGGCGTCGAAGATGATTTGCTCGCCGCCGGCATTCACTTCAAGGCAGCTTGTATTGCCGCCGAAAGCAATATGGTCGGGCGACGGGCAGGCGATACTGCCCCGCACGCCCCAAAATTTGAGCTTGAAACTCATTCAGCTGAACCTCTCGGCGCTTCCATCATGGGCGACGTAACTTCCAAGGACGCAACACTCGTGCCCCTCCACCAATTCCCGCTGCGGTGTCCTTTAATAATATAGGGCACCGAATCGAAAATGGTTAGCACCAGCCTACGGCTTTTTTATGGCGCAATCCATTGTGCTGATTATGTGATTGCGGTCACAAGCATATATCCGAGACCGGAATTGCTCCCGCCTAGATCGGAAATTCGATTTTGCCGAGGCGCCGCGACATCTTCATATTTTCCGAATAATCGATCGGAACGCCGATCACAGCCGGGCCCTTTTGCTTGAAGGCTTCTTCCAACGCGCCGGGTAATTCGGCGGCGCTGGTCAGCGTTTTGCCCCAGGCGTGATAGGATTTCGCCCACATCTCGATATCCGGGTTGCCGAAGCCAAGCTCGCTATGCTTGCCGTTGAAGGAATTTTGCTGCTTCCACTTGATCAGGCCGTATTCGCCGTCCATCCAGATCATGGCCACGACATTAAGCTTGTAGCGAACCGCCGTTTCAATGTCCTGGGAGTTCATGAAAAAGCCGGCATCGCCGCTGATCGACAGCACCTTACTCTTGGGCAGCGCAATTTTCGCGCCGATCGAGCCCGGAAAAGCAAAGCCCATGGTGCAAAAACCGTTTGAGATGAGGCAGGTGTTGGGCGAATCGCACTGGTAGTAGCGCGATATCCACATTTTATGCGCACCCACATCGGAGAGCAGGATATCGTCCGGCCCGAGCGCCTGGCGCACATCGTAAAGCACCTTTTGCGGCTTCATCGGGAAGGATTTGCTCTTTTTCTCCTTCTCCAAATCATTGTGGATGGTGCGGCGCAGCGTGGCACGCTTTGAAATCTTGTCGAGCGGCAGCTTTTTCTTGGCTTTGCGCTGGCGCTTGATGATCTCTTCATTGACCTGCCACAGCGCATCGGCAACGTCGCCGACAACATCGACGGCAACCTCATAGTCCTTGTCGATCTCCGCCGGCAAAAAATCGACATGGACGATTTTCTTCGCCCGCCCATTATTCCAGAAAGACGGTGCATACTCGACCAAATCATAACCCACCGAGACAATGACATCGGCGTCGCGCATGGCGACGAGGATATGGTCTTTGCCCTGCAGGCCAACCGTAAACAGGCAATGTTCGTCGCTGCGCGGAATGGCGCCCTTGCCCATGAAGGTGTTGACGACGCCGAAGCCGGTATTTTTCGCCAGGCGCTTGAGTTGCTCCGAGGCGCGCTTTCGAACCGCACCGTTGCCAGCGAGTATCAGCGGCTTCTTGGCTTTCATGATGATGTCGACGGCCTGGCTGACGGCTTTGTGGTCAGCCCCCGGGCGGCGCGATTTCTCCGGTTTGATCGGCTTGATCTTGGTTTGCGCCTCAGCCAGATCTTCCGGCAATTCGATCAGAACGGCGCCCGGCTTTTCCGTTTCCGCGACTTTGAAAGCCTTGCGGATGATCTCGGGGATATTGTCTTGGTGATGCACCGATTGCGCCCATTTTGTAATCGGCTTGAACATCGATATCGAATCCATGTTCTGATGGCTCTCCTTGTGGAGGCGCTCGGTATCGGCCTGGCCGATTAGGCAAATCAAGGGCGCGCGGTCCATGTTGGCGTCGGCGACGCCGGTCACCAGATTGGTCGCGCCCGGGCCAAGCGTGCCGAGGCAGACGCCGGCCTTGCCGGTGAGGCGGCCATAGGCATCGGCCATAAAGGCCGCCGCCTGTTCATGGCGGCACAGCACGAATTTGATCTTACTGTCCATGAGCGAAATCATCACATCGGCGTTTTCCTCGCCCGGAATACCGAAGATGTGTGTGACGCCTTCTTTCTCAAGACATTTTACAAAAAGATCGGATGCCTTCATTGAGCCTACTCCCCCTAACTAATCTAAGCCTGCGTGAAAGCCGAGTATCCGGACCTAGGCGAGCCGCGTCAACCAATAGCACAGCAAAATAAGGGGTCTCGTATATTCGATTCACCGTAGCGCTGAGGGTTTGTTAACCCTATTTGCATAATATGGGCGCTGGAATCATGGCTCAAAACACGGCTCAAAATACAGCGACCGCGCGCTATTCGGAGGACGGCTTTCAGACGGCCTTAGAGGCACATCGCCAGGGTGCGCTGGATAATGCCGTGGCCGGGTATCGCCGTACCGTCGCCGAAATGCCTCAGCATGTTGATGCGTGGGGCAATTTGTGCGTCGCCTATCTGGCCCTGGGCCGCGCCGAAGAGGCTGTCGCGGCGGGCCGCAAAGCGCTCGCGTTGCGCCCGGATATGGCTGAGTTGCACATCAATGTGGCGGCCGCGCTGAAATCACTCGGGCAGTTGGTGGAAGCGCGCCGCGCCCTCGAGCAGGCGATCGCGTTGCAGCCCGCGTCGGCGCCGGCGCATATCAGTCTCGGCAATGTGTTGCGCGCCGCCGGCCAAGCCGACGCTGCCCTCGACGCTTATGAGCTGGCCGGCGTGTTGGCGCCCGGCGATATCGCCGCCCATTCCAATCAGGGCCTGGCGCTCAAGGATTTAGGCCGCCCCGAGGACGCCCTGATTCGCTTCCGCCGGGCGTTGGCAGTTAATCCGGGTGCGGCGGAAGTGCATTTC
>JABIXB010000166.1 GCA_018666805.1 Rhodospirillaceae bacterium | reverse complement strand
GTCTGCATGACGAGATATTTAGCCGAGCCCAAGGGCCGCGCCAGATCGACCAGCGCTTTTAACGGAAAGCCCGAATAGGGCACCGCGATCGACCAGGCCTCAACGCAGCGATGGCGGTAGAGGCGCTCCTCAAGCGGCATGCGGGCGAGGAGATCGTCCATATCGAGTGTCATCTCCTGCTCGACCAAGCCATCCACTTCGATCGTCCACGGCCGGACCGGCAGCTCCTGGGCGAGCTGGTAGATCTCCTTCTGCGAGCCGAATTCATAATAATTATTGTAGTGCGTGGCGAATTTCTCCGGCGTCAGCTGCCGGTCCATTCTGTATGTCTCGTTCTGGGCAACGGGATAGAGACCGGCGCTCGGATCGACCTCGTCCGATTCCTTATGCCCGGCCAATGCCATGCCGGGCAGCGCCGCGCCGGCGGCGACCATGCCACCAATCGCGCCGGCCCCCTTCAGCAGCGTCCGGCGATTAAGAAACACCGATTCCGGCGTCGCCTGGCTCTCGGCAATTTCCCAGCCCTTGTTGCGCTTGATCAGCATCGCTCACTCCCTGCGTTTTTCCTGTCGCTGGACAAGGAGATAGGGCGCGCCACCGCCCACGGCAAATCACGCCTGTGTGAAAGTTGCGTGACGGCCCGGCCATTGGACTGGGCCGCCGGTGCGGTATGATCGGACAATGATCTCGGCTCTTTTGAACCGCAGCTATCGCCATCTTTTCGCGGCCCAGGTGATTTCTCTGATGGGAACGGGTTTCGCGACCGTGGCGCTCGGCTTGTTGGCTTATGATTTGGCCGGTGCGGACGCGGGTGCGGTGCTGGGGACGGCGCTTGCCATCAAGATGGTTGCTTATGTCTGCGTGGCGCCGATTGTCGGGGCCTTTGCCAACCGTCTGCCGCGCCGCGCCTTCCTCGTTACCATGGATGCTGTCCGCGCCGCTATTGTCATGCTACTGCCTTTCGTCGATCAGGTCTGGCAGATTTATCTGCTGATATTCTTATTGCAAGCGGCCTCGGCCTCCTTCATCCCGATCTATCAAGCCGTCATTCCGGATGTGCTGCTGGACGAGAAGAACTATACCCGGGCGCTCTCCCTCTCCCGCCTGGCCTACGACCTTGAAAGCCTGCTCAGCCCCCTGCTCGCAGCGGCGCTGCTGACCGTCATGGGCTTTCATTGGCTGTTCGCGGGAACCGCCATCGGATTTATCCTCTCGGCCTTGCTGATCGGCAGCGCTATGATCCCAGCGGCGGCCCGACTGGAACGGCGGGGAGATATCTTTCGCCACATTCTGCGTGGCAGCCGCATCTTTCTCGCCACGCCCCGCCTGCGCGGATTGCTGGCACTCAATCTGGCGGCAGCGGCGGCGGGCGCCATGGTGATCGTCAACAGCGTCGTTTATGTCCGGAGCAATCTCGACCGGTCCGAAGCCGATCTCGCCATCGCGCTAGCAGCCTTCGGCGGCGGTTCGATGCTGGCGGCGCTTTTCCTGCCGCGCCTGCTGGAGAAACTGCCGGACCGTGCGGTGATGCTGCCCGGCGGCGCCTTACTCGGCGCCACGCTTGTTTTCATCGGCCTGGCCGGCCAAGGGAGCGCCGCCTCCTGGCCGATGCTGCTTACCGTTTGGTTCGTGCTCGGCCTCGGATATGCGGCGGCGCTGACACCGGCGGGCCGGCTGCTGCGCAATTCCTCCCACCAAGAGGATCGCCCAGCGCTTTTCGCCGCCTATTTCTCTCTCTCGCATATCTGCTGGTTATTGACCTATCCGCTCGCCGGCTGGCTCGGCGCCAGCGTGGGGCTAACGGTGGCATTTCTCGCATTGGGCGCGCTGGCGGCGCTCGGCGCCGGTGCGGCGTTCATGCTGTGGCCGCGGCGAGATCCGCAATCGATCGAACATGCGCATGACGATCTGCCGCCCGACCATCCGCATCTGCGCGCGACGGAGTCAGGTGAGAACGGGTCCAGACACAGCCACCCCTTCGTGATCGACGATTACCACCGCCACTGGCCTGAGCAGGGCTAAGTGTACCGGCCCATCCGCGTGTTTACGCCAACGCCGCCGCGGCGCGCTGGATGCGCTGGCAAGCCTCGGTCAGCGCCTCGGTTGAAGTGGCGTAGGAGATGCGGAAGAACGGGTCGAGGCCGAAAGCGGTGCCGTGCACCACCGCGACGCCCTCGCCGGCGAGCAAATAAGCGGCGAAATCCTCCGAGTTTTCGATCAATTTGCCGTCCGGCGTTTTCTTGCCGATCAGCCCGGCGCAACTGGGATAGACGTAGAACGCGCCCTCCGGGCTGTGGCAGGTGATGCCCGTCGTCTGATTGAGCATGCCGACCACCAGGTCACGGCGCTCGCGGAAGGTTTCGTTGCGTATGCCAATCGATTCCTGCGGTCCGTCGAGCGCCTCGATGGCGGCGATCTGGCTGATCGATGTGGGGTTCGAGGTCGATTGCGACTGCATCTTGGCCATTGCCTTGATCAGCGCCGCGTCGCCGCCGGCGAAGCCGATGCGCCAGCCGGTCATGGCATAGCCTTTCGAGACGCCGTTCATGGTTAGCGTGCGTTCATAAAGCTCGGGCGCAACCTCGGCCATGGTCGAAAACTGAAAGCCGTCATAAACCAGATGCTCATAGATATCGTCGGCGAGGACATGGACATGGGGATGGCGCACCAGCACTTCGGCCAAGGCGGCAACCTCATCCCGGCTGTAGGCGCTGCCGGTCGGGTTGCTCGGCGAATTGAAGATGAACCATTTGGTCTGGGGCGTAATCGCCGCCTCAAGCTCGCCCGGTTGCAGCTTGAAGCCGTTCGCCTCACTGGCCGGCGCGATCACCGGCGTGCCTTCGGCGAGCAGCACCATATCCGGATAGGACACCCAATAGGGTGCCGGGATGACCACCTCGTCGCCCGCATTGAGCGTCGCCATCAAGGCGTTGAACAGCACATGCTTGCCGCCGGCGCCGACGGTGATCTGCTCGAGCGCGTAATCGAGGCCATTGTCGCGTTTGAACTTGCGCGCAATCGCCGCCTTGAGCTCGGGCATGCCATCGACCTTGGTGTATTTGGTCGCGCCGTCGCGTATCGCCTGGATGCCGGCCTGTTTAATATTCTCCGGCGTATCGAAATCCGGCTCGCCGGCGCCAAGGCCGATAACATCGCGCCCTTCGGCTTTCAGTTCGGCGGCTTTGGCGGTGATCGCCATGGTCGGAGACGGCTTGATGCGGGCAAGGCGGTCGGCAAGAAATGACATTTTCGTAGCGTCCAAAAAAATTATGGCGGCAGGCGGCTAACCTAGTGTCCTGCCGCTGTAATTCATACCATGAATTTCGACGATAAGCAGGCCACTGACATTTTGTATCTAGCGTGATTCAGCAAAAACCTCGGCCAGGCGCTCGAGCGATATGCCGCCGACATGCTTTTCGCCATTGATAAAGAAAGTCGGCGTGCCGCTAACGCCGAGGGTTTCAGCGGCATGCTGGTAATTGGCCAATATCTCGGCCTCAAGCGCGCCGTCCTCGACGCATTTTTTGAACGCCGCCCGTTCGACCCCGTTGGCCTCGCCGATTTTGGCAATCGGCAACAGCGACGAGCCCTCGCCGCTCCACTGGCGGATCGAATGAAAGAGCGCCTCCTGCACAGCTAAAAAATCCTCAGGCTTGGCGCAGTGCGTCAGAATCGCCGCCTCAAGCGCCGCCCAGGACAGGGGAAAATCGCGCAAGACAAAGCGCACTTTGCCGGTATCGACATAGTCGGCCTTTAGCTGCGGAAATATCTGCGCGTGAAAAGCGGCGCAGTGCGGGCAATTGAGCGAATAATATTCGACCATGGTGATCGGCGCGTCGCTCTGCCCGAGCACCACGTCGCCGGGCCGCGCCTCCAGGGCTTCGGCCGCCGCCGGGCGCATGGTCGCGGCGAGCAGCATCAGCGCCAGCGGCACAGCCAGAACAAATCGGCGGGTGGTTAAATAGGGCATCTCATGCATTCCAATTTCCAAGACGAACAAGCCTAGCAATTTAGAGCAAAACTACGCTGGCGGAAACACGCCAACTCCGGAAGGCGGCGCTTCGCCTTCCGGCAAGCGTGCCAAGCCAAGCGCGCGGATGCGCGCGCCCGGCGATTGAGGGTTTAAATAAAGAGTGCGCCCGAGTTAATACGAGGTAGCCAAGCTCGCGGATGCGCGCGCCCGGCGTCTGAGGGCTAAACCAAAAACAAGAGAATTTTGATCGGTGTGGGTCATGTTGCCGTCGCCGCGCTTGATCTCTTCCAACATATTAT
>JABIXB010000165.1 GCA_018666805.1 Rhodospirillaceae bacterium | reverse complement strand
TTTTCCTTCAATAAATCAATGCCCTGGATGCCGTTCTCGGCCACGATAATCTGGTGGCATTCGACCTGATCGTTACCGATGTGTTGATGCCTGGCGAAAGTGGGATCACGGTGATCAAGGAATCGCGAATCCATTGCCCATCGGCAAAATTGCTGGCGATTTCCGGCGGTAGCGACGACCAGCCGGCACGGCGGTCGTTAAAGATGAGCGAGATGTTCGGTGCCGATGCGGTACTCTTCAAGCCATTTAAGAACAGCGCGTTTTCTGAACTGGTCGCCACCTTGCTCAGCGAGGCTGGCGACGCCTAATCAGCATTTTTACCTGTCTCGACGCCTAATTTTTCCGCGCAGAACCGCGTGACTCCGCAATCTTGGACAAGAGGAGTTGGAACAGCTTTTCGAGATGTTCGGCGAATTGCATTTGATCCGCTGCGGGCAGCTTCGAAATGGCATCGACCAATAGGTTTATTGGGTCTTTGGCCAGCAATTTTCGGCCGGACGGAGTCAGGTCGAGGCGGTAGCTGCGCTGATCGCCCTCTGCTTTGGTTCGCCGGAGAAAGCTCCGGTTCACCAACGTCTCGACGGTCTGCGAGGCGCTGCTCGGTGTCGTCATGTTGTATTTGGCGAGGCGGCCGACCGTGCGGGCGTCTTCTTCAGCCTGGTGAAAATACCGCAACGCCGTCCATTGCGCGGAACGCAGACCTTTCGAACTCCTCTGGGTATAGGCGTACTGGGTCAACTGCTCCAGGATTTCCGCCATCGCCCTGCGGGAATGATTTGTCGTAAACTCTTCGTTTTCCTTACGCACCGGTTCTGGCAATCTCCAGCCAAAAATTAATTGATTCGAAGCGGTTACGAGCCATTGACGTCGTAATTGTTCGCCTTAGGGGCTCAATTTTGTAAAAGTGCGATAATTTAGGGAACCGTTCAAGGTGGCAAATCTTGGTAATAATCATCGCCAGGGTATGCTCCGGCAAAGGTACTAGCAAGACGTATGCCTGGAGGCAGTGGTCGCTGCCTGATTAATTCATAATATGTTAGATACTTAATAAATTAGAAATATCTCGGTTGTAGCTTCGCCTGGTATCGGTACCCCATGGTGCTTAGCTTGGTAACAAATCGAGGATTTTAATCGATGTCGATATTCAGCTTAAAAAAATTAAAAATTGGTCCGAAACTGATTGCCGCATTCCTAGTAATCGGCATTGTACCTTTCGCAGCCATCGGCATTACGGCGCATAACCGCGCCAGCGAAGCCATGTCTGATCAAGCGTTCAATCAGTTGGAGGGCGTGCGCGGCATCAAGAAGGCGCAAATCGAATCCTTCTTCGCCGAGCGTCAGGGCGACATGGGCGTCTTGATGGAAACCGTCGATACCCTGCGCAGCGAAGCCATCACCAAGCTGACGGCGATCCGCGAGATCAAGAAGGCCGCCGTGGACCGTTATTTTGCCGGCATTCGGGATCAGGTTTTAACCCTGTCCGAGGACCGGATGGTGGTCGAGGCCATGGTTGGCTTCGATTCCGCCTATAATGGCTATGCTTCGGAAACGAATGTTACGCCGGCACGGCTGGCCCAAATGCGTGTAGCGCTGGAAACCTATTATACCGGCGAGTTCGCCGCCGAATACCAAGCCCAGAACGACAATGTCAGCTTTGACGCCAGCGGGACCGTTGCAAAGTTGAGCGACAACGCGGTGGTGTTTCAATACAACTTTATCCGCGCCAACAAGAATTCGCTCGGTAACAAGCATATGCTCGACAGCCTGGGCGATGGTTCGCGCTACGATCGGCTGCATGGCGAGGTCCATCCGATCATTCGCAATTACCTGGAAAAGTTTGGCTATTACGACATTTTCCTGGTCGATGCCGAGCATGGCAATGTGCAGTACTCCGTCTATAAAGAGCTCGACTATGGTACGTCGCTGAAAAACGGCCCTTGGGCCGAATCCAATTTGGCCCGGGCCTATCGCGCGGCCATGAAACAGGATGGCGCCGACACTGTCGCCCTGATGGATTACGACCTCTACACGCCGTCCTACGATGCGCCGGCGGGCTTCATCGCCTCGCCGATCTATGATGGCGGCAAGAAAGTCGGTGTGCTGATCTTCCAGATGCCTCTCGACCGGATCACCGAAATCATGAGCGAGACGGCGGGCCTGGGCAAGACCGGCGAAACCATTCTGGTCGGCTCCGACTACCTGATGCGCTCCGATAGCCGGTTGGATACCACCAACCGCTCCGTCGTCGCTTCCTTCCGCCAACCCGATAGCGGCAAGGTTTTCACCGATGCCACACGCGCGGTTTTCGAGCGTGGTGAGTCCGGTGTCACATATGTGGTCGACTATCGCAAGCAACCGACCATGATCGCCTATACGCCAATCGATATCGGCGGCGTGACCTGGAGCCTGAACGCCAAGATGGATATTGCCGAACTTATCGTTCCCGTCGATGCGGCCGGCAAGGATTTTTATGCCAAATATGTCGAACAATATGGCTATTACGATCTGTTCCTGATCGATCCGTCGGGCTATGTCTTCTATTCGGCGGCGCGCGAGGCGGATTACCAGACCAACATGGTCGATGGTGAATTTTCTTCCTCCGGATTGGGCAGGCTGGTTCAGCAAACTCTGAAGAGCGGTCAATACGGCCTGGCTGATTTCGCCCCCTATGCGCCGTCCAACAACGAACCTGCTGCCTTTATTGCGCAGCCGGTCATCCAGAATGGCAAGACCGAGGTGGTGGTTGCCCTGCAACTGTCGCTCAGCGCCATCAACGCCATTATGCAACAACGTGAAGGCATGGGCGAGACGGGTGAAACCTATCTTATTGGTCAGGACAATCTGATGCGCTCCGATTCCTACCTGGATCCCAAGTATCATTCGGTCGTGGCATCTTTCGCTGAGCCGTCCACGGGTAGTGTTACCTCGGATGCGGCCAAGGCAGCCCTGGCTGGCGAGACGGGTTCGGATATCGTGATTGACTATAACGGCAATCCGGTTCTGTCCGCCTATACGCCGTTGCAATTGGGTGGCGTGACATGGGCACTGTTGGCCGAAATAGACGAGGCCGAGGCTTTTGCCGCGATCAACCAAATGAAATGGCTGATGGTGATCATTGGCTTGGTCGGCGCCGCAGCCATCGGGGCCGTGGGATATTTCCTCGCCCGCTCGGTATCGAAGCTGATTGTCGACATGACCTCTTCCATGGAAGTGCTGGCGGAGGGTGACAAGACGGTGGAAATTCCGGCCCAAGACCGGCTTGATGAGGTCGGCGCCATGGCCGGCGCGGTGCAAGTGTTCAAGGACAACATGATCAAAAATGCCGAGATGGCCGAGCGTGAGGAGAAAGAACGTGAGGTGCAGGAGGCTCGGGCGCGCAACATCGAGAGCCTGACCGGCGCGTTCGACAGCGAGATCAGTGAGGTGTTAGGGGTTGTCGCATCGGCGTCGAATGAATTGGACGCCACCGCCGGCACCTTGAACGAAGTGGCGGAGACCACCAAGCATCAGGCCACCACCGTATCGGCGGCCTCCGAGGAGGCGGGCGCCAACGTTCAGTCCGTCGCTTCGGCCTCGGAACAACTGATGGCTTCTATCGGCGAAATCTCCCGCCAAGTGACTGAATCGACCTCTGTTACCGATAAAGCGGTAGAGCGTACCAATGCCTCCAACCAATCGGTAGTTGGCCTCAACGAGGCAGCGCAGCGTATCGGTGATGTGGTGGACTTGATCAGCGATATCGCCAGCCAGACCAATCTTCTCGCTCTCAATGCCACCATCGAGGCGGCGCGCGCGGGCGAGGCGGGCAAGGGCTTTGCGGTGGTCGCTTCCGAGGTCAAGAGCCTGGCCAACCAGACGGCCAAGGCAACCGAAGAAATCGGTGCGCAAATTTCCGGCATGCAGGACGAAACCGCTGGCGCGGTGGAGGCATTGCAAGGCATTTCGCAGATCATCGGCGAAGTGCAGGAAATATCCTCGACCATCGCTTCCGCGGTCGAGGAGCAGGGCGCCGCGACCAAGGAGATTGGGCGCAATATCCAACAAGCCGCGACCGGTACCCAGGAGGTGGCGGAAAATATCACGAAGGTCAATGATTCGACTGTCGATACGGCCGCTGCCGCCAAGCAGGTGCAGGCGTCCTCGGGCGATCTGTCCAAGCAATCGGATATCCTGAAGAGCACGGTCGAGAAGTTTCTCGCGGGCGTTCGCGCCGCCTAGTCCCCCGATGAAAGGGAAGTCTGCTTGATACTTCGTTATGCCGGTGGGGCATGAAAATGCCCCACCGGCAACCACTCCCTTCCTTCGGGCGCCGGACGTTTGCGGGCCTAGCTTGCGCCGCACTGTCCCCGGAGAGGAAGTGGAAAAATATTTGTACCTCTTGGTGTTGGTGCAATTGGTATTTTTACAAGGAAGGTCGAATGGGTCATGGCAAGATCACCAATCCACCCCCGCATCCTCGAACGCTGTGTAAAGAACCAAGCAATTTACACTCGGAATTTGTTGGTTGAGCGGGATCGCGCCGTCTCGTTGCTTGAGCACGCGCTAACGCTCATACGTAAACTTGCCCGATCTCCAGGCCATTCATACGCGGCGGCCCATATTGTGGCCTATGAATCCGCTATTGCTCAATTGAAGGAGATTGATCCGGCGGAGCTCCCTTGTAAGAATTCCATATTTGCCATCGGCCAAGCTTTGCAAAGGCAGGTTGGAGACCTATCTACCCAGACCGGTGAAAGCAGTGTCGCAGTTCAAAGTTTGTGAGCCATCACAACCAAGCTTCATTCGCCGCAAATTTTGGTGACCGCGAGGCCGGCTGTGAAAGCTATGGCAATGTTGGCTCGGAAGGCTGCAGCGCGCACGACAATAAGCTGAGAATTGCGCACGAATAATTTGCCCGTCCATCGACCATCCTAGTGGTTGCCACCGGTAATTCCGTATATAGATTGTGATCGATCAACTAGGCTCGCGCGGGTGTCTTTTGCCGCCCACCGGGTGGCAGGCGCATGCTCGGCACGGAAAACCAGACAAATTATATCGGCAAGGCGGTAGAGCGCATCGAGGATGCAGCGCTCTTGAGCGGGCAAGGCCGTTTTATTGATGATTTACCGACCGCGCCCGGCACGGGGCACGCGGCAATATTGCGCTCGCCCCATGCGCATGCCGATATTAGCGCCATCGATACCAGCCGCGCCGAGGCGCTGGCCGGCGTTCATGCGGTGGTGACGGGGAAGGACGCCGAATTATGGTCCGAGCCCTTTCTCGTCGGTGTGCGCCAGCCGATGCAGCATTGGTGCATTGCAACGGAGAGAGTGCGCTATGTCGGCGAGCCGGTGGCGATCGTCGTCGCCGAGAGCCGCTATATCGCCGAGGATGCCCTGGCGCTGATCGAGGTCGAATACCAGACATTGCCGGCGGTGGTCGAGGTGATGGCGGCGATGGCGGCGGATGCGCCGATTTTGCATTCCGATGTCGGCAGCAATCTGGTCAATGAACGGCAATTCAATTACGGCAACCCTGAAACGGCATTTGCCGATGCCACCCATGTGGTGCGCGCTTCTGTGCGCTACCCGCGTAATTCGTGCACACCGATGGAATGCTTCGGCCTGGTGGCCGAATATCTCGCGGCTGAACAGAGCTATGACGTGCTGGCCAATTTTCAGGGGCCGTATGCCCTCCATCCGGTGATGGCGCGCGCGCTTAAAGTGCCGGGTAGCCGTCTCAGACTGCGCACGCCGGCCGATTCAGGTGGCAGCTTCGGCGTCAAGCAGGCGATCTTCCCATACATCGTCGCCATGGCCCTGGCCGCGCGTAAAGCCCGCCGCCCGGTGAAATGGGTCGAGGATCGGCTCGAGCATCTCGTTGCCGCCAATTCCGCAACCGGGCGGATCAGCAATATCTCTGCCGCGGTGGCGGCGGACGGCGTGATCGAGGCGCTCGAGCTCGAGCAGATCGAGGATTGCGGCGCCTATTTGCGCGCCCCCGAGCCGGCCTCGCTCTACCGCATGCACGGCATTCTCACCGGCGCCTACAATATCCCTCATCTCGCCGTGACCAACCGCATCGTGCTCACCAACCGTACGCCGAGCGGCCTCAATCGCGGCTTCGGCGGGCCGCAGGTTTATTTTGCCCTTGAACGCCTGATGCAGCGTATCGCCATCGAGCTCAATCTCGATCCGCTCGATGTGATCCGGCGCAATCTAGTGCCGGCGGCAAGCATGCCATACCGCGCGGCGGCGGGGGCGGTGCTTGATTCCGGCGACTATCAGGCCTGTGTCAGCCGGGCGCTCAAGGATGGCGGCTTGGCGGAATTAGAGGCGCGGCGCGATGCGGCGCGGGCGGCGGGGCGCCATTACGGCATCGGCTTTGCCGCTGCGGTCGAGCCCAGCATTTCCAACATGGGCTATATCACAACCGTGATGACGCCCGAGGAACGCCGCAGGGCGGGGCCGAAGGATGGCGCCGTTAGTACCGCCTCGATCGCGGTCGATCCGCTCGGTGCAGTGATCGTCACCGCCGATTCCATACCGCAAGGGCAGGGGCATCGCACGGTCGCGGCGCAAGTCGCCGCCGAGGCGCTTGGTCTCCGGCCTGAGCAAATCACGGTTAATCTTGAGCATGACACGCAGAAAGACGGCTGGTCGATTGCCGCCGGCAATTATTCCAGCCGCTTTGCCGGCGCGGTCGCCGGCACCGTGCATATTGCCGCCACACGGCTTGCCAAACGCCTGGCTGAGATCGCAGCACCGCAACTGAACGCGACGCCGGAGGATATCGTTTTCTCCGGCGGGCGCCTGTTCGCGCGCGACAATCCGGACAACAGCCTGTCCTTTGGGCGCGTTGCCGGCGCCGGGCATTGGTCGCCGTCGAGCCTGCCGGAGAATATGGTGCCTGGCATGCGCGAGACGGCAAGCTGGTCGCCGGACCAATTGGTGGCGCCGGGCGAGGATGATCGCATCAACGGCTCGGCAGCTTACGGCTTTATCTTTGATTTCTGTGGCGTTGAGATCGATGCGGATACCGGCCAGGTCCGGATCGACAAATACGTCACCATGCATGATGCCGGCCGGCGCCTCAATCCGGCGCTGGTCGATGGCCAGATCCGTGGTGCCTTCGCCCATGCCGTTGGCGCCGCGCTCTATGAAGAGCTGGCTTATGGCGAGGATGGCAGTTTTCTCGCCGGCACCTTCGCCGATTATCTGGTGCCGACCGCGTGTGAAATTCCCGAACCATTGATATTGCACCATGACAGCAACACTGAGGCGACGCCGCTCGGCGCCAAGGGCATGGCCGAGGGCAATTGTATGAGCACGCCGGTCTGCCTCGCCAACGCGGTGGCGGACGCGCTGTCGCTCGATGAAATTGCCCTGCCGATGACGCCGTCCCATGTAACTGAGCATTTGCATGGCGCCGAGCGTCCGCCGTCCACGGACCGCTCGGAAGCGCCGGCACAGACGTTGCCGGGCAAGGGCAGGGGGCTGACCGGCTCCGGCGCCAGCCTCGTTCCGGCGCCGCCTGGACAGGTCTGGCAGATGCTGCTCGACCCGGACACCCTGGCAGCGATCATCCCCGGCTGCGAAAGTATGGAACGGCTGGGAGAGAACGCCTACCGCGCCGTGGCGGTGATACGCATCGGCCCCATTCGCGGACGGTTCAAGGCCGTAATCCAATTATCCGATCTCGATGCACCACACGCATTGACGCTTTCCGGCTCCGCCACCGGGCCGCTCGGCTCCGGCGCGGGCAGTGGGCGCGTCACGTTGCTCGCGGATGAGAAAGGCACGCGCATCTCCTATGAATATTCGGCGGAGATCGGCGGCAAGGTGGCGGCGGTCGGTGGGCGCATGATTGACGGCGCCGCGCGCATTTTGATTGCGGAATTCTTCAAGCGCTTTGCAGCGGTTGCCGGCGGCACGGCGGGCGAGACTGTTTCGCTGTGGCAGCGTGTTGCGCGCCTGCTCGGGTTGGCACGATGAAGCCGGCACCGTTCGATTACATCGCGCCTGAAAGCGTTGAGGAGGCACTTGCCGTGCTGGCTGAGGCGGGCGAAGACGCGCGCATTCTGGCCGGCGGGCAAACCCTGTCGCCGATGCTCAACATGCGTTTGGTTGAACCAGCTGTTCTGATCGATATCTCGCGCCTCCCGGCCCTCGATTATATCCGTCGCAAAAACGGCCATATCGAAATCGGCGCGGCGGCAACGCAAAACGCGCTTGAGAACTGGCCTGAGTTGGCGGCACAGGCGCCGTTGCTCGCTCAGGCGCTGCCCCATATCGGGCATTTTCAGACGCGCAACCGGGGCACGGTTTGCGGCTCGCTTGCCTTTGCCGACCCAAGCGCCGAATTGCCGCTTTGCCTGGCGTTGCTTGGCGGCGAGGTGGTGCTGCAATCGGCGTCGCGCCAGCGCGTGGTGAAAGCGGCGGATTTTCAATTAGGCATGCTCTCGACCGCGCGCGAGGCGGATGAAATCATCTCTGCCGCACGCTTTCCCGTGGCCGAGGCGGGGGCCGGATACGGTTTCGCCGAAATGGCGCTGCGCCATGGCGATTTCGCCCTTGCCGCGATTGCGGTCAAGGCTGGCAAGACAGGCGTGCGCATTGCCATCGGCGGCGTTGCCGACAGACCGATGGTGCGCAATTTTCCCGCCGGCATTGAGGGAGCGGCGCTTGACGACGCGTTGAACGATTTGGCCTGGGATTTGGCGGCGGCGGACGACCCTCATGCCACGGCGCGCTACCGCCGCGAGCTGGTGCGCCGGCTCGGGCGTAAGACGGTCGAGGAGGCGAAATCATGCCGCGTCTAAAGGCCGGTGAAAAAAGCCGCATCAGTTTTAAATTGAATGGGCGCAAGGTGAGCGGCGATGCCGAGCCGCGTCTGTTGCTGGCCGATTTTCTGCGCCATGAAATCGGCGCGACCGGCACCCATGTCGGCTGCGAGCATGGCGTGTGTGGCGCCTGCACGGTGCGCCTCGACGGCGTTGCCATCCGCTCCTGCCTGACGTTGGCGGTGCAAGCGAATGGCCGGCGGGTCGACACGGTGGAAGGTCTGGCAGAAGAGGATGGCACGCTCTCCCGCCTGCAGGCCGCATTCAGGCGCAATCACGCTTTGCAATGCGGTTTCTGCACCCCAGGTATTCTGATGTCGCTGGAAGATTTTCTGGCGCGCGGCGGCGAGCCGGACGAAGGCGAGATAAGAGAAATGCTGAGCGGCCATCTCTGCCGCTGTACAGGCTATAGCGGCATGGTGCGGGCGGTGCTGGAAATTGTCGAGGAAATGCATGAGGAACAGAATGCTTGATCTCGGCACCACATTCATCGCCGCGGTCGAGCGTGAGCCTGGCGCCAAGGCGATCGTCGATGGTGATCTAACGCTCAGCTACGGCGAATGGCTTGAGCGAATTCTCGGCCTCGCCGCCGGCCTCGCCGCGATGGGCCTCAAACCCGGCGACCGCGTCGCGACGGTATTGCGCAATTCCTGGCAGATGGCGAGCCTGCATTGGGCCTGCCAATTGACCGGGCTCGTGGTGACACCGCTCAATTGGAGGGTGAGCGCGGATGAGCTCGATTATTTTATCGCTAACGCCGATGCCAGGGCGGTGTTGTTCGAGGAAGTTTCAGCGCCGGCGGTAAATGGCGCAGCCAGCTCAGCCCAATTGCCGCGCATCGCGGTTGAAGGCGCGCCGGGCGGCACGGAGGATTTTGCCGCCTTGATGAACGGTGCGCCGGCGGCGCTCGAATCGCACGCCTCTCCTGAGGATATTTCGCTCATGCTCTACACCTCCGGCACCACGGGGCCGGGCAAGGGCGTGCCGCGCCGCCACCGCGCCGAGCGTGCCGCGGCGCTCGCCCATGTGGCGCAGAATTGTTACCGCTACGGCGAATCGACGCTCGGCGTGATGCCGCTCTACCACACCATGGGCGTGCGTTCGCTGTTGGCGATGGCGCTGGTGCAGGGCTGCTTCGTCTGCCTGCCGCGCTTCGATGCGGGTGATGCGCTCGAATGGATTGCGCGCGAGCGTGTCAGCACCCTCTATCTCGTGCCGACGCTCTATCACGATCTTCTCGCCTCCGATGCCTTCGCCGGCGCCGATGTTTCGACCGTGCGCAAGCTCGGCTTCGCCGGTGCGCCGATGACCGATGGCTTGTTGCAGCGCGTTCAAGCCGCTTTCAAGCCGGAGCTGTTCGTCAATCATTATGGCTCGTCCGAGGTCTATACCTTCACCATCGAACAAGACGCGGTTTCCAAACCCGGTTCCGCCGGCAAGGCCGGGCTCAACCAGCATATCCGCGTGGTCGGCGTCGGCAGTGACGATCCCGGCGCCGTGGTGGCCGCCGGCGAGGAGGGTGAGATCATTGCCAGCCTGGCCAGCGACGAGGCCTTCGAGGGTTATTGGCGCCGCCCCGAGGCGGATGAGAAGTCGCTTAAAGAGGGTTGGTACCACACCGGTGATATGGGCTATTTCGATCAAGACGGCGATCTGTTCGTCACCGGGCGGGTCGACGATATGATTATCACCGGCGGCGAAAATGTCCTGCCGGTCGAAATCGAAAGTGTTCTTTCGCTGCATCCCGGCGTTGCCGAAATCGCCGTTGCCGGGCTTGAGGACGAGCGCTGGGGCCGGCGCGTCACCGCCTTTATCAAGCGGCGAAACGATGTAAGCGATACAGAGTTGGACAGCTTTTGCCAGCAGTCCGATCTCGCCAATTTCAAACGCCCGCGCGAATATGTATTCGTGCGGGAGATTCCGAAATCCCCGGTCGGAAAAATTCTGCGGCGCAAGCTGATCGCCGGTGAATACGACCCTGAATAAATTTTATTGGAGGAACAGTGAGTCAATCATTTGACAGCAGCCTGCCTGAATTGCTGAAGAACCTCGACGGCTTCCGCGTTGAGATAGACGAAGCGCGCGAGCGCGCCGATATCATTCTCGACCGTCCGCCGCTCAATGTCGTCTCGATGAAAGCGCGCGAGCAAATTGCCGCCATATTCGAGGAGCTCGACCGCAATGACGCGGTGCGCGTGATCGTGCTGCGCGGCGCCGGAAAGAACCTCTCTTCGGGCGGCGAGATACCGGGCTTCATGGAACAAACACCCGAGCATGTCTCGCGTCTCGCCTGGAATGTCGCGGCGGCGGAGCGGTGCCACAAGCCGGTGGTCGCGGCGATCCGCGGTTATTGCTTCGGCGTCGGCTTCGAACTCTCGCTTGCCTGCGACTTCCGCATTGTCAGCGCGGACGCATTGGTCGGCCTGCCCGAGCAGCGCATCGGCATGATCCCCGGCTCCGGCGGCTCGATCCGTCTCTTAAAAATGATCGGCATGGCGCGCACCAAGAGCATGGTCATGCGCAGCCTGCGGGTTTCCGGCACCGATGCTTATGCCTGGGGCATCGCCACGGAGTGTGTCGCCGACGATAAACTGGAAGAAGCGACAGACGCCTTCGTCGACGAGTTGCGCTTCTTTTCGCCGCTCGCCCAGCGCACCATTAAGGGCGTCCTAAACGCCGCCGAAGATGCGCCGCTCCATGTCGGCATCGAAATGGAAGGCCAAGCCTATGGCCGCATCCGCTCGTCGGAAGATTTCGCCGAGGGCGTGGCCTCGTTCAAGGAAAAGCGCAAGGCGGTGTTCAAGGGGCGCTAGAGAGGGAAAACCCTAACGCGCGTGGCGCTGCCAGGCCGCCTCGACACTCTGGCGCGGCACTGTCTTGTTTTTCGCCGCCAATATCTGACGCTCGCTCGGCCCACCATTGCTTAAAGCGCGGAATGCCTCGACGACGGCGCCGGTCGGACTGCCGTGGCGCTTGGCGGCGAGCGAGAGTGGCTCGTCCATACGCCCCGAGCAATGGGCGCAGGGCCAGGCGAGGCGCGCCATCAAATCGGTTGCCTCGCCACCTGGATAGCGCACCATCAGCTCTTCGATCGTGGTCGAGCCACGGACCGGCCCGGCTCTGTCCTTAGCGCTGCGCGGCATTCAAATATCCGCGCGGCTTATTCGGCCACCGCCGCATATTGCGGCTTTTCCTGGCCCGGCATGACGATGGCATCGCGTGGCATCTGATAGCGCGCATAGGGCAGCACCACGACTTTGGCGTCCTTGCCATGCTCGGTAAAGGCATCCGCGAGTGCGCTCTCGAGCGAGGTGCTGGCCTCGATGCCGATGTCCGCCGCCATTTCGAGATTTTCCTCGAGCGTCACCACATGCAATTTTTTGCGCGTCATAACCTCGTAAATCGGCACCCAGATACAGCCGGCCCACATCTCGATCTTACGCGCATGGATGTCGCGGTAGACGCGTTCCATATTTTCCGGCGTCGGCGGCATATAGGGCTTCATCAGATCCATCAGCGCGAGGCCGGGGAAATTGCCGAGATGGGTGTTTACGCCGGGCGAAGGGCTGCAATAAATGATGGTGGCGCCATCCTTTAGCACCAGGTCGGACGACATGCAGCCCCAGCCGGTGTGAAAGAAGAGATGATCGGTCGGCGCAAAGACACCGCAAATGGCGATATCGGCAAGCGGGCCTGCCGGCCGTTCATAGGCATAGATATCGTTGAATACTTTCAGCGATTCCAAATGCGCATCCGGGTGGCGACCGAAATTCATGAAGGAGACGCCGCCGCGCGTATTGATGACGCTGTTGAGCGTCGCCGTTAACTCGCACATCGTCGCCGCATCGTCGATATCGGCGCGCATCGGCCCGGCATAGGAGCCGTAATGGGTGTCGGGCGACATGACGAAGGCGCAATGGTTCGATTCGATAGTTTCATCTGAAACCACACCCGGCAGAATCAATTTGCCGCCACCACCCGCGCCCCAATGGTTGGACTGGGTCTGGCCGACCGAAAGCTTGACGTCGGAATTCGCCACTTCCTTGTGCAGCCACACCGGCGTGCCGCGCGAGGTCACGCCCTTGAAGACATACATATCCTCTTCGCGCGGCTCATTTTGGAAGAAGGGGATGCCGAGGCGTTCCATGCGCGCCATATTTTCCTTGCCGAGCTTCTTCTCGGTATCGGATTCCGACATGGTGAAGACTTTGCCGTTGGCGCACACCACGCGGGCATCCTTGACGCCGTGCTTTTCGATGGCGTCGAATATGGCCGGCAGAATTTTCGACGCGGGTGTCGGGCGGAATTGGTTGTCGATGATGATCGCCAGGCTCTTGTCGGGGCCGATCATCTCGGAAAAGCGCGGGCCGGACTGGGGATTTTCGAGCG
>JABIXB010000018.1 GCA_018666805.1 Rhodospirillaceae bacterium | reverse complement strand
CTTCAAGGCGCCATGCGCCTGCTCCACGACGCGGGCGATGATCTCGGCGCCAATGCCGCAGGGGGCGTGCGCCTCATGCACGATGCAAAGCTGCCCGGTGCGCTTGACCGAAGCGATGATAGTGTCTGAATCGAGCGGGCTCAGGCTCATCACATCGATCACTTCAGCCTCGATGCCGTTATCCTCAGCCAGGCTCTCGGCCGCACTGAGCGCCGCACGTACCATGGTCGAAACGCCGACAATGGTGATATCGCCGCCCTCACGCCGCACTTCCGAGCGGCCGATCGGCAGGGTGAAATCCGCGCCATCTTCCGGCACCTCGCCTGACGAGCCGATCAGGCGCTTGGCAAAAAGACAGAGCACCGGATTATCGTCGCGGATAGCCGATTTAAACAGGCCAAGCACATCCCTCGGCGTGCTCGGCGTCACCACTTTCAGGCCCGGCACCTGAGCGAACCAGGCGCCGAGGCTTTGCGAATGTTGCGGCCCGGCATTCACGCCGCCCGAGCCGAAGGTATAGACGGTGAGCGGCACCGAAACCTGGCCGCCGAGCATATATCTGAGCTTGGCAGCCTGATTGACCAGCGGATCCATGCAGCAGGTGAGAAAATCCTCGAAGCCGATTTCGACCACCGGACGCAGACCCGTCATCGCCGCACCGACAGCAGCCGAGACAAAGCCGTTTTCGGCAATCGGCGTATCGCGTACCCGGGTACCGCCGAATTCAGCATGCAAGCCGCGCGTCTGGGCAAAGATGCCGCCGCTCTCGCCAACATCCTCGCCCATCACAATAACATCCTCATCGCGCACCATTTCCTCGCGCAAAGCGCGGTTGAAGGCCTGATAATATTTGAGCTTGGCCATCATACGCCTCCCATTTCGGCGTAAACATTCGCTGTGAGTCCGTCGGGCGTCGGGTCAGGCGCCTGCTCGGCAAAGGTGACGGCATCGGCGATGGCCGCTTTCTCTTCCGCATGCGCCGCCGTCAGCGCCGCCTCGGCCACACCGAAGCGCTCTTTCAGCACCGCCTCAACACGTAGGATCGGATCGCCCTTCTTCTCCGCCTCGGTCTCGCCTTCCGGCTTATAAACTTGCGGATCGCCCTCATAGTGGCCGTGCCAACGATAGGTCTTGGCCTCGATCAGCGACGGCCCCTGCCCGCCGCGCGCACGCGCCACCGCTTCGCGCATGGTCTCATGCACGGCCAGAACATCGCCGCCGTCTATGGTGACGCCGGGCATGTCATAGGCCGGCGCGCGGTCGGCCACATTGGCTACCGGCACATGGGTTTCATAGGGTGAGAGCTCGGCATAGCGGTTGGCTTCGCAGAAAAACACCAGCGGCAGACGCCACAGCGAGGCCATATTCATCGCTTCATGCGCCACCCCCGCGCCCGACGCGCCCTCGCCGAAAAACGCCACCGCTACGGCGCCGGACTCCTTTACTTGCGCCGTCAAGGCGGCGCCGACACCGAGCGGCATCGACTGGCCGACAATACCGTTAGCGCCGAGCATGCCGACCGAGACATCGGCAATATGCATCGAGCCGCCGCGGCCTTGCGAATAGCCCGCCTGCTTGGCGAACAGCTCGGCCATCATCAGCTTGGCGTCGCCGCCCTTGGCCAGACAGTGGCCATGGCCGCGGTGGGTGCTGGTAATGTAGTCGCTCGGCTCGAGCGTCGAGCAAACGCCGACCGCGCAGGCCTCCTGGCCGATCGACAGATGAATAAAGCCGGGCAGATCGCCTTCTTTATATTTGGCCGAGGCCGCCTCCTCGAAATAACGGATGCGACACATGGTGCGGTGCATGGCGAGCACCGTCTGTTGGTCCAATTTGCTCATTGGTTTTTATCCCCTAGCAGCCCAGCTCGCGGGCGATATAGAGTTGTTGAATCTCGTTGGTGCCCTCGCCGATTTCAAGGATTTTCGCCTCGCGGTAAAAGCGGTTGGCCTTGGTATCCTCCATGAAGGCCGAGCCGCCATGCAGCTGGAACGCGTCCATCGCCGCTTCGGTCGAGCGCTGGGTGCCGAACAGCTTGGCCATCGCCGCTTCTTTTTTGCACTCCATGCCGTTCGAAAACAGATAGGCGGCGTAATGGGTGAGGCGGCGCGACGCTTCCATGCCGCACGCCATGTTCGATAGTTTGGCCTGGGTCAGTTGGTAGCTTGAGAGTGGCTGGCCGAATTGCTGGCGCTCCTTGGTGTAGGCGAGCGATTCCTCGAGGCAGCCGCGCGTCAATCCGGTTGAGATCGCACCGAAGGCGATGCGCCCGAGATTGAGCCCGCCCAGGGCCTGGCGCAGGCCGGCGCCACGCTCGCCCATGATATTGGCGGCGGGAATGCGGGCATTCTCAAACACCAGCTCGCGGTTATCCATGCCGTGCCAGGCCATCTTCTTGAACGACTGGCCGAGCTTAAAGCCGTCTGCATCCTGCGGGATGATAAAAGTGGAGATTTCCTTCTTGCCGTCGTCACGCGTGCCGGTCACCGCCATCAGCACGGTACCGTCGCTGATATCGGTACCAGCATTGCTGATGAAAATCTTGTTGCCGTTGACCGTCCACTGATTGCCTTCGAGCTCTGCCTTGGTTGTCATGCCGTAGGAATCCGAACCCGCGCCGGCCTCCGTGAGGGCGAAAGCGGCGAGCTTTTCGCCCTTGGCATAGGTCGGCAGCCAATGATCTTTTTGCTCCTCGCTGGCGAATTTGCGGAACATTTCGCTGACCAGCACATGCACCTGCCATATCAGGGCAAAGGTGTTGCTCTCGGTGGCGACTTCCTCGAGCGCCAGAATATAAGTCAGCGGGTCGATGCCGCTACCGCCATATTTCTCCGGAATCAGCATGCCGGCCATGCCGAGATCGGACCATTTGCGCCACAGTTCGTAGGGAAACTCGTGATTTTCGTCCATTTTGAGCTGCGCCGGCGCGATCTCAGCCCGGGTGAAATCGCGCGCAAGGTTTTGTATTTCCTGCTGCTCTGTCGAAAGAGAAAAATCCATCACGGCCTCGCCATTGCCCAAGTGAACATTTGTTTGAATTAATATAGCGCGGCGAGCACCGGGACAAGGCGCGTGCGGCGCCGGTTAATTTACCAAACACTTGTTTGAATTACACAGCCAATTCTAGTAGGAATTTAGGCCCTTCCTGGCGACGGGACATTGCGGAGACGGTTTATGCGCCTGATCGACTATTTTGAACGCGGCCTGCGCTACTATCCGGAGCGCGCCTGCCTGATCGACGCGAGCGGCGAGTATAGCTACCGCGAGGTGGCGGAGCGCAGCCACCGCACCGCCAATGCGCTGATCGCCGGCGGCCTTGAGGTCGAGGATACGGTGGCCATTCTCAGCCCCAACGGCGCACGTGCGTTTGAGGCCTGGATTGGCGCCGCGCGCGCCGGCGGCGTCTGGGTCGGCCTCGCGGCGCTCGCCTCGATTGATGAAAATATCTATGTCATCAACAATCGCGATGCGGAATGGCTGTTTTACCATTCGAAATTCGAAGACGAGATCGAACGTATCAAGGCGGCATGCCCCAAGCTGAAACACGTCATCTGCCTCGACAAGGCGGGCCTGAGCCACCCCTATTTTCTCGATTTTATCGCCGATTTCGAACCGCGCGCGCCCGAGTTGCCGGATTACCGCGACAAGGTGATCAGCCATTTCACCTCGGGCGGCACCACCGGCCAGCCCAAGGGGGCGATGTGGTCGAACCTCACTTGGGAGGCGTGGTGCGCCAATGTCTATGCCCATATGCCGATCAAAAAACCGCCGGTCTTTCTGATTGCCTCGGCCATGTCGCACGGCGCCGGGGTCTTTGCCTGGCCGATGCTGGCGTTCGGCGCCACGCTGGTGTGTGTTGCCAAGCCCGAGCCGCTCACCATTCTTGAGGCGATGCATAAATATGGCGTCACCCACACCTTTCTCCCGCCGACCTTGATCTACATGATGCTGGCCCATCCGCGCGCGCGCGAATTCGACTATTCGGAAATGGATTATCTCGTTTATGGCGGCGCGCCGATGTCGGCCGACAAGGTCACCCAGGCAATCGATTTGTTCGGCCCGTGCATGACTCAGATCTACGGCCAGGCAGAATGCCCGTGCACCATCGGAATCCTCTCGCCGGCCGATCATCTCGAAGCGCTTGGCGACCCGGCCAAGGAAGGCCGCCTGGTGAGTTGCGGCCGCCCGCCGGTTTTCGTCAAAGTCGAGATGATGGACGATGACGGCAACCTTGTGCCGCAAGGCGAGTGGGGCGAGATCGTGGTGCGCGGCACCTTCGTCTCGCTCGGCTATTATGGTGATGCGGAAGCGAGTGAAGCCAACCGCGCGCATGGCTGGCACCATACCGGCGATATTGGCTACAAGGACGAAGACGGCTTCGTCTATATCGTCGATCGGAAAAAGGATATGATCATTTCGGGCGGGCTGAATGTCTTTCCGATTGAGATCGAACGCCTGATCTGGAGCCATCCGGCGGTGCAGGATTGCGCCGTGATCGGGGTGCCGGACGAAAAATGGGGCGAGGCGGTCAAGGCGGTGGTCGAACTGAAATCCGGCGAGAGCGCCGAAGAGGCAGAGATCATTGCCCTCTGCAAAGACAAGCTCTCACCCTACAAGGCGCCGAAGACGGTTGAGTTTTGGCCGGAATTACCACGCAGCGGCGTCGGCAAGGTGCTCAAGCGCAAGGTCCGGGAACAATTCTGGATAGGCCATGAGCGCAAGATATGAAGCGGGGATTTGAACATGCGTAAAGTTCTCATCGGCGGAACCGGCATCACGCCGTTCGGTAAATTCATGGATACGGCTGTGCGCCCGCTGGCCGAACGCGCCGTCAGCGATGCGCTGAAAGACGCGATGGTCGAGACAGACGATGTCGATATGGTGTTTTTCGGCAATGCCGCCGGCGGCCTCCTGAACGGGCAGGAATGTGTGCGCGGCCAGGTCGCGCTCAGGAACAGCGGCCTGCTTGGCAAACCCATCGTCAATGTGGAAAACGCCTGCGCCTCGTCTTCCTCGGCTTTTCACCTCGCCCACATGGCGGTCGCTGCGGGGCGGGCCGAAGTGGCGCTTGCGATTGGTGCGGAGAAAATGAGCAATGAGGATCGCTCGAAGCCGATCAAGGCGCTCGAAGCGGCCGCGGATCTGGACGAACTGGAAGCGCTGAAGGCGCGCATTTCGCCCGACGGCGCCGGCACCGGCTCGGTCTTCATGGATCTCTATTCCAGTGTCGCGCGCGACTATATGGAAACCACCGGGGCGACGGTGGAGGATTTCGCCCGTGTCTCGGTCAAGCAGCGCCATGCCGGCGCGCTCAATCCGATCGCCCAGTTCCGCACCGATGTCGATCTCGATGAGGTGCTGACGAGCCGCATGATCGCCGAGCCGATCACCTTGATGATGTGCTCCTCGATCGGCGACGGCGCCGCCGCACTGGTAGTGATGAGCGAGCAAGCGGCGGCGCGGCGCGAGATATTGCCGGTTGAAATCCTCGCCTGCGAAATGCGCTCCGGTCAGGGCGATGACGCCAAAACGCCACCGGTCGCAACGGCGGCGTCGCGCGCGGCGTTCGAGGCAGCGGGCGTTGGGCCGGAAGATTTGAGCGTCGTCGAGCTGCACGATGCAGCGGCGCCGGCGGAGTTCATCCTCTCCGAGCAACTCGGCCTCTGCGCGCCCGGCGAAGCGGTTGCCCTGCTGCGCTCCGGGCGCACCAGCCTTGGCGGCGCGATGCCGATCAATCCGAGCGGCGGGCTGATCAGCAAGGGCCACCCGATCGGCGCAACGGGCGCCGCACAGCTCGTCGAATTGGCAGATCAACTGCGTGGCCGTGCCGGCGCGCGCCAGGCCGAAGGCGCGCGTATTGGTCTCGCCGAAAATGGCGGCGGTTGGATCGGCCATGACGCGGCTGCCGCGGTCGTGACCATCCTCGGCGCGACCACGCGGCACTGAGGGACGAACGGAATGCTCAAATTAAGCGATTTTGCCGGCCGCCTCTTGCGCACCGACGATGCCGACACCCTGGGCAAGCCAAGCCATCTGCTGGCCGAGGAAGCAATCGACGCCGGCCGCCTTGACGAAGCCAAGGATCTCACCCGCACGGCGCATGACGAGTTTAAATCGCTGCACGATCTCTATTGCGACTGGATGTGGGACATGCTGAGCAAGATCGCCGCGCGCTTCGGCGAGGCTGAGGTCTACACCATGCTGCGCGCCACCCAGGAAAAATGGATGCTGCGCCGCACCTGGAAGGCGTTCACCAAAATGCCGGTCAAAATTCAGGTCGATCTCACCGCCGAGATGATGCGCGCGCACCGTTCCGGCGCCAAGCAGGACGGCGAATTGACGATCACGGAAGACGCGGAAAAATTCGCTATCGTGATGGATCCATGCGGCAGCGGCGGGCGCATGCGGCGCGGCGATCCCCTGGACGGGACGCCTTCGCGCCTCGGCCCGCCTTATGATTTCGGCGTCACCAAAGAGGCGCATCCCTGGTCATGGGGCGAGACAGGCGTGCCCTACTACTGCACCCATTGCGCGGTCAATGAAATCCTGCCGATCGAATGGGGCGGCTATCCGCTTTGGGTCACGGATTACGACGCCGATGCGGCCAAGCCCTGCCGCTGGCTATTTTATAAGAAACCCGAATTGGTGCCGGAAAAATACTGGACCCGGGTCGGTGCGAAAAAGCCGAATTCGTTCGATTAGGCGTTCTCTTAACGCCCGCAATGCCTGATTAAACGCCGCTAAAGCGGCCGGCCTGGACGTAATTGTACCAGCTCTGCTCAAGCTGACGCAGCATCTTGTGCGAAACATCGAGCTCGTCCTTGGCGCTCTCGCTAGCGAATATTTTTTCCGCCTGCTCACGCTCGCGCTCGCGCAGTGTCACGCACAGCGCATCGCCCTTGTTGGAGCGCCGCACCCGGACAGAGCGCTTGTCGTGCGGCGAGCGCTTTTGTTCGATATAGCCGCACTCGTCGAGCTTTTTGAGATTGTAGGAAATGCTTGAGCCGAGGTGATAGGCGCGCCGCGTCAAGTCGCGCACGCTGATTTCCTCGTCGATATCGGTCAACAGCAGCATCTGCACCGAATTAATATCGCGAATATCAAGATTAACCAGTTCGACTTTCACCACATCGAGAAATCGGCGATGCAGGCGCTCCACCAATCGCGTCAGGCCAATATAGGTATCGACCGTCGAGGGGAGGTTAAGTTGCTCAATTCTTTGGTCATTCGCAGCCACAAGCCGATCCTCATAAAAATCCATTACCCGAATTAAAGCAAATAAGGTTTAAGTATTGATTAAATTGGCTAAAAGCTTGATGGCCAGCGGCGGCGAAAAAACGGCCTTTACCTTCGGGTAAGGTGAACGCTGTACACTTTCGCGGCATGGCAATACCTCCTGATCGACCCATAAAGCGCCACCTCACGCGGCTTGCCGTCAGCCTGTCGCTCGTCCTCGTGGTGAGCGCCTGCGCGACCGCAGGCACGGGCCCCGAAAGCGCCCAATCTGAGGCGTTCAACGTTTCCGCTGAGCTTGATGCGCATCTCCGCATGGCCGATACCACACTGGCCGGCGGCGATGCGGCGAACGCCGCCGATCTCTACCGCCGCGCACACGAGCTGCACCCTGAGAAAGCCGCGCCGCTCGCCGGGCTCGGGCGGGCGCTCAGCCAATTGGGACAGGAAGACGATGCCGCCATCGCCTACCAGCAGGCAATCGCGCGCGACCCGGCAGAAAAAAACGCTTTGCGCGGCCTCGCCGCCATTCATATTTCGCGCGGCGATGGCGAAAACGCGCTCGCCAATTACGACGCCCTGTTACGCCAGGATAACACCGATCACCGCGCCTGGAACGGCCGCGGCGTGGCGCTCGACAGCCTTGGCCAACATGAGAGGGCGTGGAAGAGCTACCGCGCCGGGCTGGCCATCGCGCCCAATAATCTCGCACTGCAAAACAATTACGGCCTGTCGCTCGCGATGGGCGGCAAGGCGATAGAAGGTATCCAAATCCTCAGCGAACTGGCGGGCGCACCGAACGCCACCCCGCGCACCCGGCAAAACCTCGCCCTCGCGCTTGGCCTGGCCGGCGACATCGAAGCAGCCAGACAAATCGCCGCAATCGACCTGCCGCCCGAAGAGGTCGCCAAAAACGTCGCCTTTTACAAGCAAATCCGCGCCCGGCAGCCCGGCCTCGACGCGTCACTTCCGGCGACTGAAACCGGCGCGGAAAACGCGGCGTTAGAGCACGATCAGATTCGCGCCATACGCAACCGCTGGAAACCGCATCTGTAAGTTCGGGCGGCGCGGAACCTCCTTACAAAATCTATTTTATTGTTTCAAAACAGCGGCTTTATTTTTCAGCCTTAGCGCATAATGAAGGAATCAGCGATGCTGAGCACCGCCGGGCCCATGACCACGACAAAGAGTGCCGGCAGGATGAAGATAATCAGCGGGATGGTCATGATCGCCGGCAGGCGGGCGGCTTTTTCCTCGGCCCGGAGCATGCGCTCATCGCGCAGTTCAGCCGCCAGCACGCGCAGCGCCTGGGCCAGGGGGGTGCCAAATTTTTCGGTTTGTATCAGGGTGCTGCACAGTGCCTGAACTTGCGGCAGCGGCACGCGTTCGCGCAGATTATCGAGCGCTTGTTTGCGCTCCGGGAGGAAGCTCAGCTCCGAGGATACCAGAGTCAACTCGTCGGCCATGATTTTCGAGGCTGGCGCGATCTCGCCGGCGACACGCTGGAACGTGGCATCAAGGCTCAGCCCGGCCTCGGTACAGATCACCATCAGGTCGAGCGCGTCGGGCAGCGCCTTGCGGATATTGGCGCGGCGTTTGTCGATGGCGTTTTTAAGGAACACGCCGGGTGCGAGAAAGCCGCCGAGCGCGCCGCCGGCGACCGCCATCAGGCGCGCCATCGGCGCCAGTTGGAAGGCCTCCATGCCATAGAACAACAACGCGCAAATGCCGGCCCCAGCGAGCGGCAGCGAGAGGCGGAAAAACATATAGACGATGACCGCGTCCTTCGAGCGCCAGCCGGCCTGGGCGAGCTTCAGAACAATCTGCTTGCGCCCCTTGCTTGGCGCGGCGGCGGCGCGGCCAACAACACCGCGCATCAGGCGCAGCGCCGTATCACGCGGCGGCGCTGCATTTGCGGCATCGGCGGTGCTCGATTTCCGCCGCTCGCGGCCGGAGACCGTCCTGATGCGCGCCGCAACACGACGATCGCGCGTAAGGCCAAAGACTAATGCCAGAGTGGCCAAAAAGGCCCCTGCCCCGGCGGCGATGGCAATCGTATCGCCAAGCTCAAAACTGCCGATCATCTTGCCGCCCCCTCAAATTTCGAAACGCGACATGGAGCGCATCACCATCACGCCGATGAATTGACAGCCGAGACCACCGGCGAGCAAAACCAGCCCACGCGGATCGTTGATGAGCGACATCAGATAGGGCTGATTGACGACAAACAGCACGGCGAACATGCCGAACGGCAGCAGGCCGACAATCCAGGCGCTGGCCCGCGCTTCTGACGACAGCGCGCGGACCTTCAACTTCATCTGCTGGCGGCGGCGCAGCATGGTCGAGAGATTGCTCAGCGTCTCGGCGATATTGCCGCCGGTCTCGCGCTGGAGAGAGAGGCTGATCACGAGAAAGTCGAACTCGGGGATAGAGAGGCGCTGCGCGCTTTCGCCGAGCGCCTCCTCGAGCGTGCGGCCGATTTGCATGTTGTCGGCAATACGGCGGAACTCGTCGCCGGCAGGCGGCGCCATATCGCGCCCGGCAAGGGTGATCGCCTCGGCCACCGGCAGTCCGGACTTGACCGTGCGCACCATCAAATCGACCGCTTCGGGAAGAAGGGTGAGAAACTTGGCCGTGCGCCGCTTGGCCAACCAACCGACCACCATATGCGGGACACCAACACCGAAAAGGGCGCCGGCGACGAGGCTGAAAAAGAGCGCGAGGCCGAGAACCTGCTGCACCGCCAGAGCGCCGCAAACGGTGAGAAGGAGGCAGAAGGCGGCATAGGCCCAGAGCGGGATGGCATAGCCGGTACGTTCCAATTTGACGCTGAGCGCATCCGGGCGCGGCAGAATGCGGCGCACCCATTGCTCAACGCTGCGCTCGCCATCACCGCCGCCGGCGGCGCCCGCCTTGCGCAGATTGACCGGTTGCGCCTCGACCAACGCAGCCCCCTGCGGCGCGCCAACCCGTGTCACCCGGCGCTTCAATTGCACCTGTTTGCCACCGCCATAAATAAGCACCAGGGCGAGGCAAATCCCCAATGCCGCCACGAAAACGGCGCCGGTCAGGATGTCGAGGTTCAGGAAGTCCGGCATGACATGGTCTCAAGCAGAACTTTGTCGAGCCCGTAATATTCGGCACGCGGAACGAAATAAGGCCGAAGACCGCTTGATTCGAACTGGCCGAGCGGGATGCCCTCGCCATCGGCGTCGGATTTTTTGCTGGTCTCAAACCAGAACAGATCCTGCATGGTGATCACTTCTTCTTCCATGCCGACCACCTCGGCGATGCGCACTACCCGGCGCACCCCGTCGCGCATGCGCGAAATTTGCACCACCAGATTGATCGCCGCAGCGGTCTGCGCGCGCACCGCGCGGCTTGTCAGTTTAACCCCCGACATAGCGACCATATTCTCGAGCCGCGTTAACGCCTCGCGCGGCGAATTGGCGTGCACCGTGCACATCGAGCCGTCATGGCCGGTGTTCATGGCCTGCAACATGTCGAGCACTTCGCCGCCACGCACCTCGCCGAGAATGATGCGGTCGGGGCGCATTCTGAGCGCGTTCTTGAGAAGATCGCGCATGGTGATTTCGCCGCGCGATTCGAGATTTGCAGTGCGCGTCTCAAGGCGCACCACATGGGGTTGCTGCAATTGCAATTCTGCCGCGTCTTCAATGGTAATGATGCGCTCGCCATGATCGATACGCTGCGACATGGCATTCAGGAGCGTCGTCTTGCCCGAGCCGGTGCCGCCGGAGATCAGAATGTTGAGGCGGCAGCGCGCCGCGATTTGCAGAATGACCGCGACCTCGGGCGAAATATTCTGCTGCCGCACCATGGTCTCCAGGGTGATCTTCTTTTCGGCGAATTTGCGGATCGAGATGGTCGGCCCATCGATGGCGAGCGGCGGCACAATGACGTTGACCCGGCTGCCATCGGCGAGGCGGGCATCGACCAGCGGCGATGATTCGTCGATTCGCCGTCCGACCCGGGTGACGATGCGGGTCGCGATATTGAGCACATGGGCATCGTCGCGAAAGCGTACATCGGTCATTTCCAGCTTGCCCGAGCGCTCGACATAGACCTGATCGGGGCCGTTGACCAATATATCATTGACGGAACTATCGAGCAGCAACGGCTCAAGTGGCCCGAGGCCGAGCATATCGTCGAGCAGCATGGCGACCAGCAGACGCTGTTCCTTGCGGTTCAGTTGTAGCTTTTGCTCGACCAGAATTTCAGCGACGAGGTCATAGAGCTGGGTTTCGAGCTGGCCGCGCTCCAATTGCGACGCTGCCGAGACATCAATGCGTTCCAACAACAGCGGCTGAACGAGCAATTTGGTCGCCGCCATATCCATATCGCCGGGCGCCGGCGCAGCCGCAACGCGCGGCGCGGCAACGGTGTCATCCGTCTTACGCATCAGCGCATTGACGAATTCCGTCACCAGATCCCGTTGCGTGAGAAGATCGAGATGGTGATCGCCCGATGCCACAACCTGCGACACGGCATCGCCGACCAGACGGGCCAATTCGCGGCGTGTGACAGAGCGCAATTGCGCCGCGTCGATCGTGCCATCAAGCCGGGCCGAGATACGCGCTTTTATCCGTTCAATTTCACTCGCATCCCAATTCTCTGAAGGCGGCGAAATCTCGCCTGAATCAGGTGCTTCTGGTATGCCGTGCAATGTCATGAGGCGGCCGCCAATTCTGCTGCGAGACGACGTATCGCAGCCGTGGCTTTGCCGCGCTTGGCGCCGCGTGCCATCGGTTGACCGCTATTGGCGCTGCGCCCGGCGGCCTTTTCGTCGAGGGGAATGCGGTGCACGAGATCCCCCTCAAGGCCACGGGCAAAATCCTTGACGGCAAGCTGCCCGGCGCGCCCCGAGCGCACCATATTTGCCGCCACGGTCAATTTGACCTCCGGCACCGTTTCGGCGAAATACCGCTTCAGACGGTTGGCATCGCGCAGGCCGACCAGTGACAGGTCGGTCGCGATCACCAATTCCTGGGTGCCTGAAAGCACACTATTGTGACTCGCCAATATGAAGCGTGGGATATCGACCACGACCTGGTCGAAGCGGCCGCGCAAATGAAGTAAAAACTGGGCCAGGCTGTCGCTTTCATAGTGCGGCGGCGAATCAAGTGGTTCCTCGGCGGCGAGTAGAAACAGACGTTCGCTCTCACGTACCATCGCCCGGTCGACAAAAAGCTCGTCAACTCGGTCCGGACTGTGCAGCGCTTCGTGCAGGCCATGCCCGGGCTCGGCGTCAAGGGCCAGCGCCAGGGTGCCGAATTGCAGATCGAGGTCAACCAGTGCGACGCGCTGTTTGAGCTCATGGCCCATGATCCAGCCGGTATTCAGCGCCAACGTACTGGTGCCAACCCCGCCGCGCGCACCGGTAAAAATGGTGAGGCGGCCAAGTTGATCAGGGCCGGCGGCCGCTTCGGGCGCCGCCTCGCGCAGCATAATGGCTTCGCGCAAGCGGTACGGATCGAGCGGTTTCAGCATATATTCGGCTGCACCCGCGGCAACGACGCTGTGCAGCAGGTTCACATCGTTTTTGTTGCCGATGACGATGATCCGTGTCGCGCCACCCGCCACCGCCACGAGGTCGGCAATCTCGGCGGCGGGATCGAGTGATTCCGCCACATCCACCACCAGGGTTTCGGGCGCTGGCACGACACCAAGCGAGCGCACGCACTCGGCGATACCACCGCCCTCAACCGCGCCCGATTGCCAACCCAATTCCACAGCCACACGGGCCAAGGTCTGACGCGTGAATTCATCTTCGGCAAAGGCAGCAAAGGGCTCGCGCGCTTCAGCGCTGAAGTCATCGATATCGTCGTTCGCCCGGTCCAACAGAGACAACATGATCAGCTCCCGCCCGCCGATGCGGGCACGGAGAGGAAGGCCGAGCCGCTCTCAGGCAATGCCGGGAGGGCGCCGGATTTATAATCGCGCACGGTTTTCGCGGCGCGCGTTCCGTCACTCGGACCCGACTCGCGGCCGCGCAGCAAATCCTCCGGATCGGCAATCATCAGGGCAAGATTGTTGGCGTTGGCGCAGCCCAAATTGCTCGATTCGTAATTTGTGTATTCGTCGAGCAGCGGTTTGCGCCAATCCGGACAGCCGGTGACACGCACCTCAAACCGGCCGGCCAGAATGACCGCGCTATTGGCGCCGGTGGGCTGGCTCGAGAGTACTCTGCCGGCCTCGGCCGGCGGCGGGTCGGCGCGCACGGTAATGCCATAATCGCGCAGCAAGGCATGGGTGGTCGCATTGCGCCACGCCACCAATTGCGTATCCGCCGCGCCGGCGCCGACAAATACATGCAACGGGCGGCGCAAATCGATGTTGGCAAGAAACAGCTTGAGACGCGCCGCTTCACCGGCGACAGCCCGATCGGTGCCAGGCTCGAACTGAACCTCGTGGCGGCTAACCGTCCAGGCCACAGTGTTCGCCTTGGCGCTGTCCCCAGGCCGCCAATTGTCCGCTATCGGCGCACAGGCGGATGCCGTGACAAGGAGCAGGGCCAGGCTCAGCAACCGCCACCCGCGCAGCCCACCTGAGTTGTCAATTTTCGCGGTCATGGGAGTCTCCTCATTCGACTATGAATCCCGCCGGGCCGGAGAGATGAACATCGCTACGGCCGGGATCACTGGATGTTGCCGCTCCGGTTTTGTCGCCATAATTGCGCCCCATCAGGATGCGTTCGACATCGTTGGCCGGTGTCAGACCCTCACCCGGCCCGGCCAGGCGGCGGTTCGATACCGGACGCACCAGATAGGGGGTGATGAGAATAACCAGCTCGGTCTCGTCGCGCTGGAAGCGGTCGGAGCGAAACAGCGAGCCCAGCACCGGCAAATCGCCAAGGCCGGGAAATTTCGACTGATCGTGATTGAGATTATTCTGCAGCAGGCCGGCGATGGCGAAGCTCTGCCCACTGGCGAGTTCAACCGTGGTCCGCGCCTGGCGCGTGGTGAGTGCCGGAATGACGAAATTATTGATGTTCACCGCGCCGGTTGCGGTCAGTTGGCTGACCTCGGGCGCGACTGCCAAGCTGATGCGGCCACTGTCGAGAATCAACGGCGTGAAATCGAGATGGACGCCGAATTTCTTGAATTCGATGGTCACCGAATCATTTGCGCCCGGCACCGGAATGGGAAATTCACCACCGGCGAGGAAACTTGCGCTCTCGCCTGAAAGCGCCGTCAAGTTCGGCTCGGCAAGAACATTCAGCAGGCCTTCGTCGGCCAGCGCGTCGACCAGCACGTTGAGATCAAGATTGCCAACCGAGCCACTGCCGAAGACGTTATTGGCGCCATTCTCGCGGGTCAGGAAATTTCCCGCCGCGAGCAGCGGATTGCCGGTCGCCAAACCAAACAGGAAACCGCCACCCGACAACACGGCATCCCAGTTGACACCGAACTGCTTGACCACGCTGCGCGACACCTCAGCCACGCGGACACGCAGATTGACCTGATTGGGGGCATCGACCCGGAGGCGGTTGATAACAGCGCCATCGGCGGCAAATCGCGCCACCAATTGACGCAAATTCTCGGCCCGAACCGGTGAATCGACGATCCCATCGAGCACCAGATTGCGGTCGACGGAAAATACACTCACATCGGAACCGGGATCGAGCGCCTCAATGGCGCGGCGCAGGCCGGCAAGATTATGCGTCACGCGGACGACAATATTGGCCAGCACATTCTCTTGCCCATCGACTGCGAACAGCGTGGTTTCGCCGACCGCCGCGCCGAACACATAGATCAGACGCGGCGATTTAACCTGAATATCAGCGATCGCGGGATTGGCGACAAAAACCGCCGTCGCCGCCTGATCGAGACGCACCAACATGCCCTTGTGAATTTCGAGATCGAGCGTGCTATCGCCCGGCGCGATGAAATCGACGTCGGGGGTGATCGGCGTCTCGCGGCCTTGCGCGGTGCTTGTAAGCAGCGTGAAGGCCAGCAATATGGCGGCCAATACAAAGAATGACCGGGAATATTTCGCTAAAGCGTGCATCACTTACTCGCTTTTCAGGTCGGTTGGTGGTGCGGATTGCGCCGCTTGTCCGCTGGCGCTAAAGGTCAGCGCCTGCGATGCGGAGCCACGCACCACGCTTACCTGTTGAATAGGCGCGGGCCTTGGCGCCTTTGCGCGTGCCGGCGCCTTACCTTTCTTGGGCGCCGGCGCCGGTGCGGGATCGAGCAACGCGCTCACCTGGGTATCGAGCGTGTAGCTCTGCTGCGCCACATTCTGAATTGGCTCGTCGCCGGCGGCATCGGCTGAATTCCGCCCGAGGCTTCTCAGGCTGAGCGAGAGCCGGCCCATATCGACCAGCATGGTAATCGCTTCGGCCTGGCCCGGCGTTACTTCGAGAGTGGCGTTTTTCGCCACCGCCGGCTGATTGTTCTGATCGTCGGTATGCTGATCGACCGCCAGCAGGCGCACATTGTTGAGCACCGTCTCGCTGGCGCGCCGGCGGCCCTCGCCGCGCTCGCCGCGGCGGCCGATTTCATGGGTCAGGATGATATCCACCCGGTCGCCCGGAAACAGCAACCCGGCAACACCCGAAGTCGCATTGACCGGCACCGAAACGGCGCGCATGCCAGGCGTTAGTATGGCCGCCAGGAAACCGCGCTGGCCTTGTTTGACAACACGCCCGGCGGTAATCGGCTCGCCGGCGGCAATGCCACGGCGCACGACGGCGGCGACGAAATCCTGCTCGGCGCCTTCTTTTTTGACAACATAGGATTCGGCCAGGCCTTTTTCCGGCCAACTCGCCCAATCCAAATCCTCTTCGCGCAGGATAGAGCCGGCCGGCAAATCATGTTCAGCAACCAAAATATGGGTTGCAGAGGCTTGCTCGACAACGATGACGGGCTCGGCCGCGACAACACGATTACGCTGCGCGTCGCTCCAGCTCCGAACCCCGAGAGCCGTCCCGCCCGCTACGGCGAAAGCCAGCATGATAAAAAGAATACGTTGTAAGGACATAGGTCTCGGCTTTCTCGCGTCTTAACCGGCGGCCAGGAGGACGGAGACAGTCATGCCACCGGCGGCGATCGCTACACCGTAAGGCAGGTGTCCCTCACCTCTTCTTGGGCGCGTGCGGTAACGACGCACATGTACCCGGCAACGCCGGACGCTCATCACAACTATCGCCAGCACACCGCCGGAAATGGCCATGATCAACAGCAGGGGAATGAGATATTGCGTACCCGCCCAAAGGCCGGCCGCGGCAAGCAGTTTAACGTCGCCACCGCCCATGACGCCCATCGCATGAAGTAGAAACCCGACGCCAAAAAGACAGAGCGCAACAATAATGCCGCCGATCCAATCAACCGGCTGCGGATGCAACATGACATAGGCGGGATAGAGGGCGGCAACCGCGATACTGATCCAGTTGGGGATAATATATTTGCGCACATCGCCGACCGCAGCGGTCACCAACAGAGCGGCGAGAACGGCGAGCGGGATAAGGTCTATATTTTGCTGGATGAACATGGCTGCCTGCCAATTAATTGATATTTAAATACCGGGAGCGAGACCCCAAGCTCGGCACCGCCTAAACGAAGCCAATGCCGGGCTCGGGATCGCCGCTGCGCGGAAACGAAAATCACGGCGCCGGATCGGCGGGGGCGGCAACTGGCGAGGCTGCGGTCAGTGTCGTGTTCACATCAGTGAACATGGTGTTCAGGCCGCCGCCCAAGAGCGTCACGCCGCCAATGATAGCAACGCCGACCAACGCGGCGATCAAACCATATTCAATGGCCGTCACACCGGATTTATCTTTCAAAAACTTGAAGAACTTGTTCATCATCATCTCTTCCTTGATTGGTTGTAACATGAGTAATTATGGTCTCAATGTATTAAAATCGGATTAACTTGCGG
>JABIXB010000164.1 GCA_018666805.1 Rhodospirillaceae bacterium | reverse complement strand
CGCGGTTTAACGATATCGGGCTCGATTGTTTGCCCGGAGATGAAAAGCATGACGAAGAGCTTTAAGGAAAAGAAAAATGGATTTTCGCAGCGATAATGTGGCCAGTGTGGCGCCCGAGATCATGGCGGCGATTGCCGCCGCCAATGCCGGCCCGGCGGCGGGTTACGGCGATGATGAGATCAGCCAGCGCTTGGAGCCGGCCTATTCGGAATTGTTCGAAACCGACGTGCGGGTCTTTCCGGTGCTGACCGGCACCATCGCCAATTCGCTTTCGGCGGCCGTCCTCAGCCCGCCCTGGGGCGCGATCTATGCCGAGACCAATGCGCATATCAATCAGGACGAATGCGGCGGGCCGGAATTCTTCACCGGTGGCGCCAAAATTCTTCCGCTCGAGGGAATAAACGGCAAGATCCAGGCAGAGGATTTACAGCGCGCTGTCGATGCGGGGCCGAAGGGCTTTGTCCATGCCGCCCAGCCGGCTGCCCTCAGCCTTACCCAATCCAGCGAGGCCGGCTCTATCTATAGCGTGGCTGAGATCGCCGAGCTTAGCGCTATCGCGCACGGCGCGAATCTTAAAGTGCATATGGACGGTGCGCGCTTTGCCAATGCGGTGGTGGCGCTCAACGAAGGCATTCAGTCGTGCAGCCCGGCCGACATAACCTGGCGCGCCGGCGTCGATGTGCTCTCCTTCGGCGCCACCAAGAATGGCGCGCTCGGCGCCGAAGCGATCATTCTGTTCCGCACCGAACTTGCCGATGAGATGGCCTTCCGCCACAAGCGGGCGGGGCAGTTGGCCTCCAAGATGCGCTATATCTCGGCCCAGTTGGAAGCCTATATCAAAGACGGCCTGTGGCTCCGTATGGCCGAGCATGCCAACCGTATGTGCTGGGCCCTGGCGGATGGTATGGGCGCTTTCGCCGGGGTGCGGATCGACGCCTTTGGCGGCGCCAACGAGCTCTTCGTCGAATTTCCGGGCGCGACGGTGATCGCGCTGCGCGAGCAGGGCTTTGAATTTTACGATTGGCCGGAAACGGCTGCCGCCGGACCGGACAAGCGCTGCACCATCCGCCTCGTCACCCGCCACGACACCACGCCGCGCGACGTGAACAGCATTGTCGCCGCGGTAAAGAAGCTTGCGGTCTAAGCGCCCTCGGCGTTTTCCAGCTCGACAACCTTGACGCCGGCTTCCTTGAACATGGTGCGGGCAAGCTCGATCTGCTCTGCCCAGCGTGCGGCGCGATCGGCATCGGCGGCGGGCGCAATCACCTCGCCGATACCGGCCTGGATCAGGGTCGCGGCGCATTGCGCGCACGGCAATAGCGGCCAGACATAAACGCTCGCGCCATCGACCGGCCCGTTGGCAAACAGCAGCGCATTGCGCTCGGCGTGGATGATCATGTCGTATTTAACCTCGCGGTCCTCGAGCCGCTCGGCCAAATCGCGCACGCCACGGGCAAAGCCGTTAAAGCCGAGCGACAGCACGCGGTGCTTTTTGTCGGCAATCACCGCGCCGACCTGGGTCGACGGATCCTTCGACCACTGCGCCACATACTCCGCCAAGCCAATCAGCCTTAAATCCCACTTATCGGGCCGCGCCATAAATTATTCCTTATTCGGAGCTATACAGTGCCGCGACCGGCAAGCCGCTCGGCACGCTGGCGGGGACGATTTCGGGCATCAGGTCGGTGAGGTCGTCTTCCAGGGTTTCGAGGAAAGCGATCAGTTGGTTGATCTCGCTGTCGTTTAATTTCAGGCCGGCGGCAAGGATGTAGGACACCGATTTACGCTTGCCGATGTTCCAACTGTGCGTGCCGTCCTCAAATTCGCTGTCGCTGAGGTTGAGCGGATCATTGTGGTGGCGGATCGCGGCGCGCAGCGTAAGGGCGACGCCGTCATGGAAATAGGGCGCGCTTAGGGTCACGTTGCGCAAGGGCGGGGTGCGGAATTTGTAGAGATCGGCCTTGTCTTCGGTGACGTGATAGCGCCCGAGATCGTCCGAGCTGATATTTTTGCCGGGGCCGATCTGGCGTACCGCGAGCGAATGGAATTCGAAATCGCTGAACAGTGGGCCGGCATGGCAGACGGCGCATCTGCCTTTGCCGAAAAACACCAGCGCGCCGGCCTTGGCGCTTTCTGAAATCGCGCCCCTGTCGCCCCTGAGATAATCATCCCATGGCGCGTTGCGCGTGGCGAAGGCAATTTTTTCGAAATGGCCGATGGCGTTGACCAGCTCGATAATCGATAAATCGTGCAGCGTGAGATCGGGAAAGGCGTCGAGCGCCATGCGGCGGTATTCCTTCTGCCATTCCTTAAGCTCGAGCTCGCCGTCCTCATCCACATCCGTCGCTCTAAGGTCGGGCGCGAACAGGCGCTCGACCAGGGCCTCATGCACAAGCTGAATTTTTCTCGTGCCCTCGGCGCCTTTTGCCGCCTGGGCCAGCTCGTTGGGTAAATTGGCGTGGTCGTCGGGCAGTTCGCTGTCCGAGCGGTCGCCCGGGCGGCCGAGCATTTCATCGACGCCGGTGATGGGAAAGAGCGCTTGCGCCGCGAGCAGGTTTTCGATGCCGTCGGGGAAGCGGTCGTCCATCGGAGATTCGAAATAGATCGTCGTATCGTCTTGATTGATATAGCGCGCTTCGCGGATCGCTTCATCGTCGAGCGCGACGCGGCCGTCCCAGAACATATTTTGCACATCGGGGTGGCCACGGTTCCACACATCGGGTGAATTGCGCGGCGTTTCATTGCCGCGCCCGCCGGTCAGGCGGTCTTCGCCGAGCTTGCGGCCATCGACGCCGACGGCAAGCGCCTGTGCATTCGAGGTGCCACGGATCGGCAGGTGGCAGGTGGCGCAGGCGACTTCGCGCGCGCCGCTCAGGACCGGGTCAAAATAAAGCGCCTGGCCGAACTTGAATTTAGGGCTGATCATAAAGGGCGGGCTTTGCAGCGGCGATTGTCCGTGCGCGGCGAGCAAGGCACGCAGCGCCTTGTCGTCGACCGATTGCGACATCGCAACGGCCGGTGCGAGCAGCAATATAATGAGTGCGCTTAGCAGGGCGGCAGTTTTTCTCACTGTCCGTATCCTTTTGTCATATCCGCGCCAAACCCTCCGGCCACAGGATGCCATGTTCTGCTCTAAGGAGCGAGAAAAACGACGCGCCCGATCAGCGCACCACCGGCGTCGATGGCCAGCGGGTCGATGGCAAAGGTGGCGCGGGCGTCGCCGGCGGTGGCGCGGTAATGGCCGCCGGGCTTAAGGCGGAGCGCCGTTTGGGCCATATCCGCGCTTCCGCGCTTGGTCTTCACGGCAAGGAGCGGGGCGGCTTTGTCGAGGCGCTCAACATTCACTTGCACGGCGTCGTTCGAAACGCGGAAGGCAGGGGTCAGGCTGAAGAGAATAACCTGGGGCGGGGCGGAGGCATCTTCGCCGGGCGGGGTGCGGTAGGCCATGGCGCTGCTTTTGTTAGAAAGGGCGGCGCTCAATTGCAGACTGCCGCCATCGCACTCGACCAGCTCGCGGAAGATGCGGCCGAATTTCACATTGCTTTGTTCAGGCCCGATCGTCACATCGCCGCCGGCGATGGTTTCGCGCCAGCACGAGCGCAGATAGCCGAGCACCAGCCGCCCGCCCGAGCCGATCTCGATCACCTGCCCGGCCTCGAGCATGTCGAACATCCGCACATCGCCGGTATCGCCTTCGCTTTGCTCGACGATGGCGACGATCTCACCTGCCGAGGCGGGTTGAATCGTGGCAGCGCAAAGCGCCAGCAGGAGGGTCGGAAGAATTAGCCTCATCATGCCGTTATTCGGCCCTATCGGCGCCGAGGAGCGCAAGCGGAAAATCAGCATTTGGTGGGTGCCCGGCGACGCCTTCGAGCATGGCCGCACTGTCGGGCGGAAACAGGCTGGGAATATCGCCATATCCTTATCGGTGAAATTGAGGCGTGAAGGACATGCTGCGTTGGCGTATATTGATGGCTGCGCATATTTTGTCTTGGCCTTTGTGATGGACTTGACCACGCCGTTGACCGGATTAACCATCGGCATGGCATTGGCCGGCCCCGGCGACCCTACACGGATGAGGACCCCGACGATCGCTGAGATGTTCGAAAATAATATGAGCGGGGCGTGAGCGCGCCCGTGAAGCGGATTGTTGTACTCGGCGGTGCGG
>JABIXB010000163.1 GCA_018666805.1 Rhodospirillaceae bacterium | reverse complement strand
TTCGATGCCGCAACTGGCCGAGACGATAACGCGCGGCGCGCAATCGTCGATGCGCACGGCTAGCTCGTTGGCGGCAAAACCGCCGAATACCACCGAGTGCACTGCGCCGAGGCGGGCGCAGGCGAGCATGGCGATCGCCGCTTCGGGCACCATCGGCATATAGATGATCACCCGGTCGCCATGGCCGACACCGAGCGCCGCCAGCGCGCCGGCAATAAGTGCAGTCTCATCGCGCAGTTCGCGGTAGGTGAAGGTGGTGACGCTGCCGGTGACAGGTGAATCATGCACCAGCGCCAATTGATCGGCGCGGCCGTTCTCGACATGGCGGTCGAGCGCGTTGTGGCAGGTATTGAGCCTGCCGCCCGGAAACCAGCGGTAAAACGGCACGTCGCTATCATCCAGGACTTTGTCCCACTTTTTGTCCCAATCGAGGGCTTCGGCGGCCTCGGCCCAGAAGCCCTCCGGGTCGGCCAGCGCGCGCGCATATACTTGCTCAAAGCTATCGGCCATGTTGTTCGCTCTCCCGTTTACGGATTATTTTTCGGCGTCGCGCCGGACAAATAGCAAATTACCAAAAAATAACGTAGAACCACCAGAACTAGTCTCCTGCAATCGAGGAAATAATGGAAATTTGCGCACTCGGCGACCGTCCGCCACTTGGGGAAGTCCCGACAAAAATGCATGCCTTCGCGGTTCGCCAGGACCGCTTCGGCGAGCCCAAGCAAGCGTGGCAGCGCGAGATCATCGATACGCCGGAAATCGGGCCCAAGGATGTGCTGATTTACGTCATGGCCACCGGCATCAATTACAACAATGTCTGGGCTGGTCTCGGCCGTCCGGTGGATGTCATTGCCGATCGCCAGAAAAAAGGCGAGCCGGAGGATTTTCACGCCGGCGGCAGCGATTGCTCGGGCATCGTCTGGGCGGTCGGCTCGGAAGTCAGCAACGTCAAAATCGGCGACGAAGTGGTGGTGCATAGCGGCTGGTGGGAGCCGGACGATCCGTGGGTGCTGTCGGGCAAAGACCCGATGCTGGCCGAAAGCACGCGTATCTGGGGCTATCAGACCAATTATGGCAGCTATTGCCAGTTCGCCCGGGCACAATCGCATCAATGTCAGCCGAAACCGAAACATCTCAATTGGGAAGAAGCGGGCTGCTATCTGCTCTGCGCCTCGACCGCCTATCGCATGCTGATGGGCTGGGAGCCGAACAGCATCCAAGAAGGCGATCATGTGCTGGTGTGGGGTGCCGCCGGCGGGCTCGGCAGCCTGGCGCTGCAAATTGTCGCGGCCAAGGGCGGCAAGGCGATTGCCGTGATCTCGGACGACGACAAACGGCAATTCTGCCTCGACCATGGCGCGGTCGGCGTGATCAACCGCAGTGATTTCTCCCATTGGGGCGTGATGCCGGACGTGACCAGCAAAGAGTGGGGCGCCTGGTTCAAGGGCGCGCGCGATTTCGGCAAGGCGTTCTGGGAGGCGGCCGGGGCCAAGGTAAGCCCCGAGATCGTGTTCGAGCATCCCGGCGAGACCACCCTGCCGACCTCGAATTTCCTCTGCGCGACGGGCGGCATGGTCGTCATCTGCGCCGGCACCACCGGCTATAACGTCACGCTTGATTTACGGTTCCATTGGATGCGCCAGAAGCGCTTGCAGGGCAGCCATCTCTCCAACGATGTGCAGGCCGAGGCGGTGAACAACATGGTGATCGCCAAAGAAATCGATCCGTGCCTATCGGAGACCTACAGCTTCGATGAAATCGGCCATGCCCATCAGTTGATGTTCGAAAACCGCCACCCTTACGGCAATATGGCGGCGCTGGTAAATGCCACTGAGAAGGGTCAAGGCGCGAGCTAGAAGGACAGAAAAAATGGCGGGTTTAAAAGCCGGCGTCATCGGCGTCGGTTGGTTTGGCGAAATTCATTGCAGTGTCATTGCCGGCGTGCCGGGCATGGAGCTTGTCGCGTTGGCCGACCGTGACGAAGCCCGCTTGGCCGAGATCGGCAAACAGCATGGCGTGACGTCGCTACATGCCGATTACCGCGATCTTCTGGCCGATCCCTCTATCGATCTGGTGCATATCGTCACACGCTGGGACAGCCA
>JABIXB010000162.1 GCA_018666805.1 Rhodospirillaceae bacterium | reverse complement strand
GCGCGCGCACCGGTCTCCGCCATATCGATATGAGGGTAGCTGCGATAGGCGACCAAGGCAGTCGCGGCATCGCACATTTCGGTGCTGATATTGGCGTGCAGATCGAGGCTGGCGACAATTGGCACCTCCGGCCCGAGCGCCGTGCGCAACCGGCTTAGTAAAGCACCCTCGCCGTCCTCCGAATGCTCCGTCACCATGGCGCCGTGCAAATCGAGATAGACCGCATCGGGTCTGGCCGCCGCGATATCGTCCAGCAGCATGGCGGCGACACGTTCGAACGCATCTTCGGTAACATGGGCCGAGGGAGAGGCAGAGCACCAGGAAAGCGGCGCCAGCGTATGGCCGGCCGCTTCGGCAGCCGCAACGAATCCGGCGAGCGGCAAATTGATACCGGCGACGGCGCCGAACAGGCCGTCGCCGCGCGTCAGCGCCGGCCAGGCATCGGCCTGTTCAAAGGCGGCATAATCCGCCTGTACCGGGGCGAAGGTATTGGTCTCGTGCTGAAATCCGCCGACCGCGATGCGCGCCATGGCCGCAATAGCCTACGACAAGCGCTCAGATGTCGGCAAAGGTGGAGCTATCGACCGCGCCGCCAGGATGAGTCAAGGCGCCCTTATAGGCCGGGCCAACGGTGGCGGCATATTTCCACAACACGCCGGAGCGGTAATTACTTTCGCGCGGCTGCCATTGCTTGCGCCGCGCCTCCAACTCGGCATCACTCAGCGCCACGCTCATCTCGCCGGTTTCCGCATCGATGGTGATTTCATCGCCGTTTTGCAGCAGCGCGATCGGACCGCCGACGGCAGCCTCCGGGCCGACATGGCCGATACAAAAGCCGCGCGTCGCGCCGGAAAAGCGGCCATCGGTGATAAGCGCCACTTCGTCGCCCTTGCCCTGGCCATAAATTTGCGAAGTAACGGCCAGCATTTCGCGCATGCCGGGGCCGCCTATCGGGCCTTCATAGCGGATGACGATCACGTCACCGGATTCATATTCGCGACTGACCACCGCCTTCATCGCATCCTCTTCGGTATCAAAGCAACGCGCCGGGCCGACATGGCGCAAATTCTTCATGCCGGCGACCTTCACGATGGCGCCTTCGGGCGCAAGATTGCCTTTCAGGCTGACGACGCCGCCGGTCGGCGAGAGCGGTGTCGAGGTTTTCAACACCACATCCTGATCGCTCGGGAACGTCACATCGGCCAAATTCTCGGCGATCGTCTTGCCGGTGACGGTGAGGCAATCGCCGTGCAGATAGCCGCCCTCCAGGAGCGCCTTCATCACGATCGGCACACCGCCAACATCGAACAAATCCTTGGCGACATAACGCCCGCCGGGCTTGAGGTCGGCGATGTAGGGCGTACGCGCAAAAATTTCGCCGACAGCAGCGAGGTCGAAATCGATACCGGCCTCGCTGGCGATTGCCGGCAGGTGCAGGCCGGCATTGGTCGAGCCGCCGGTCGCGGCAACAATGGCGGCGGCGTTCTCGAGCGCCTTGCGGGTGACGATATCGCGCGGACGGATGCCCTTTTCAATCAGTTTCATCACCTGCACACCGGATGCGACGGCGAATTCGTCGCGCGAATCATAGACCGCCGGGGCGCCGGCCGAATGGGGCAGTGCCAAGCCGATCGCCTCGGAGACGCAGGCCATGGTGTTGGCGGTGAACTGGCCGCCGCACGAGCCGCCCGACGGGCAGGCCACGGCCTCGATTTCGTCGAGATCTGCTTCCGACACCGCGCCGCTCGAAAATTTGCCGTAAAACTCGTAGACATCCATCACGGTCACGTCCTTGCCGCGAAAGCGCCCCGGCAGGATCGAGCCACCATATAGAAATACCGACGGCACATTGAGCCGCACCATCGACATCATCATACCGGGCAGTGACTTATCGCAGCCGGCGATGCCGACCAGGGCATCGTAGGAATGGCCACGCATGGTCAGTTCGACCGAATCGGCGATAACATCGCGCGACACCAGCGAGGATTTCATGCCCTGATGGCCCATGGCGATACCATCGGTCACCGTGATGGTTGTAAATTCGCGCGGCGTGCCGCCGGCTTCTTCCACCCCGGCCTTGGACGCCGCCGCCTGGCGGCGGAGGGTAATGTTACACGGCGCGGTTTCGTTCCAGGTTGTCGCCACGCCGATGATCGGCCGGTTCATCGCCTCGCGTGAAACACCCATGGCATAAAAGAAGGCGCGATGCGGCGCGCTCTTGGGGCCTTCCGTGATATGACGGCTGGGCAGCTTAGATTTGTCGAACTTGGAACTCATTTTCTGTATCCCCAATAAAAAACAGTAATAATTTGGCGCGATCTTAGCCGCCCAGCCCGGTGGATTAAAGCGCGGCGACGCGGGCCAATGCTTGTTTTAATTTATCGCGCGCCGCCTCCGCTTCTGATTTCCGCCGCTGTTGCTCGGCAACAACATGTTCGGGCGCCTTGGCGAGGAATTTCTCATTGCCGAGCTTGGCCTCGATCTTGCCGATTTCCTGGGCAATGCGGCCAAGCTCTTTCTCAAGGCGCGCGCTTTCCTGCGCCACATCGATAATACCGGAAAGCGGCAGTGCCACCGAGGCACCGTCGATGACCAGTTGGATCGAGCCCTTGGGCGGATCGCCGTCGAGCACTGCCATACTCTCGAGGCGGGCTAATTGCATGATCTGCTCGCGCTGACTTTCAGCCCATTCGGGCAGGCCGCTATCGTCACGTAGCAGGAGGGGAATTTTCGCCCCGGCTGGAACGTTCATTTCCGCCCGCGCCGCGCGAACACCGGAAACCAGCGCAATTACCTGGCCGATCTCGGCCGAAGCGTCTTCATATTGCAATGCCGGATCGTCGGTCTCGGGCCACGGCGTGGAAATCAGCGGCAGCGGCCTTTTGTCGTCAAGGCGGTCCCACAATTCTTCGCTGACGAACGGCATGAAAGGGTGCAACAGCCCCAAAATCTGTTCCAGAACCCAAGCGGTGGTGGCGCGGGCCTCATTCTTTTCCGCACCATCGCGGCCGTTCAGCACCGGCTTTGAGAATTCCAAGAACCAATCACAGAACACGCCCCAGGCAAACTGATAGACCGCATTGGCCGCCTCGTTGAAGCGGTAGGCTTCCAGCGCCTTGGCGGTGGTAGCAACTGCGCGCGCTGTCTCGCCGATAATCCAGCGATTGACGGTGTTGCTGCAAGTGGCGGGATCAAACGCCTCGACACGCGTACAGCCATTGGCTTCGCAGAAACGCGCCGCGTTCCACAGCTTGGTGGCAAAATTACGGTAGCCTTCGACCCGACTCTCGGACATTTTGATGTCGCGGCCCTGGGCTTCCATCGCAGCCAGGGTAAAGCGCAGGGCATCGGCGCCGTACTTATCAATCAGTTCGAGCGGGTCGATGACATTGCCCTTACTCTTCGACATTTTCTGGCCCTGCTCGTCGCGCACCAGAGCGTGGATATAGACCGTGCTGAACGGCACATCGCCCATGAAATGCATGCCAAGCATGATCATCCTGGCGACCCAGAAGAAAATAATGTCAAAACCGGTAATGAGGTCGTTATTGGGATAATAGGCGTCGAGCGCTTCGGTTTTTTCCGGCCAACCGAGGGTGGAAAACGGCCATAGGCCAGACGAGAACCAGGTATCGAGGACATCCGAATCCTGCGTCAGCTCCACCGTCTCGCCGTAATGCGCTTTCGCTTTTTCATGTGCCGCCGCCTCGTCCATGGCGACAAAGATGGTTTGGTCCGGGCCGTACCAGGCGGGAATGCGGTGACCCCACCAGAGCTGGCGTGAAATGCACCAGGGCTGGATGTTGCGCATCCACTCGAAATAAGTGTTTTCCCATTGCTTGGGTACGAATTTAATGCGCCCGGCCTCGACCGCTTCGATCGCCGGCTTGGCCAGGGTTGCGGCATCGGCGAACCATTGATCGGTGAGCCAGGGCTCGACCACCACGCCGGAGCGATCACCGTAAGGCAGTGCATGGCGATGCGGCTCGATCTTCTCAATCAGGCCCAGCGCCTCCATATCGGCAATGACTTTCTTGCGCGCTGCGTAACGGTCGAGGCCGCGATAGGCCTCGGGAACATTGTCATTAAGACATGCATCGGCATCGAAAATATTGATCAATTCAAGATCGTGCCGGCGGCCAACCTCGAAATCGTTAAAATCATGCGCCGGAGTAATTTTCACCGCGCCCGAGCCTTGCTCTGGGTCGGCATGCTCATCGCCGACGACGATGATGCGGCGACCGACCAGCGGCAGCACAGCATGGCCGCCGATTAGGTCTTGCCAGCGCTCATCCTCGGGATGCACGGCAACGGCCGTATCGCCGAGCATGGTTTCCGGCCGCGTTGTCGCAACGGTGATGAATTCACCGTCGCGGCCTTCAATCGGATAGCGGAAATGCCATAAATTTCCGTCGCTCTCGCGCGGCTCAACCTCGAGGTCGGAGATCGCGGTGTGCAGCTTGGGGTCCCAATTGACGAGGCGCTTATCACGATAGATCAGTCCCTCTTCATGCAGTGCCACGAACACTGTGCGCACCGCATGGGATAACCCCTCATCCATGGTGAAGCGGTCGCGCGCCCAATCGGGCGAAGCGCCGAGACGGCGCAATTGATTGGCGATCGCGCCGCCCGATTCGTCTTTCCATTGCCAGACGCGCTCGACAAAGGCGTCACGGCCGAGATCGCGGCGGTGTACATTTTGTTCACCAAGTTGGCGCTCGACCACCATTTGTGTAGCGATACCGGCATGATCCATGCCGGGCTGCCACAGCGCATCGCGGCCCAATTTGCGGCGATAGCGGGTGAGCACATCCTGGAGAGTGGAATTGAGCGCGTGGCCCATATGCAGACTGCCCGTCACATTGGGCGGCGGCATCATCACGCAGTAGGGTTCGGCCGCCGAATTGGGGTGCGCGGCAAATCGCCCCGCCTCTTCCCAGGCGCGGTAAATCTTGCTCTCGATATCAGCAGGCAGATAGGTCTTGTCCAGCATTGCTGAACTCTCTCATAACAGTTGGAGCGGGTGGGCCGAATAGATCATCACGGCAAATCGCGGGCACAACAGTATACGGGCCGAGCCCGGCCGGAAATTACACGGGGTCGGAGCGATGGATGATGCGGTCAATTTCCCGTTGCACGAGGCGTTGCACCATTTGCGGCAAGTGCTTGTCGAGCCACTCGCGCAGCATCGGACGCAGCATCTCAAGGACATGATCTTCGATCGTACGTCCACCGGGCGTAACCTGTTGGGCATTTGAATCCGCCGGGCCCGGCCCGACCTGGCTAGCAAGTGCGGCAAACGCGCCGGCGGCTGCACCCTCCGCGACATTTTCCATCAGAGCTGCCGCAGGTTCCTCGGCGACAGGATCGGCCATAGCGACCGGTGCCGGTTCGCTTTCCGGTTCACTCGCTTCAAAGACAGGCGCAGGGTCGGGCTCAGGTGCAGGCTCGGAAGCGGGTTCCTCGGCAGCTTCATCCGCGAGGACATTGCCCTGGTCATCAACTTCCTCGGTCAGCTCAAGCACTGCGTCGCTTCCAGCATCTTGGTCAGGCGCCTCAGCTTCAGCCGCGCCGCCATCATCGGCGCCGTCCGCAGCACCAGCGTCTTCCGCAGCACCAGCGTCTTCCGCCGCCGCCTCGGCATCCGCCTCCGTGGCTTCCGCCGCTGGAGCACCCTCTTCCTCTCCGTCTTCCGAAATTATCCGGCGAATGGAGGCAAGAATTTCCTCCATAGACGGTTCTTCTTGTGACGTTTCGTCCGCCATTTGATACCTGTCTCAAGTCAAACAATCATGTGATTCGAGGACTTTACGGCAAGGTGAATCAGAATGCCAGCACCGATGCCCGCAATTCGCCAACAGTTTTACACGCTAATCCGCCGAAATTCCGAACCATTTTCCGCCGACGGCGCGGTAATGGGCGTCCGCATCGTAGCTTTCAACCGGCAAACCAAGCGCCGCAGCCGTCAATTCGCCAACCGTTGATTTGACCCAATAGCTTGAAACAACGGCATCGCGCTCCGCGCCAACAAGATTGACCCGGGCGGTGAACAGCTCCTGCTCGGCGTCGAGTACGTCAAGCGTGGTACGCAAACCGACCAAAACCTCTTGTTCCACTCCTTCAAGCGCCAGTTCGGCGGCGCGCACTTGCGATTCGAATGCGGCGATCTTTGCCTGCGCGGTAATCAACGCTTCCCAGGCGCGTGTGACTTCCTCTAACACGGCACGGCGCGCTTCCTCGAATTCAAGGCGGCGCTGGCTGGCGATTTGTTTGCTGCGCCTGACAGACGCATGTTCAGCGCCTGATTGATAGAGCGGCACGGTGACAATCGCCGAGAGGGAGAGCGAATCGGCCTGCTCGGTCGCGGAAGAGACATCATATTGACGGTCATAACCGGCGCTGAGCGACACTTGCGGCAATAAATCGGATAGCGCCACGTCGATATCATCACGCGCCGACAGTTCGGCATAATCGGCACCTATTATGGATGGATTGGCAACATTGGCGGTTTGCAGCGCCTCGCGCTCACTCGCCGGAACGCCCGCAAGCGCCGCAGGCCAAGCCAGCTTGCCAGGTAAATCGCCGATAACCTGCCGATAGGTCGCGCGAGCGGAAATGAGATCACCCTCGGCGCTAATACGGTCGGCCTTGGCCTGGGCAACGCGCGCTTCGGCTTGCGCAACATCGGTACGCGTCACTTCGCCGACCTCAAAGCGATCCTGCGCCGCTTGATGCTGGCGCGCCACGACACGCTCATTATGGCGATTGAGCTCGACCACGGACTGGGTGCGCAATACATCCATATAGGCGGTAACGCCATCCAGGAGAATGCTCTGTTCGGCCAGCGCCAAGGTGGCGCGGCCGGCATCGACTAAATTTTTTGCTGAACTCGTTTCGGCGATGGTGCGCCCGCCACGGTAAAGCGGCTCGGTGATGCTAAAGGAAAAGGAGCGCGGCTGTAGCGAACTCTCGGTCTTGGAAGTGAGACCGCCGCTGACGGTCGTCGTCTCGGTTTCCGCGAATCCAGCATCGCCATCGATTTGTACGGTCGGACGCCAGCCGGAGAGCGCGCTTGCCACGCCTTCGTCGGTGGCGCGCAGTGCCGCCCGTTCGGCCAGCAGGGTAGGATTATTTTGATAGGCGCTGATCAGCGCTTGCTCGAGGCTCTCGGCCAATACAGCGCCGGATGACAGTGCCATTGCAACACCAGCAGCCAACAATGTGCCGCCAAATATTGTGCGCTGCCGCTTTGTCGGCTTATCTAGAATTGGAACGCCGCCTCGGTTTGGATACCGGGAAGAGCTGGAACCGAAGCATCGCACACCACCCGGTGAGATAGCTCGCCACGTATTTTGACCCAAAGCGTGGCACGGCCAATTGCTTCGCCGGGGCCACGCAGGACGGCAACCATGCGCCCGCCTTCTGCCAGTTGGTCGCTCACCGCCGGTGGGACGAAGGGAATACCACCACTAAAAAGAATCACATCATATGGCCCCTGGCGCGAATAACCCGCCGCCAAGTCGCCGGTTACCACGATGACATTGTCGGCACCGACAGCACTTAAAGTTTGACCCGCCGCCTCGGCCAGTGCGGTATCGGCTTCCAAGCCAACGACGGTACCGGCGAGCCGGCCCAGCACGGCGGAGGAATAGCCGGTGGCGCAGCCAATATCCAAGGCAACATCCTCTTCCGTCACCATTGCAGCCTGCAACAGACGGGCGAGCACCAGCGGTTCCATCAAATAGCGCCCCGGCGCGACCAACAGGTCTTCATCGACATAGGCAATGCTGGAAAGTTGTTGGGGCACGAATCTTTCGCGCGGAACATCGTCCATGGCATCGATCAGAGCCCAATTCGTCACCTTGTTGGTGCGCAGTTGGCTTTCCACCATATTGTGCCGGACGGCAGCGTAATTTATCATACGATCTCTATCCGCGCCGCCCATGGGCCGCGAAGAGCGGTCGACCAGCGGCTTCCTGAATTGAAGTTGGGCGCATCATATATCCGCGCCAAGGCGCTTGACAACGCCATGGGATGAGACATCTGCGGCGGCTTGGTTGACCGTCACCCGCGCCATACCGTATATGGGCACCCATAAGGCGCTTAGCGTCAGAAGACCGCGTCATCGGCCGGGTGGCAGAGTGGCTCATGCGGAGGACTGCAAATCCTTTTATGCCGGTTCGATTCCGGCCCCGGCCTCCAACCGCTATTGTTGGCTGAGCACGCCCTTGGCCGTGCTCCTCCGCCAAACTTTCCTTGCAATCAGACTCTGACGGCGCGACATTTTGTCGCCTGAAGTGTGCAGGGGTGGGTAATTCAAGTGATATCCAAGCTTCGTCGGCAGGTCCACGACCTGCTTGAGATCAGCCAGAGTGACGCGCCCGAGAGCGATAAACTTTTGTCGCGAATTATCGATTTCGGCCTGATCGGCCTGATCTCGCTGAATGTGCTCGCCATTATTGTCGAATCGATCGATTCGATCGCACTCTCCTACCGGCCGCATTTCGACATGTTCGAATTGGTCTCGGTAGCGATATTTACGGCCGAATATCTGTTGCGCGTGTGGGTTGCTATCGACGATTCGGACGGAAAATACAGCGGCCATTTTCTCGGCCGCCTGCGCTATATGGCGAGCCCGCTGGCGCTGATCGACCTGATCGTCATCCTGCCGTTCTATTTGAGTTTTATCGTTGGCATCGATTTGCGCGTGCTCAGGATTCTGAGGCTGCTCAGAATTTTGAAGCTGACGCGCTATTCGGGCGCCTGGGCGACCTTCGCCGCCGTGCTCTATGGCCAACGCCGCATACTTTATATGTCGGGCTTTCTGATGTTCATCATGCTCGTGCTCTCAGCCAGCCTGATGTACCTGATCGAACATGACGCCCAGCCCAAAGCCTTTGCAGATATTCCCTCCGCCATGTGGTGGTCGCTGGTGACGCTGACTACGGTCGGCTACGGCGATGTCACTCCGGTCACGGTGCTGGGCAAAATACTCGGCGGCTTCGTAACCATCCTCGGCCTCGGTATGTATGCGCTCCCCGCCGCCATCCTGGCTTCCGGCTTTATGCAGGAACTGAGCAAGCGGCAATTCGTCGTGACCTGGGGCATGGTCGCCAAGGTGCCGTTTTTTGCTCGACTCGACGCCGAGAAAATCGCCGAAATTGCCGGCCTCCTAAAACCCTGGGCAGCGCCGCCACGCTACACCATCATTCGCCGCGGCGAAGCCGCCGACTGCATGTATTTCATCGTCTCGGGCGATGTCGAAGTGGATCTGCCGCCCAATTCTTTTCACCTGACAACGGGCGAATATTTCGGTGAATTGGGGATCCTTAGCCGAACCGCGCGGGTCGCCAATGTTATTTCGATTACTGAATGCCAATTGCTGGTTCTTGAGGCGCGCGATCTGAACCGTCTGCTGGAAGACAATCCTGTGCTCGCCAGAGAACTCAAGGATATTGCCAGCAAGCGTCTGGCAGAAGGCGAAAACGCGGCCCCATCTGAAACTGATTCATAGCTCAGACAGTTGCGCGTGCATGAAATAGGGCGTGGAGCTTGTACGGCGGATTCCGCCAACGCCGCCGTATTTACCTGGCGGCGTTGCCCGAAGTCGCCTATCAGGGCTGCCGCCGCATCGGGCCGCGCGCTTAATTCGCGCCACCATAGGAGCGACCAATTGCTGATCGCCGCCATTGAGGGACGAAGCACCATCAGACGAATTACCAAACTGTGCGCCTCAGCTATAATGTCGCTCGGATCGCGCCCCGGCGAGGTCAAGGCGGCCGCACCAAGCAGGGCCAGCGCATCGCCGGCAAGTTGATTTGCGCCCTGCCCCCGGTCGTCCCGGATCGCCAGCAGGCAATATTCAATATCGAGCTTGGCCATATCCGTTAAGCAATTGCATTTTCCAATGTTTTAACCATATATGCCCCATAATAGAGGGTAATGAATGGCTAGCTGCGTTAGAAAATGAGATTAAACGATTCGGCTCTTGACCGGCAGGCGCGCATCCCATAGGACGGCGCCACCGTTTCAAGAGAGCCATTCCTCGGTAGCTCAGTGGTAGAGCAAGCGGCTGTTAACCGCTAGGTCGTTGGTTCGAATCCGACCCGGGGAGCCAAATCAAGCGAGGGGCTGCGCAAGTTATGCGCGGCCCTTTGTGATTCATGGCCGCAACAATATGTCGCCGCGCACGGCGCGTCTGATCATCGCCTCGGTCATCGCGATCTGCCTACTCGCCCTGTTGTTCATATTTCAGCCCTTTGTCAAAGAGCTCTATTCCGCCGGCTGCATCATGGTGGCGATCGGCGGCCTGACCTTCAATGTGGCGCCCTTCGCCAACACCCAGAACAGCGTGCGGCGTGTGATCAGCGTGATGGCCATTGTGATCGCCATTCTGTTGATCGCGGTCGGAATCGCCATCGGCTTCGTTTATCTGCTGCTCACATAGCGCCCGCGCTGTAAGATCGCCCGGCGAACAATTGGAGCCGGATTGGCATGCGCATTCTTCAGGTCCATAACAGATATCAGGGCGGACGTGGCGGTGAAGACCGGGTGATGGACAATGAGTCCCGCCTGTTGCGCACCAATGGCCACGAGGTTCACCAATTCACCGCCCATAATGACGAGATCGGCACCGGCTGGAACAAATTTCGCGCGGCTCAGCGCATGGCCTATTCGAAAGACGGCGCGCGCCGTGTCGCCCAGGCGATTGCCACCTACCGCCCCGACATCGTCCATGTGCATAATTTTCACTATGTGCTGACGCCATCGATTTTTGACGCCTGCCGCGAAGCGCGCGTGCCGTCATTGCAAACCCTGCATAATTTTCGCGGCATTTGCGCCAGTGCAACCTTCATGCGCGAGGGCCGAGTGTGCGAGGACTGCCTGCACGGCTCGCCCTATCTGAGTGTGCTGCATCGCTGCTATGAGGGCTCGGCCCTGAAGACCTTGCCAATCGCCCGCACCATCGCTTACCACCGCAGGCGCAAGACCTGGCAAAACAAGGTCGACCGCTTTATTGCCCTAACCGAATTCGGCAAGCGCAAATATGTCGAAGGCGGCTACGCCGAGAAACGCATATCGGTGAAGCCGAATTTCTCCTATCCGCCGGATCCGGAATGGCAGGACGGTGCCGATGCGGACCGCTCAGGCGCCTTGTTCGTTGGCCATTTGCTGCCGTGGAAGGGAATCGCCATGCTGATGGAGGCTTGGCGCGATATACCGACCCCACTTCGTGTGGCCGGCTCGGGGCCGCTGTTACATTTGGTCAAGCAAGCGAAAGACCACGGCGTCACCGAGCTTGGACTGCTTGACGCCAAAGCGGTTTACCAGGAAATGCGGCGCGCCAGTTTCCTCGTTTTCTCGTCGGTCTGGTACGAATGCTTCCCCCTCACCTTCATCGAGGCCTTCGCCGCCGGCCTACCGATCATCGCGGCAAAATTGGGCGCCGCTGAGGACATCATCACGCATGGCGAGACAGGTCTCCATTTCACCCCCGGCGATCCGGCCTCTCTGGCCGAAGTAGTCGCCTGGGCGGAAGCGCATCCGGAAGATATGGCGCGCATGGGCGAAAACGCTCAGGCCACCTATAAGACCCTCTATACGCCGGAAGCCAACTATTTACTTCTGATGAAAATCTACGAGAAAACCATCGACAAATATCGCTAATTACGCTCGGCGTGCCACTTCCAGGCGGTGGCGATGATGGCGTCGATATCCGTGTAGGCCGGGCACCAATCCAAAAATTTCCGAGCGCGCGCCGGATCGGCAACCAGGGCCGGTGGATCACCGGGACGGCGCTCCTCTTCCGTCACCGGCACCTTGCGGCCCGAGACGCGCTCGACCGCATCGATCAGCTCGCGCACGGAGCAGCCGGTGCCGGTGCCGAGATTGAGCACCAGCGAATCGCTCGCTGCCAGTAGATGGTCGAGCGCCGATACATGCGCGGCGGCGAGGTCATCGACATGGATATAATC
>JABIXB010000161.1 GCA_018666805.1 Rhodospirillaceae bacterium | reverse complement strand
TGGTGGAGGGGGTAGGATTCGAACCTACGTAGACGTACGTCGGCAGATTTACAGTCTGCTGCCTTTAACCACTCGGCCACCCCTCCGCAAAAGCGCGGAATCTCCAGAGTCAGGAACAGCGCATAATGGGCAGAAACGTAAGTTTGTCAACGCACAATCAAGGCAAACGGCATCTGCCGCCCGCCCGTCGTTTCGACGCCTCGGAATCGTTAGATTGATATTGTAAAGCGCAATATAGTGGCGCCCGCCATGAGCCGCAATAGACGAATAAAACGCCCCGCTTCGAAATCCGCCGGTAATGCCTCCAAAGGTGCTTCTAAAAGAGCCCGATCGGAGCTGATTTACGGCTTTCATCCCGTTTTGGCCGCCCTCAACAACCCGGCGCGGCAAAAACAGCGGCTGATGCTGACAAAAGAGGCGAAAAAATCGCTCGCCAACGAGGTCGCGGAACGTAACGCCTTACCAAATGCCGCGCAGCCGGATCTCGAAAGCGCTCTAACCAATTCCCACACCGTGGCGCGGGCGGAAATCGATAACGCTTTGCCGCAAGGATCGGTGCATCAGGGGTTTTTACTGCAATGCGCCCCCCTGGCGGCGCCGGACTTTGAAGAATGCTGCGCGCCCGATGCCGGGGGGGCGCCCCTGGTGCTGCTCGACCAGGTCAGCGATCCGCATAATGTCGGCGCGATCCTGCGTTCAGCCGCTGCTTTTGGCGCGCGCGCGGTGATTCTGCCCGAACGCCATTCGCCGAGCGCCACCGGCGTGCTGGCCAAGGCGGCATCCGGCGCACTGGAAACCGTGCCGTTGCTGCGCGTCACCAATCTGGCACGCAGCATGCGTGATTTAAAAGATATGGGCTATTGGTTGACCGGCCTCGATTCGGGCACGGATATATTGCTTTCCAGCGCCGCCCTGAAACAACCCGTGGCGCTGGTGCTGGGCGCCGAGGGCAGCGGCCTGCGCCGCCTGACAAGAGAGAATTGCGACACGCTGGCAGCAATCAAAATGTCCAGCTCAATGCACAGCCTGAACGTCTCCAACGCCGCTGCAATTGCCCTATATCAATTAACAATTAATATGTAATTTCATATATTTATATATTTTTTTTAATATTATTAATTAATGTCATTCAGCATGTCGATCTTCTATTTTATAGCTGCGGCGGGGCTGGAAATATCCGGCTGCTTCGCCTTTTGGGCCTGGCTGCGCTTGGGCAAGAGCCCGCTTTGGCTCATTCCCGGCATCGCCGCGCTGATTCTGTTCGCATATCTCTTAAGCCGCAGCGAAACCGCCTTCGCCGGGCGCGCCTATGCGGCCTATGGCGGCGTTTATATCGCCGCCGCCCTAGCCTGGCTGTGGGCTGTCGAAGGCAGCCGGCCGGATCGTTGGGACCTCATCGGCTCGGCGATATGCCTGATCGGTGCCGCGATCATCTTCTTTGGCCCGAGAGCGGCGGCTTAATATCGGTCAGGGCCGTAGCGCCGCCAAAATGTCATCGGTCGTGACAATGGTGGCGAATTCGCCGTCGAGATTGCTCAGCGACAGCGACAGCACATCCTCCGGACTGTGTTCACGGCCGTCGGGGCCGGTATTTCCGTAGGCCCACACACCGTCGCATATATATAGAGTGTCAAAATCGAGATTGCCGGCCATGCGGGCGGTGGTTTCGACGCATTGGTTGGCCGTGGCGCCACACAGCACCAAATGCTCGACCCCTGCCCGGCGCATATCCGCCTCCAAACTAGTGCCGATAAAGCTGCTGTTGACGTGCTTTATATAAAGCGCCTCGCCGGCCAAGGGTTTGGCAAATTCCTGCACCAAATTGCCCGGCAACCCGGCGCTAAAGGGCGAGCCCTCTTGATGCGAATGGTGGTGGATATGCACGACCCGGCCGCCGGCTTCTCTGAACGCGGCCAACAGGCGGGCGATATTGTCTTCGGCCCCGGGCGTGCTGCGCGGCTCCCCTTGTGCATCGCGATGGACGAAGGCCATCTGAACATCGATCACCAGCAGGGCCGTTTGCGCGAGGCTAAGACTGCCGCCGTCCGCCCCGCTCATTGCTTTATCGTTCATCGGCGCATTCTGCCCGATCCAGCGGGCCATTGGCCATAGCGGCGGCAGGTTTTATGATGCACGGCGATAACAAATAACAAACAAATAGGAGACGCGAGCATGGCTGAGAAAAAACAAGCATGGCATTTCTCCGAGATCGGCACCGACGAAGAGACCAAGCGGCTGATGCCCGGCTTCGAAATTCAATATGTCATCACCGATGATACCACCGAGGGCAACGACCAGTCGGTCTTTGGCCATTGCGTTTTTCCGCCGCGCTCGCAGCATTTCCCGCACAAGCACACGGTCGCGGCCGAAGTCGTTTACGTTATCAAAGGCCGGGTGGTGAACGGCTCGGTCAATGACGCCGGCGAGATGATCGAGGAAGAGTGCGGCCCCGGCACCGCCTGCTTTGCCAAGCAGGGTCAGATCCACTGGACGCGCAACCCTTACGACGAGCCATGCGAGTTCGTCTTCGCCTATTACGGCACACCGAGCCTGCACAAGAGCGGCTATGTCGACCACAAAGATGATATGCCGGTGGAAAATCTGCCGATCAGTGGCCGGGTTACACTCGATCACATGGTCGATTTGGGCAAATTAGCGAACGCCGGCTAGCG
>JABIXB010000160.1 GCA_018666805.1 Rhodospirillaceae bacterium | reverse complement strand
CTGCATGTGATCATCGAAACCAACGCCGCGCTGGAAGCGGTATACGATATTGCCAAGGCCAGCCCCCGGATGGACGCATTGTTCTTCGGAGGCGTCGACATGGCCGCCGAGCTTCGCTGCCGCAATGCGTGGGGGCCTTTGCTATACGCGCGCTCGCGGATTGTTCACGCGGCGGCGGGGCAGGGAATGGATGTGATCGACGTTCCGTATCTGGATCTGGAAGACCCCGAGGGCATGCGACGGGAGGCCGAGCTGGTCCGCGATCTCGGCTTCAGCGGCAAGGGCTCCATCCATCCCAAGCAGATCGGAATTTTGAACGAGGTGTTCACGCCGGACGAAGCCTCGATCGCGCATGCCAAGCGCATCATCCAGGCTTTCGCGGATGCCGATACCGGGCTGGTGGTGGTCGATGGGAAACTGATCGAGAAGCCGGTATTGCGCTCAATGTACCGCATTATGGCGGTGGCCGAGGCGACAAGGAAGCGGGCTTAGGCTACTTACTAAGCTCGCGCATGGCTGCATCGAGGCCGTCCAGGGTGAGCGGGTACATGCGGTTTTCCATCAATTCCTGAATCATCTTGATCGATTCGCTGCTTGGCCAGCCGCGCTGGCGCAGCGGATTGAGCCAGATAGCCTGCGGGAAGGCGCGCAGCAGGCGGCGGAACCACACCTCGCCCGATTCTTCGTTGAAATGCTCGACTCCGGCGCCGGGATAGACGATCTCATAGGGGCTCATATGGGCGTCGCCGATGATCACCACCTTATATTCGGAATTATAGCTGTTGATCAGTTCCCAGGTCGGAATCAGTTCGCTGTGCCGCCGCCGATTGTCGCGCCAGACATTTTCGTAAAGGCAATTGTGGAAGTAATAATATTCAAGATGTTTGAATTCGCTGCGCGCGGCTGAGAACAATTGTTCGCAGCGTTTGACATGGGCGTCCATCGAACCGCCGACATCGAGCAGCAGCAGAACCTTGGCCGCATTGTGGCGCTCCGCCACCATTCTGAGATCGAGCCAGCCGCCATTCTTCGCCGTCGATTGGATGGTGTCATCGATATCGAGCTCGCTCAGTGCGCCTTCGCGGGCGAAACGGCGCAGGCGCCGGAGCGCGATTTTCATGCCGCGCGTACCGAGCTCGACCTCGCCATCGAGATCGCGAAATTCGCGCTTGTCCCACACCTTGACCGCGCGCCCATGCCGGCCCTCACGCTGGCCGATGCGCACGCCTTCCGGATTATAGCCATAGGCGCCAAACGGCGAAGTGCCGGCGGTGCCGATCCATTTGCTGCCGCCCTGGTGGCGCTTTTCCTGTTCTTCCATGCGCTCGCGCAGCGTCTCCATCAGCTTTTCCCAGCCGCCCATCGCCTCGATCTTGGCTTTCTCTTCGTCGCTGAGGTGGAGTTCAGCCAGGCGCTTCAGCCATTCCTCGGGAATCTCTACTTCTTCGTCACCGGATGTGACGCGCTCGAGGCCCTTGAAGACATGGCTGAAAACTTGATCAAAGCGGTCGAGATGGCGCTCATCCTTGACCAGGAGCGCGCGCGACAAATAGTAGAATTCATTGACGCTGTAATCGGCCAACTCCTTGTCCATCGCCGCCATCAGGTCGAGATATTCCGGCAGCGATACCGGCACCCGCACCCGTTTCAATTCGCGAAAGAGGTTCTGAAACAAGATGGGCGCCTCAGCGTTGTTCGCGCCGGTTGAGGAAGGCAAGGCGCTCAAACAGTTGTACGTCCTGTTCGGATTTCAACAGCGCGCCATAGAGCGGGGGAATCAATTGCGAGGATTCAGTGGCGCGGAGATCCTCGGGTGAAATATCCTCGGCCATCAGCAGCTTCAGCCAGTCCAGCAATTCCGACGTGGACGGTTTTTTCTTCAGGCCGGGCGCTTCGCGGATATCGTAAAAGAGACCGAGCGCGGCAGCCACCAGGCGCTTTTTGATATCGGGGTAATGCACATCGACGATGCGCTCCATGGTCTCGTGGTCGGGGAAGCGGATGTAATGGAAAAAGCAACGCCGGAGAAAGGCGTCGGGCAGCTCTTTTTCATTGTTCGAGGTGATGATGATGATCGGCCGGTGCACTGCCTTGATCGTCTGCTTGGTCTCATAGACATAGAATTCCATGCGGTCGATCTCGAGCAGCAGATCGTTGGGAAATTCGATATCCGCCTTGTCGATCTCGTCGATCAGCAGAACCGGTCGTTTTTCCGATTGAAACGCCTCCCACAATTTGCCCGGTATGATGTAGTTGGCAATATCCTTGACCCGTTCATCGCCAAGTTGACCATCTCTGAGGCGCGCCACCGCGTCATATTCATAGAGGCCGTGCCGCGCCTTGGTGGTCGATTTTACATGCCATTCAATCAGCGGCGCACCCAAGGCTTCGGCGATCTCGGTGGCGAGCACCGTTTTACCAGTGCCCGGTTCGCCCTTGACCAGGAGCGGGCGCTGTAATGTGATTGCGGCGTTAACGCCGGCATTTAGTTCCTCGGTGGTAACGTAAGATTTGGTTCCCTCGAAGCGCAAGGCATCTCTCCTGTGAAACGGATTTGGGGTGCAGCATAGGGTTGGTGAAGGTCGATAACAATGCGTGTAAGCCCCTCCGACGGCGAAGTGTTTGAGACGGAATATCCCGTGGTCATCATCGGCGGTGGCGCCTGTGGCCTGACGGCAGCGCTGACACTGCGCGATGCTGGCTTGCCGGCGCTCGTACTTGAGCAGGACGCGGCGCCAGCGGGCTCGACCGCGCTTTCCTCCGGCTTTATCCCGGCCTGCGGCACGCGCTGGCAGCGGGCGCGCGATGTCGACGATAATGTTGAAATGATGGCGGGTGATATTCAAGGCAAAGCCGAAAACTTGGCTGATCCCGCCATTGTCGACCTGTGTTGCGAACGCTCCGGGCCAACCTTGGAATGGCTTGCCGATAGCCACAACATCCCGTTCGTTCTGGTCGAAGGTTTTCTCTACACTGGCCAGCGCCGCGCGCGCATGCACGCGGTGCCGGAGCGCACCGGCGCGGCGCTGATGGCGCGTCTCCTCGGCGCGGCCGAGACGGCGGGCGTCGATATCCTGTGCGGCGCTGAGGTGCGCGAGCTCTATGCCGAGCCCGATGGCCGGATAAATGGTGTCGGCTATACGCGTCCCGACGGCGGTGAAGAGCGGGTTGGCTGCCGGGCACTGGTGCTGGCCTGTAACGGCTTCGGCGGCAATGCGGAGATGGTACACCGGCATATTCCAGAAATTGCCGAAGCAGAGTATTTCGGCCATGCCGGCAATCGCGGTCATGCCGTCCAGTGGGGCCGGGCGCTCGGCGCCGAGATCAAACATTTGGGTGCTTATCAAGGCCACGCCTCGGTCGCCGTCCCGCATGGAATCCTCATCACCTGGGCGGTGATGCGCGAGGGCGGCATTCAGGTAAATTCCAATGGCAAGCGTTTCGCCGATGAAAGCCGCGGCTATTCGGAACATGCCGTCGATGTGTTGCGCCAGCCCGGCGGCGTGGTGTGGAATATTTATGACACGCGCATCCATGAATTGGCGATGGAATTCGAGGATTACCGCCAGGCAGAGGCGACGGGTGCGGTGAAAATAACGGAGGACGTGGCGGCGCTCGCTGGCGCGCTCGGTGTGCCTGAGGCTACGCTGAGCGAGACCCTGGCTGATGTGCGAAGCCTGGCGGAAGACCGGTTTGGGCGGGACTTATCCGCCGCGACAAAACTGATGCCGCCCTATTACGCCGTGAAAGTCGGCGCTGCCCTGTTTCACACCCAGGGCGGGCTCGCCATCGATACATCTGCTCAAGTGTTGCGCAAGGAAGGCGGCCGGCTGCCCAATCTCTTTGCTGGCGGCGGTGCGGCTTGCGGTGTCTCGGGTCCCGAGGTATGGGGATATTCCTCGGGCAATGGCTTGTTAACGGCGGTGATGCTGGGGCGCGTCGCGGGAGAAAGCGCCGCCCGGCTGATATCCTGAATTTTTGAATTATTTACGCGGGAGACGATTATGAATTTGGTGAAACCGGAGGCGGTCGAACGCGTCGCCATCCTCGGCGCGGGCACGATCGGTGCGTCCTGGGCGGCGCAGTTTCTGGCGCATGGCATGGCCGTTAACATCTGGGACCCGGCGCCGGGCTTTGAGCAACGCAGCCGCGCCTTTATCGCCGCCGCTTGGCCGGCGCTGAAACGGTTGGGCGCGCCCGATGCGCCGGACGAAAGCCGCATGGCGTTTTTCGACGATCCGGCGGAGGCGGTGCGGGGCAGCCAGTTCGTACAGGAAAGCGGGCCGGAAAATACCACGGTCAAGATCGAGCTCTACAGTCGCCTCGACGATGCCTTGCCCGAGGGTGTGGTGATGGCGTCGAGCTCGTCAGGACTGATGATCAGTGACCTCCAGGTCGGGCGCAAAGGCCGGGAGCGTTACGTCATTGGCCATCCCTTCAATCCGCCCCATCTTGTGCCGCTGGTCGAAGTGGTCGGTGGCAGGGAGACCGATGATGCCGCCGTCGATTGGGCGCTGGGTTTTTATAATGGCTGCGGCAAGAAGGCGATCCGCATCAACCGCGAGGTGCCCGGTCATCTTGCCAACCGCCTGCAGGCGGCGATGTGGCGCGAGGCGGTGCATCTCGTCGATACTGGCGTCGCCAGTGTTGAGGATGTCGATATCGCCGTATCCTACGGCCCCGGCATGCGTTGGGCGCTGATGGGGCCGAACCTCATTCTCCACCTCGCCGGCGGCGATGGTGGCATCCGCCATGCGATCGAGCATTTCGGTCCGGCGCTCGAATCCTGGTGGGCCGACCTCGGCAAGGAACCAAAAATTTCCGAGGAAACGGCGAAGAAACTTATTGATGGCGTTATGGCCGAAGCGGCGGGGCGTTCGCTCGAGGACTTAACCCAGGAGCGCGATCAATTGCTGATATCGCTGCTCGAAATGCTGGCACGTGAACGCGGCAAGGCCTGAGCAGATATGGCGAATTCCCAAGACATTGCTCAAGACGGTGGCATCCGCGTTCCGGCGGATGTTTTACGGCAACTGGTCAGCAATACATTCGTTGCCGCCGGCTGCTCGGCCGATGAGGCCGGGCGCATCGGCAGCTATCTAACGGCGTCAAATCTTTCCGGCCATGAGAGCCATGGCGTTCTTCGTGTGCCGCGCTATCTCCATTGGCTGAACGAAGGCAATATCACGCGCGACCAGACGATCACCATCGACAATGACAATGACGTCTTGGCTGTGGTCGACGGCAATTTCGGTTTCGGTCAGACAATTGGTCCGCAGGCTGTGCGCCTCGGCATGGAAAAGGCGCGTAAGAATGGCGTCGCATTAATTGGTTTGCGCAATTCCGGCCATCTCGGGCGCATTGGCGATTGGGCCGAGATGGCGGCGGCGGATGGCCTGATCTCGATTCATTTCGTCAACACCTCCGGGCTCGGCCTGTTGGTCGCGCCTTTCGGTGGGGCCGAGCGGCGCATGTCAACCAATCCGGTTTGCATCGGCATTCCAAACGCGGAGGGGGATTCTCTGATACTCGATTTTGCCACCTCCATTGTGGCCGAGGGCAAAGTGTTGAACGCGCATGGCGGCGGCAAGCCCCTGCCGGAAGGTGCGCTGATCGATGGCGACGGTACGCTTTCCACCGACCCGGTGCTGATCTATGGCGCCAGTGACAGCAGCCAGCCCTTGGATGTGCGTACCGGCACCGGCGCGATCCGCGCCATGGGCGAGCATAAGGGCTCGGGCCTTTCCTTCATGTGCGAGATTTTGGCCGGCGCCTTGACCGGCTCGGGCTGCTCCAGGCCGGGCGTCAAGCAGTTGGCCAACGGCATGCTGTCGATTTACGTGGCGCCGGAGTTTCTCAACAGCGAGGCCGGTTTCGCCGCCGAGTTGCGCGACTATGTGGCCTTCTTCCGCTCGGCAAATCCGGCGGAAGTGGGGGGTGAGGTGCTGTGTCCGGGCGATGCGGAAAAGCGCAACCGGGTCGAACGTCTGGCTGAGGGGGTGCCGCTGCCGAGCTCCACCTGGCAAAGCCTGCTGAGTGCGGCAGCGGATGTGGGGATGCCGTCCGCCGTCATAGAGACGGCGCGTGACGCCGCTGTCGATTGCTGACGAAAGCGTGACCAAGGCCAAGTAATCCGGGGTGGAAACCGGGGTGATGATGCCGTTAGACTGCGCGCCAATAAGCATGCGGGGGAGAAGTCATGACAAAATTACGCCTGGGAACCTACACTGAATTTCAGTGCCCGCCGGGGGTGGATCATACCGAGCTGTTTAATGATGTGATCCGCTGCGCCGAACATTCTGATCAGCGCGGCTTCAATGTGTTCACCACATTGGAACATCCATTTTTCGAGAAATTCGCGATCAATTGCGCGCCGCTGCCGCTCTATACGAAATTGGCTGAGCGCACGCGCAATTTACGCTTCCGCACGCTTTGCCACACCCTGCCGCTGCACAATCCGATGGTGCTGGCCGGCCAGATCGCCCAGGCCGATATTCTCACCGGCGGGCGCATCGAGGTTGGCATCGGGCGCGGCCATGGCTGGCTGCAAGAGCCCGCCAATGTGCCCTATGAAGAAAGCCTCGGACGCTTTCACGAATGTATCGACATTATGATCAAGGGTTGGTCCGAGGAGCGCTTCTCCTTCGACGGTAAATATTACCAATGCGACAATCTTTCGATTGTACCAAGGGCAATTCAAAAACCGCATCCGCCAATCTATCAGGTCGGCACCAGCGCCAAGACTTTCACCCAGGCCGGCGAGCGTGGCTGGAACGTGGTTTTGGGCGCGCCGACACCGGATGATATCTTTATCGAGCCGCACCGGATCTACCTTGAGGCCAGCGCCAAGGCCGGCAATACGCCGCATGTCTCATTCCTGAAAGCGCTCTATCTCGACGAAGACCAGGCGCGGGCGGAACGCGACGCCGAGGAATATGCGATGAAGTTCATCGAATATAACGTCTCACCGCTGAAGGAGATGAACCGCACCGAAGCGGTCAAGGAGCGCATGCGGGCCGGTGGTTTCGACTTTTACGCCGGCGATGATTTTCTCCGCCTTGGTGATGTTTCGTATCAGGACATCGTCGATCTCGGCATTATCTATATCGGCACGCCGGAGAAGGTCGCCAACCAACTGCTCACGCTTTACGACAAGGTGCCGTTCGAGGAGTTCATCCTGGTCGCTCATTATGGCGGCATCCCGGCGCACAAGGCGATGCAGACCCAGGAACTGTTTATCAAAGAGGTGTTGCCGCTCGTCGAGGCCGGCATCGCTGAGCGGCGGAAGGCCGCTTAGAAAAACTACTCCATCTCGACGAGATATTTATCGCCGATGTGGCGTAGGAAGGGCGTGGTTTTGACGTGCTCGCGCGGCCCCGGGTCGTCCAGCAGGCGGCTGATCTGGCCGAGGACGACGCCGGTGATATGCGGGATCGGCATTTTCAGCGCTTCCGAAATGGACACCCAACCGATGTCGTGCAGTTCGCCATTACCGGCGATTTCGCCGTGCAGATCGTCGGCGAAAGCCATGAAGAAGCGGGCGTTGAAGCGGCGCACCTGTCCGGGCGGCGTAACGGCGCGGTAAATATAGTCGAGCCGGTCGAGCGCCGGGGCGAGGCCGCGCGCGTGGAAGCCGTTCCATTCCGGGCGCACTTTACCCTTGGGGGGGGCGCTCGGGGCGGCCAACATCAGGCCGGTTTCCTCGAATGTTTCGCGCACCGCTGCGGCGGCGAGCGAACGGGCGCGCGCCGGCGTGCACGAGCGCGCGAGGCGCGCCGCAACATTCTCCGCCAACTCGCCGGACGGCCGCACATAGCGATCGCCAAGCTCGACCCCGCCGCCGGGAAAGACATAGCGCTCCGGCATGAAAGCCTGGCTCTTGCCGCGCTGGCCCATCAGCACGGAGGGGTGCCGGCCGTCGCGGCGTATAAGGGCGAGTGTGGCGGCGTCGCGCGGGCGAATGGTCGGATGTTTCATGATGCGGGAAAAATAGCCAATTTACGCTTCTTTGCCAGCACGAATAAGCTGCCACACCTTTTCCGGCGTGGCCGGCATGTCGAGATGGTGGACGCCATATTCGCTGAGCGCGTCGACCACCGCATTGATGATGGCGGCCGGCGAGACGGTGGTGCCGGATTCGCCGCAGCCTTTCACGCCAAGTTCGTTGCTGCGGCACGGTACCTCATGGCGCTCTAAGGTGAAGGCGGGGAGGTCGTCGGCGCGCGGCAGGGCGTAATCCATAAAGCTGCCGCTGAGGAGCTGGCCGCTCGCTTCGTCGAACAAGCTGTTCTCGAGCAAGGCCTGGCCGATGCCTTGCGTGGTGGCGCCGTGCACCTGGCCGGCGACCAGCATTGGGTTGATTACGCGGCCGAAATCATCGACCGCCGTGTAAGCCATGAGACGCACCTGGCCCGTATCAACATCGACCTCCACTTCGGCGGTATGGCAGCCATTGGGAAAGGTCACGTCGCGCAACATCGGCTGGGCACGCGAATCGAGGCCGAGGTCGTGGCCCACCGGCACGCGCGCCGGGTCGAACGAGGCCTTCAACACTTCGGCAAATGCGATACGTCGGTCGGTCCCAGAAATTTCGTAGGCGCCATCGGTGAATGTGATATCGGCGGTGTCCGCCTCCAGTATGCCCGCCGCGATGGCGCGACCGCGCCCGATGCTGCGCGCTGTCGCCAGTGCCGCCGCATTGCCGCCGATCGGGATCGAGCGTGAGCCGCTCGAGCCCTGGCCGCTCGGAACGATGTCGCTGTCGCCCTGCAGGACACGCACATCCGCAACATCCAAACCGAGGCGCCCAGCGACTATCTGGGCAAAGACTGTCTCATGGCCCTGGCCGCTCGATTGCGCGCCGATCGCCAGTTGCACCCCGCCATCGGCGGAAAACCGCAGCGCCGCATATTGATCGCGATTGCCGCCGCACGGATCGACATAGCAGGCAAGGCCGATGCCACGGCGGCGGTTTTTTTTCCGCGCGCGGTCCTTCCGCGCAGCACAGCCCGCCCAGTCGGCTGCTTTGAGCGCCGCCTCCAGATTGGCGTGAAAATCGCCTGAATCATATGTCTGCCCGAGCACATTCGTGTACGGCATGGCGTCCGCCATCACCAGATTGCGGCGCTGCATTTCGGCCGCATCGATGCCCATTTCGCGCGCCGCCATATCCATCATGCGCTGCACGAGAAAGAGATTCTCCGGCCGCCCGGCGCCGCGATAGGCATCGACCGGTGCGCTGTTGGTAAAGGCGCCGCGCACGCGCATATGAATGGCCTCGACCTGGTAGCCACCCGGCAGCACTCGGGTGCCGCCGGCGGTCGGGATATAGGGCGCGAAATAGGAGGTATAGGCGCCGAGATTGGCGATATTGTCGATCCTGAGAGCGAGGATGCGGCCCTCCTGATTGAGCGCCATTTCACCCTTGGTCAGCACGTCGCGGCCATGCCGGTCGGTGAGGAAACTCTCAGCTCGGCTGCCGAGCCATTTGACCGGCCGCCCCAGGCGCTGCGCCGCCCACAGCACCAGCACATGTTCGGGATAGAGCCAGAGTTTTACGCCGAAGCCGCCGCCGACATCGGGAGTCATCACCCTTAACCGGCTCTCCGGCACCTTGAGCACATTACCGGCGAGCAGGCCACGGATACGGTGCACACCCTGCGAGGGGATGTGCAGCGTATATTGGCCGTTCCCCGCATCATAATCGCCGATCGCGACGCGCGGCTCGATGGCCGATGGCGAGATGCGGTTGTTGCGCGCTTCGAGCGCGACGGTCTTGGCAGCGCTAGCGAACAGTCGGTCGACTGCCTCCCTGTCGCCGCCTTGCCAATCCATGCAGAGGTTTCCAGGCGCGGCATCGTGCAATTGCGGCGCCGCGCTCTCCAGCGCCGCGGCCGGATCGACCACCGCCGGCAATTCCTCATAGCGCACCATCACCGCTTCGGCGGCATCCTCAGCCGCAGTCGCAGTCTCGGCGACGATGAACGCCACCGGATCGCCAACGAAACGCACCTGGCCGGACACCAGCGTCGGGCGTCCCGGCGTCATACTCGGCGTGCCGTCATGGTTGGGAATATTGATGCCGCAGGGAATGTCGCCGATATCGTCGGCGCGTAATTCGTCTGCCGTGAGGATAGCGAGCACGCCGGAGAGGGCCGCGGCGGCGGATGTATCGATCGCCAGAATACGGGCGTGCGCATGCGGGCTGCGCAGCACCACGCCATGCGCCTGGCGGGCCAATGCCATGTCGTCGACATATTTGCCGCGCCCGCGCAGCAGGCGTTCGTCCTCAAGGCGCAAGGTCGCCGCGCCGGCGGTGTTTTCAGACAATTTGCGCCATCTCTTTTACCTAAGCTCCGGGGGCCGCTAGGATAGGATGGTGAATCCTAATCGGCGCGAGGCGGTGAGGCAATTAATGAGCGACACGGAATATAAGTTTGACATTGTCGTGGTTGGCTGCGGTATCGCCGGGCTGTCGGCGGCTGTGAGTGCGCAGGAGGCTGGGGCGCGTGTCGCCCTGCTGGAACGGGCGCCGAAAGAAGACCGCGGTGGCAACACGCGCTACACCGAATCTTTCTGGCGCATGAAAAGCCATGATGAGGTCTCCGACGACCTTGAGGAACAGCTTGCAGCCAATGCCGGCGGCTATCTCGATCCCGAAATCATCCGCGACGCGGCGCTGCCTTATGAACAATGGCCGCCGCTCCTGAAGGGCCTCGGCTTCACCGATCCGGAAGTGATCACGACGCTCGCCAACAATGCCGGCCCGACCCTCAATTGGCTGGCCGGCTTCGGCGTTACATTCGATTTCCTGCCGAATTATTTCATCACCCAATCGACGACGCGTATCGCGCCGGCGGGCGGTGGCCTGGCCCTGGTCGAGGCATTGGTCGCCCATGCCGAGAGCGTGCCTGATGACATTACGATTTTTTACCGCACCACCGCGCGCGAATTGATCCAGGATGGGGCAGGGGCGGTCGCCGGATTGTGCGCCGTCGATGCCGACAACCGCCATGTGGAATTCAGCGCACCGGCAGTTGTTCTCGCCTCGGGTGGCTTCGAAGGCAATCCGGAAATGCAGAGCCGCTATTTTGGGCCGGCCAGTCAGTTCATCCGCCCGGTGGCGCGCGGCGGCTATTACAATCGCGGTGAGGGCATTCAAATGGGACTGGGTGCCGGCGCGGCACCTTGCGGCGATTTTGGCAGCTTCCACGCCCAGCCAGTCGATCCGCGTTCGGGCCGGCACGAGCCGGTGATACTGAATTTCCCCTACGGCATTCTCGTCAACAATTCGGGCCAGCGCTTCACCGATGAAGCGCCGAGCACGGTGGATGCGAGCTACGAGGCGATCACGCGCGATATCATGAACCAGTCGCAAGGTATCGCCTACACCATCTGCGACGCCGGCCTCGACGATGTGCCCAATTGGCAAAAATCGGTGCGCACCGACCAGCCGCCGGTTGAGGCCGGCGATCTCGACAGTCTGGCGGCGGCGCTCGGCCTTGATGGCTTGGCCGACACCGTGCACGCCTACAACGCCGCCTGCCGGTCAAACGGCGAATTCAAGGCGCTCGAGCCCGATGGGTTGGCGACGCACGCTCTCGACCCGGCCAAATCGAACTGGGCCCGGCCCTTGGTGCGCCCGCCCTTCCGCGCCTGGCCGGTGATCGCCGCCAATTGCTTCACCTTCGGCGGCCTGAAAATCGACAATCGCGCGCGGGTGGTGAATATGGACGGCGATGCGATTCCCGGCCTTTATGCCGTCGGCGAAACCGCCGGGCTCTACTATCGCACCTATACCGGCTCGACCTCGGTCATGCGCGGCGCCGTGTTCGGCCGCATTGCCGGGCAGGATGCCGCCGGATTAAAGCTGTGAGCCAGCGCGCCATTCCAGCCGTGTTCATGCGCGGTGGCACCAGCAAAGGGCTCTTTTTCCACGCCCGCGATCTGCCGCCCGAGGGCGAGGCGCGCGACCGTGTGCTGCTCGCCGCCATGGGCAGCCCCGATCCGCATGGCCGCCAGCTCGACGGCATGGGCGGCGGCATTTCCTCGCTCAGCAAGGTGATCGTCGTTTCCCCGCCAAGCCACGCGGATGCGGTGCTGGATTACAGTTTCGGCCAGGTCGCGGTGGACCGGAAAGTGATCGATTGGCGCAGCAATTGCGGCAATCTTACATCGGCGGTCGGCCCCTTCGCGGTCGATGAGGGTCTGGTTGATGTTGCGGATGGCGAGGTGGCGCTCTGCCTGCACCACAGCACCAGCGGCGCGCTTGTGCATGCCCGTTTCGAGGTCGCCGGTGGGCGGACCCGTGTCGCCGGCGATTTTGAGCTGCACGGTGTAGCCGGCGAGGGCGCGCCGATTGCGCTCGATTTTGAAACGCCCGGCGGAGCTACAACCGGTCATCTTCTGCCGGCAGGTAAGGCGTTGAATCGTCTTGCCGTGCCGGGCAGGGGCAAGCGCAATTTTGAGGTCTCGCTGGTCGATGCCACCACGGCCTGCGTCTTTCTGCGCGCCGCCGATATTGGTTTGCGCGGCAACGAGATGCCGGAAGAGTTGGAGGCCAAGAAAGGCTTGCTCAAGCGCTTGGAAGCCATACGCCGCGCCGGCGCCGAAGCCATGGGATTGCCGCCGGACGGTTTGAGCGTGCCCAAACTCGGCCTCGTTGCCCCGCCCATGGCTTCGCCGACCCTCTCTGGCGACGAATTGACAGCGCATGACATGGATTTAACGGCGCGCATGATTTCGATGGAACAGCCGCACCGTGCCCTGCCGCTGACCGGCGCCATGTGCCTCGCCACCGCCGCGGCCATTGAGGGCACCCTCGTGCACGAGATCGTATCCGCGCGGCAATCGGGGGTGGAATCGATCGTCATCGCCCATCCGTCGGGCCTGCTGTCGCTGGCCGCGAGCGTGCGCCGCGTCGAAGTGGGCGGCTGGTTCGCCGAGCATGTGACGGTCACGCGCACGGCGCGCCGTTTGATGGAGGGTCGCGTTATGGTGCCGGCCTCTGCCTTCGCCGATTGACAGGCTGGCCTGAGAGCCATAACAACGAAGCGGGAGCAAACGGGGGACGCGTGATCATCGAAGAGGAATTCGCCGTCGACGCAGCGCTCGCGCATGTCTGGCAATGCATCCGCGATCCGGGCTTTGTCGCGCCCTGCGTGCCTGGCTGCCAAGATGTTGAGGATATTGGCGATGGTGCCTACCGGGCCGCGGTCAAGGTCGGCATCGGCCCGATAAAAACGACGTTCAATCTCGATATCGAAGTGCTGGAGGAAACGCCGCCAACCTTCGCCCGAGTAGAGACACGAGGACAAGAGGGCACCAACGCCAGCCGCCTCACGGCCAAGAGTGAATTGACCTTGACCGCATCCGGCAACGACGCAACCCATGTGCATTATAAATCGGATGTCCAAGTCGTTGGCCGCTTGGCTAAATTCGGCCTCGGCATCATGAAAAAAAAGGCAAAGGCGCTCGGCGCCGAATTCGCTGAAAACTTCCGCAACGCGGCGGAGGCTTAGAGCATGGAGTTTCACCAGCCAACCACTCTCGACGACGCACTGACCCTGCTTGCCGCCGACCCGGAAGCATTGCCGCTCGCCGGCGGCGCCACATTGGTCGCCATGTTGAATGCCGAGTTGATCGAACCTTCCGCGCTGGTGAGCCTTGGCGGCATCTGCGAGTTGCACACCATAGAGGCAACGCCGGAGGGCGGTTTGCGTCTCGGCGCCATGCTGAGCCACGCGACCCTGGCGAGCGAGGCCCGGCTTACCGGCGGCAATGCGGTGATGCGTCAGGCGGCGGCGCAGATCGCCCACCCCGCGGTGCGCAATATCGGCACGCTCGGCGGCGCGGTGGCGCATGGCGATCCCAGCTCCGACCTGCCGGCGGCGCTGGTGGCGGCGGACGCGGTTATCGAAGTGGCCGGGCCGTCCGGTAGGCGCAGCATCGCCGCCGAAGGTTTTTTCGAGGATTATCTCACCACCGCGCTCGAGGAGGGTGAGATGGTTGCTGCTGTTATCCTCCCGCCCCAACCGGAGAGCGCAGTCGGGCATTATGAAAAATTCGCCCGCGTGCATGGCGATTACGCCACCCTGTCGGTTGCCGTCGTTCTGGCCATGGCCAGCGGGAAATGCAGCCACGTGCGTATCGCGCTCGGTGCCGCCGGTGCGACGCCGGTGCGGGTGGTGGCGGCGGAAGCGCGCCTTATCGGCTCGTCACTCGACGCAGGCGCAATAAGCGAGGCCGCCGCTCTTCTCACTGCCGCCTCAGATCCGGTTGACGATGTGCGCGGTAGCGCCGATTACCGTTTGATGTTGGTGCCGCGCCTACTGACACGTGCGCTTGCTGCCGCCGGTGGTGCGCCATGATCAATATCACCCTCAAAGTGAATGGCGAGGAGCGCGCGCTCTCACTGCCGGCCACGCGCACCCTGCTCGCGGCATTGCGCAATGATATGAAATTGACCGGCTCGAAAAACGCCTGCAATCAAGGCGTTTGCGGCGCCTGCACCGTGTTGCTCGACGGCGTGCCGGTAAACGCCTGTCTCGTTCTCGCCGCGAATGTTGCCGGGCGCGAAATCGTCACCATTGAGGGCCTCGGCGAGGGTGGCAAGCTCTCTCCCATGCAGCAGGCCTTTGTCGATGCCGGGGCGATCCAATGCGGCTTTTGCATGAGCGGCATGATCGTCAGCGCCACCGCGTTTTTAGCCGAGAATCCAAAGCCCTCGCGCAAAGAAATCCGCCAAGCCTTGTCGGGCAATCTCTGCCGTTGCTCGGGCTATGTCCGGGTGATCGATGCGGTCGAACTGGCGGCAGGGCGGAGCGGCGCATGAGCGATATCGAAAGCGCCACAGAAAGCGCAATTGGCAAAAGCCCGCCCCGCCTCGAAGCGGCGGAGAAGGCCGCCGGCACGGCAATCTATAGCGGCGATATGGAACTGCCCGGCATGTTGCACGCCGCACTCCTTACCAGCCCATACAGCCACGCCCGCATCCTTTCCTATGACGTTTCCGCCGCCCTGGCCTTGCCCGGCGTGAAAGCGGTAGTGACGGCTGAGGATATCAGCGGCGGTTATATCGGCCTGGTGTGCAAGGACGAGAAAGCGCTGGCGCACGGCAAGGTACGCTATATCGGCGAACCGGTGGCGGCGGTGGCGGCGCGGGACGAGGCAACGGCGCGTCTGGCGGCACGTTTGATTGAAGTGGAATATGAAGAGCTGCCCGCCGCCACCACCGTCGAACAAGCGATGGCCGAGGGCGCACCCGTGCTGCATGAGGATTTCGCCGATTACACCAAGATTTATCAGGCGCCGGAAAATGAAGGCAATCTCCTGGCCCGCGCCGAGGCCGTCATGGGCCGGGGCGTGGATGGCTTCGACGAGGCCGATGTCATCGTCGAGGGCACCTATGAGGTTGGTGCGCAATATCATGCCTACATGGAGCCTGTCTCGGTGCTCGCCGCTTTCGGGCCGGACGGCCGGGTAACCGTCTGGTCCTCGACCCAGAGCATCTTCCGCACCCAGGCCAATATCCATGAGGGCCTCGGTATCCCGATGGGCAAGATCCGTTGCGTGGCACCCCGCATCGGCGGCGGTTTCGGTGCCAAGGCGGAAGCCTCGGGCCAGCTCGTCACCGTAATGCTGGCGAAGAAAGCCGGCATGCCGGTTCGCCTGGTGCTGACCCGCGATGAAGATATGACCAGCATGCGCGCGCGCCATCCCGGTACGCTGCGCGTCAAGACTGGCGCCAAGGCGGACGGCACTTTGGTGGCGCGCGAGATGGAAGTGTGGCTCGACGCCGGCGCCTATGCCGACGACAGCCCGGCGGTGATGAATCTGGTGCTATTTTACGCGCGCGGCTCCTATTCGATCCCGCATGTGCGCGCGCTTGGCCATGCGGTCTATACCAACAAGCTCCGGCTCGGCGCGTTTCGCGGTTTCGGCAATCCGCAAGCTTCCTTCGCCGCCGAATCCCAGTTGGATGAAATTGCCGAGAAGCTCGGCATCGATCCGATCGAGCTGCGTATCAAGAACGCCATCAAGGCGGGCGAGCAATGGCTCGGCGGCCAGCGCATCACCTCCTGCGCCCTTGTCGAATCTTTGGAGAAAGTGCGCGACGCCTCGGATTGGACGCGCCGGCGCGAAGCGGCGCCCGGGCGCAAGCGCGGCCTCGGCGTTGCCGCCATGACGCACACCTCGGCCTTTCTTTCCTCGGGCGCGATTGTGCGCCTGCAGGGCGACGGCTCGATCATCCTCAATGTCGGCGCCGTCGATATCGGTCAGGGCTCGGATACCGCGCTCAGCCAGATGTGCGCTGCCGCGCTTGGCCTCGATATCGAGCAGGTAAGTTTCGCCACACCGGATACGGATTCAGCGCCCTATAATTACGGTACCAATGCCAGCCGCGTGACCTACACGGTCGGTCAGGCGGTACACCGTGCGGCGATGCAGGTGCGCGCGCAATTGCTGGAACATGCCGCGGCGATGTTGGAATGCAGCGAGGGTCAGCTAGAGCTTCGCCCCGGCGGGCGCATCGGCGTCGATGTCGAGCCGCCGCGCAATGCCGAGGTCAGCTTCGCCGATATCGCCGGCCGTTCGCTGTGGGCCGTCGGCGGGCCGATCACCGGTTCGGGCAGCTACATCCCGAACGATCCACCCGATCCCGAACACACCAAAATGACAGGCTTTTTGGGCCTTGATGCGCTCTCGGTATTGACCTTCGGCGCGCAAGTGGTCGAGGTCGAGGTCGATGAAGTGACGGGCGCGGTCGAAGTCATCGAAGCCTGGTGCGCGCACGATGTTGGCCGCGCCATAAACCCCGGTGCGGTGGAAAGTCAAATCCATGGCGGCTTCGTCCAAGGCCAGGGTTATGCCCTATGCGAAGAAATGCTGTGGGAGGATGGCCGCCTGGTGAACCCAAGCTTCATGGACTACAAATTCCCCGGCACCCTGGATACGCCCGACAAAATCCACGCCATCATCCTCGAGACGCCGGAGAAGAGCCACCCCTTCCACGTCAAGGGCGTCGGCGAGCCCCCTCTGGTCGGCGCCGCCCCGGCGATCAACAACGCGCTCTCAGCGGCGACAGGTTTGCGCCTCAAGCAAATTCCGCTCACACCGGAACGTGTGCTGCGCGGCTTGCTGGAGAAGGGCTAAAATTCGTCACCGTTATTATGATTTTCAGGGGAGGAACCCATGACCTTCGATATGCCGGCCAGCCATCATTTCAAACTCAAAGCGGAATGTCCCACCCATTCGCGCACTGACGCCAGTGTGCGCCAGCACAAGGTGGTAATCGACGAGCCGGAAATTCGCGGCGGTACGGATGCGGCGGCGACACCGCTTGAGACCATGCTGTCGTCCTACCTTGCCTGCCTCAACGTGATCTCGCATTTGATCGCCGATGAGATGGGTATCCGCTTGGATGATATGTCGATGGCGCTCGATGCGAAGTTCGACACCAACGGCGTTTCGACCCAGATGCCGACAACCTTGCCGTTTCCCAACCTAACCTTGACCGTCAACGTCACGAGCGATGCCAACGATACGCAGCTGGCGCAGCTCCAGTCGGACCTTTACCTGCGCTGTCCGGTGACGGTGATCTTCACCGAGGCGGGAACGAAGATCGACGCCACCTGGAACGTGACGAAAATCTAGGCGCTCGCTCTGGCCGCTTCGGTCGCCGCCGCATCGATGGCGAGGTCGTCACTCTCCAGGCTGCCGCTCAGCACCACGCCATAGATATCGCGTGCCCGCTCGACGGTCTCCCATCGCCGCTCGACATCTTTTAGCACGCGCTCGGGCGGGCGCTCAAACGGGCTGCCATAGCCGCCGCCGCCGGCCTCGAAGCCGCGCACGAATTCGCCCGGCTGTAATTCGACCTGCACCACATTGGGCAGCTTGGTTTCATCGCCATTGGCGCTCACTTTCCACTGCGCCGCCGGGGCGCCGTCGAGGCCGCCGCGCACACCGCGCGCTGGATTGATCTGGCAGTCGGATGGGATAACCACCGTCATCGGGTCCTCGCGCGGGCCATATACCACTTCGGTCGCTGGCCCGCCGCGAAAGCGCCCGGCGCCGCCGGTTGCCGGCATCAGGCGCAGGCTGTCGAAATGCATCGGGTGCTTGATCTCGTCGAGCTCCACGCTGTCGCGGTACATCAGGCCCGCGACCACGGGCAGGCCATAGGTCACCCAACCATCGGCCTGAGGGCTCGCCGGGCCGCCATTTACCGCCGTCATGAGCTGGTTGATATAGGGCTCGCCATTGCGCCTAAAGTCATTGCCGGAGACAACCGCAAAGCCCGCCGCCATGGCGCTGCCGCCTTCGGCCAGGCCGTGGCCGTCACCGAGTTGGGCAAAGGCGGATTGGGTGAGGTTGACGAGGCGGTCGGCGACATTGGTGGTCGCCATCGAAGCGCTGTGCGGAAAGCTCGGCCGCCCGACGACGCAACCGTCACGCAGATGCACGACGATACGGCGGAACGAGCCGGCATTATGCGGCAGGTCGCCCTCGAGGCTATGGAACACGCCGGCGACCACATTGTTGATGGCGCAGGCTTCCGATTGATTGAGGCCGCAATCGACGCAATCGATATTGTCGCGCAGATCGATCTCGATGATCGCCTTGTCGGGGTCGAGGTCGAGCTCGACCTTGATCGGGATGCCGTCGGGCAGGATCGGCTCGAACGGATCATGCGCGCCTTCATTGACGATCTTGGCTTTCGGCAGTTCGCGGATCGCCTGCACCATCATCCGTTCGGAATAGTCGAACCATTCCTCGATGAATTGCTTGATCTGATCCTTGCCGTATTTGGCGCACAGTTCCTTGAGACGCCGTTCGGCGATGCGGGCCGAGCCGAGGGCGGCGAGGAAATCGCCATACCATTGCTCGGGCACGCGGATGCGCCGGCGGCACATGCGGATGATATCGTCGTTCATCTCGTAATTGGCCTGCACGCGGACACAGGGAAAGATCATCGCCCCTTCTTCATACACGTCGCGCGCTGCGGCGTGGTAGGTGGTCGGGATCGAGTTGCCGATATCGGCCTGATGCGCCTTGGCGCAGGCGGTAAACATATGCTCGCCGTCGATAAACACAGGCACCAGAACGGTCAGATCCGCCGAGTGCGTATTGCCGAGGTAGGAATCATTGTGCAGGAAAGCATCGCCCTCGGCGAGATCGTCATGCAGGTCGCACATCGCCTGGGTTTGCAGGTGCGAGCCGAAAATATGCACCGGCAGGCCCTCGGCGGCCGAGAGCAGGCGGTTGTCGCCGGTACATATGGCGCAGGAGAAATCGCGCGCCGCCGCGATCACGGCGGAACGCGCCGCGCGCAACAGCGTGTTGGACATCTCGCGCACGATACCGTCCAAGCGGTTGGCAAGGATCGAAATCAAAACGGAATCGAGCTGGGAAGCGCTCGGTTTGTTGGCCTCTGTCATCTTTTGATCCTCCCTCAGCTCGCTTCTGTTTCGAGCAGATAATTGTTGGCGTCGCTGAGCCGCGCCGACATGCCGGGATTGACCACGAGCGTTGTGGTCGGCTCCTCGATAATAGCCGGGCCGGCAATGAGCGCGCCGGGACTAAGCTCGTCGCCGTGATAGATCGGCGTATCGACGCGTCCCGCGGGGCCGAAATAGGCCGGGCGGTGGGCGACCGGCTTGTTGTCGCCCGAACCGGTTGAAGTGGAAACGGCCACCGGCGCATGCGCGAGGCGCACCCTGGCGCGGCCTTTCCAGTTGAGGCATTCGATCTGGCTGTCAACATCGCGCACGGCGAAAACGCGTTCATGCACTTCGTGGAAGGCGGCGATCAGGGCGTCGACATCTTCGGGCCCGCGGAAGCGTTTGATATTGATCGGCACGTCAAGCTCCCAGACCTGGAACAGGTAGCGCGCCTCAAGGAAATATTCGATGCTCGATTCTTCCAGGCCCCGGCTCTCGAGCAGCTTGATGAAGCGCCCAAGCTCGTCGTCGATTGACTGCAGGGTTTCATTGACGCCGTCAAAATTGAAATTGCCGCTGAGCGTCACCTTGCTGGCGCTGTGCTCGGCGATGATATCGGAGAATTGCATGCCGCAGGCCGAGAGCGCGCTCGCGGTTTTGGGCAGAATGACGCGCTTGCAGCCGAGCTCTTCGGCGATCGTCATAATGTTGAGACCGGCCGCGCCGCCACCGGCGACGAGAGCGCTTTCGCTCGGGTTGAAGCCTTCGGTCACGGTGATGTCGTGGATCGCCTTGATCATATATTCACTCGCCAGGCTCATAATGGCGAAGGCGGCCTCTTCGACACCGGCGCCGATACCCTCGGCGATGGTTTTGATCACCCGTTCGGCCGCCGCAACATCGAGCGCCATGCGCCCGCCGAGGAAATATTTGGCGTCGAGATAGCCGAGCACCAGGGCAGCGTCGGTCACGGTCGGCTGATCGCCGCCGGCGCCGTAGCACGCCGGCCCCGGCGCCGCGCCAGCGCTGTGCGGGCCGACGCGTAACAGGCCGCCCGGATCGATCCAGGCGATCGAGCCACCGCCGGCGCCGATGCTGCGCACATCAACAGATGAGATGGCGAGAATGTCGCCGGTCCATTGCGGGCCGATCCAGGTGTCACGCGTGAACTTCACCTCGCCGTCGCGCACCAGGCCGACATCGAATGTCGTACCACCCGTGTCGCAGATAATCACATCCGAGCCGAAATCTTCGATGCGGGCATAGTTGAGCCCGGCCACCGGCGCCATGGCCGGGCCGGATTTGACCGTGTGGATCGGCCGCTCGGCCAGCTCCTCGACATGCATGCAGCCGCCAACGGCGGTCGAGACGAGGATTTCACCCTGATAGCCGGCGCCGCGCAGATCGCTTTCCATCTGGCGCAGATGCTCCTGCATCAGTGGCTTCAGCGAGGCGTCGATGGCGGTCGCCGAGGCGCGGCGGTATTCGCGGATGATCGGCACCAATTCATGCGAGAGCGTATAGGGGACGCCGGGCAGGATTTCCGCGATCATGTCGCCGACCGCACGCTCATGCGCAGGGTTTATGATCGACCATAACAGGCACACCGCCACAGCCTCGAAATCATGCGCCTTCAGGCGCGAAAGGATTTCGCGCGTCGCACCTGTATCAAGCGGCGTGCGGATGCCGCCTTCCGAATCGATGCGCTCGGGGATTTCGAAGGTGTATTTCTGCGGAATATAGGGATCGGGGAATTCCTGGGTGAAATCATGCGGCCCGTGCTTGCCGCCCTCTTTCAGCACCAGCGTATCGGGAAAGCCCTCGGTGGTGAGAAAGGCAGTCTTGGCGACCTTGCCCTGGACGATGGCGTTGGTCGCGCGCGTTGTGCCATAAATCAGAATGCTGGTCTCCGCCAGCAACTGGCCGGGCTCGACGCCGAGCTCGCCCGCCGCCGCGCCGAGCGCATCCTTCATGCCGTTGAAAATACGCTCTGGTGTGGTCGGCGCCTTGCCGATCACCTGCTTGCCGCTATCGGACGCCACTACCATGTCAGTGAAGGTGCCGCCGGTATCGACGGTGATGCGGTAGCTCATTAGGTTCTCCCCGTTTTATCTTTTTGTTGTCTCTCAGGGTGAAAGCCACCCGCTCCTGAGTCAAGCAGGCCGAGCAACCCTCATAATTTGCGCGCCTGACGGTGGCCCTCATAGACCGCCTCACGGGCCGAGCGCGGCGCGACGGCGTCGCCGATCGCCTCGACACTGATGCCACGCTGCTTGAGCGGCGCCAGAAGGTCGGTTTCGGAGCGCCGCCCGGTCGCCATCACGATCCAGTCGGCGTTCAAGACCTGCTCGGCTTTCTCATTGTGGACGTTGAAGATATGTAGCTTGTCGTCCTCGATGCGGCGGACGAAATGATCGCACAGCATATTGACGCCGCTCGCATAGAGTTTCGGCAAAATCCAATCGAGATAGACGTCGAGAATTGTCTCCATGCCGACCATCGGCCAGCGCGTTAAGAGGGTGACGGAGTTGGCGCCGGCCTCGGTCAGGGCGACGGCGGTGAGCGGCGCCACCACGTCGCACATATCGTCGATTACCACCACGTCGCCGGGGAAGCTCGCACCGGTGGCGCGTGTGCCGGCCGTCAACACCTCGTCCCAGCCGATGCAATTGCCGCTCTCCCAGCCCGGCATGGCTTCGCCGGTCCAGCCCTGGAAGCCGTCAACGCATACGCTTGAGCCGGTTGCCAGAACCACATGGTCGGGCTGCTCGGCTTCGAGAAGCGCGTCGAGGCCGGCTTCGGATACCGGTGAATCGGTGCGCAGTTCGGCGCCGTTCTTACCCGCCTGATGAGCCAGCCAGCGGGCGATCTCGCCGAACTCGGCGCGGCTCGGCAGCAGCGATTGCAGGCGCACATGGCCGCCCATTTCGCTCTCGCCTTCGAGCACGGTGACGCTGTGGCCGCGCGCCGCCGCGACGCGGGCATATTCCAGTCCGGCCGGGCCGGCACCAATCACCAGTGCTTTCTTGGGCACCTCGGCTTTGCTGAGCGTGCCTTCGCCCCAGGCGCCCTCGCGCCCGATGACGGGGTTGTAGACGCACTGGATACGCGCCCCTTGGCTGACGCTCTTCCAGCACAAATTGGCGGCGACGCAGGTGCGGATATCCTCAGCCTGGCCTTCCTCCGCCTTCTTCGCCCAATAGGGATCGGTAAACAATTGACGGGCGAGACAAATTGCATCGGCGTCACCGGCTTCGAGCAAGGATTCGGCCAGGTCCGGCGTGGTGATACGCCCGACCGCCAGCACCGGCTTGTTGGAAACCTCGCGGATTTGCCGCGCATAGCCGCGCTCCCAACCGCCTTCGAACTCCATCGGCGTATGAATAAAGGAATGATGCACGCCGGCTGAGACATCGACATAGTCGATATCGACGCCTTTCTCGATATCCGGCACGATCTTGCGCACATCGTCGATTTCAAGGTCGCCGGGCCAGAACGAGGTCGAGTTGATGCGGTAACCGACAAACGGTTCATTGCCGACCGCATCGCGCATGCTCTGCAACACTTCGAGCGGAAAGCGCAGGCGGTTTTCGTAGGAGCCGCCCCATTTATCGCTGCGTTTGTTGTAGAGCGGCGAGAGAAATTGCCATGGCAGATAGCCGTGGCTGAGATGCAGCTCCACACCGTCGAGGCCGGCGGCCATGGCGCGCGTCGCGGCGCTGCCATAGGCGGCAATAATTTCCTGGATCTCGTCCTCGTCGAGTTCCTTCGGCGTCGAAGCGCCGGGAAATTCGCCAAGCGGCACCTGGCTCGGCGAAACCGTGTACCAGGTGGCGTCCGGGTCGTAGCCCGGCGCCTGCTTGTAGCCGGGAAAACCGCGTACGCCGGAATGCCACAGTTGAATTGCCAGCTTGCAGCCATGCTTGTGCACCGCATCGGCGATCTTGGAGAGCGGTTCGATCTGGCGGTCGTCGAACAATTGCGGCATCAGCAGCGGCGCCATGATCGAGCTTGGATGGACATGCGTGCCGCCGATGATGATCAGGCCGACGCCGCCCTTGGCGCGCTCCTCGTAATAGTCGGTCGCCATGTCGATGAAGAGGCCGTTCCACGGGTCCGAGACCCAGGTCGGGCAGGTCGGCGGAAAGACCACTCGGTTTTTGATTGTGCAGTTGCGGATCGACCATTCGGAAAAAAGCTTGGGATAGCGCGCCATTTTTTCTCCTTCCGCCGAAGCGGTGACTTAGCTCAAGTGAACATACCCGAAATCGAGCGGCTGGCCGTTGATACCGCGCCGTGGCGGTGCGATCCAGCCGGCGAATTTACCGGGTTCGACAACGCGTTGCATGAGCGAAATGACATGCGCCCGTTCGGCCGCGCTCGGCAGCCATTCGTCTTGGCGTGCCGCCCATTCCTCGGCGCTGATTTTCTTGCCCTCAGGGGTGAAATGCGTGTCGCGATATTGGCCGATGGCGCGCTGGAAGGCGCGGTGCGGTATACGCAGAGTAAAGTCGATACCTTGTTCCTGGAGGGTGCGGTTCCAGCGCGCCATGCCTTTTTCGCAATCCTCGACATAATCGTCGCGCAGGCGCTCATTGATGACAGTGAGCGCCGCCTCGTCGCTCTCGACAATGGCGTCGCCTTCAAGTTTGGCCACACCGTAAGACGATTCCGACAGTACATGGTCGTCTTCGATCTTCTCTTCCCGGTAACGTCCCTTCAGGCCGGTGGTGAAATAATTGGCCGCATTGGTGGAAAATTCCGAGCCGAACAGATCGATCGAAACGGCGAAGTGAAAATTCAGATAGCGCTGGATGGTGGCGAGATTGACGCCGCCAAGCGGCGCGACATCGTCGGTATCGTGCTCTTTCATCAATTCGCAACTGCGCTGAACAACGCGCTGGATGCCGGTATCGCCGACAAACATGTGGTGCGCTTCTTCCGTCAGCATGAAGCGGCAGGTGCGGGCGAGCGGGTCGAAGGCCGATTCGGCGAGCGAGGCGAGCTGATATTTGCCGTCCCGGTCGGTAAAGAAGGTGAACATGAAAAACGACAGCCAATCCGGTGTCGCTTCATTGAAGGCGCCGAGAATGCGCGGCTTGTCGACATCGCCCGAGCGCCGCCCCAAAAGCGCATCGGCTTCTTCGCGCCCGTCGCGGCCAAAGTGGGCGTGCAGCAGATAGGCCATAGCCCAGAGATGGCGACCCTCCTCAATATTGACCTGAAAGAGATTACGCAGATCGTAAAGTGACGGGCAGGTCAGGCCGAGGAGGCGCTGCTGTTCGACGCTCGCCGGCTCGGTATCGCCTTGGGTGACAATTAGGCGCCTGAGCGTTGCGCGGTGTTCGCCCGGCACCTCCTGCCATGCAGCTCCGCCTTTGTGCGCGCCGAAGGCAATGCGCCGGCCGGCTTCCGGCTCGGCGAGGAAAATGCCCCAACGATAGTCCGGCATCTTGACATGGCCGAAATGTGCCCAGCCATCCTTGTCGACCGAGATCGCGGTGCGGAGATAAACATCGGCCTGGTCGAAATCCGCAGGCCCCATTTCAGCCCACCAATTGAGATAGCCGGGCTGCCAATTTTCAAGCGCGCGCTTCAGCCGCCGGTTATCGGCCAGATCCACATTGTTGGGAATGCGTTCATTATAATCGATTGCCATGATCAGACCCGTTCCTTGTCGAAGCGAGGGCGCTTGCCGCTGCCATATAGTTTAAGCGTGCCTTCTTCTCCCACCGCGTTGGGGCGCTGGAAAATCCAGTTTTGCCAAGCTGTTAAACGGCTGAAGATTTTGCTTTCCATGGTCTCCGGGCCGGCGAAGCGGAGTGAGGCCTCCATGCCGGTTAAAGCATCGGGTGAAAAGGCGGCGCGCTCTTCTATGGCAATGCGCGTTTCGTCCTGCCAGTCTATATCGTCCGGCGCGAAAGTGACGAGGCCAAGTTGCTCGGCTTCCCCCGCGTCAAGTTCCCGGTCCGTCGCATTTTCGGCGCCGGCCAGCGCCGCCGCGTCGCCGATGAAGCGGCTGTGCAGGCGGCTCAGGCCATTGGCCATGGGATAGAGGCCCCTATTGGCGGCGGTCAGGCGAATGGTGGCCGGCTCCCAGTTGTCGCCTTCGAAGGTGCCGTTCAGCATATAGGAACGGTCGGCGGCAAGGGCGAGTTCCAACAGGGTGCCGGTGAAACAGGAGCCAGGCTCGATGAAAGCAAAGATCGAGCGCGCCGAAAGGTCGAGGCGCTTCAGCGTGCGCTTTAAATAAAGCGTGATTTCGCGCACCAGCCAATCATCGGCATGTGCGGCCAGAGCGGCATCGGCAGCGGCAATAAATTCACTTTCGCCCTCACTGCGCAGCAGCCAGGTGCCGATGTCATGTTCGTTGAAACGCAGATGCAGGATCAAATCCTCGAGCTCGCGCGCCACGGCCAAGGGCCAATAGGCCGCGCCTTGACCGTGTATCGCCGCCAGATCGGACGGCGGTGCCGCGACAGGCGCACGGACGGTGATATGGGCAACGCGCAATTCGCGGTCGATGGTGCAGCGCAGATGCGCATAATCGATTTGGCTATCGTTGACTTCGCGTTCGAGCGGTGGAAAGTCGGTACCTTGGGCATCCGCCGGGCGGTCCGATGCGGCGGCGAGATTGGCGGCGCGCGCGGCAATCTCTTCCTGCCATTTGGAGCGTGGCACGACCGCGTCCACCAAGTGCCAGTCAAGGGCGCGCTTGCCGCGCACGCCTTCTTCGACGGTGCAAAAGAAATCGGCGCGGTCACGCCTGACGCCGCGCTTATCGACCAGGCGGGTGAGGCCGCCGGTGCCGGGCAGCACGGCGAGCAAGGGAATTTCCGGTAGCGAAACGGCGGAGGCGCCATCGTCGAGGAGGACGAGATGATCGGCGGCGAGGGCCAATTCATAGCCGCCGCCGGCGCAGGGGCCGTTGATGGCGCACATGTATATTTGGCCGGAATGGGCGCTGGCGTCTTCCAGGGCAAGGCGGGTTTCGTTGGTGAATTTGCAGAAATTGACTTTGTGCGCGTGGCTGGCAGTGCTCAGCATGCCGATATTGGCGCCGGCGCAAAATACCCGCTCCTTGGCCGAAGTGATGATCACCGATTTGATTTCGGGATGTTCGAAGCGCAGCCGCTGGATGGCGTCGTTTAGCTCGATATCGACACCAAGATCGTAGGAGTTGAGTTTTAGCTCATAGCCCGGCGCAAGACCGCCTTCGGCATCCACATCGAGCGCCAGGGTCGCAACCGGACCTTCCATGGAGAGTTTCCAATGGCGGTAGTGCTCGGGCGCGGTGCGGAAATCGATGCCTGTCACGTTTTATTCCCCAGCCGTCTCACGACCAGTTCGGTGGACGCTTTTCGCGATATGCTGCCATCGCCTCGCGGAAATCATCAGAGCTTGTGGCGCGGAACTGGCGCTCCTTATAGAGCGAGAAGAAGGTTTCGAAATCAAGGTCGTAGCAGCTGTTCAGCATTTCCTTGGAAAGGCGGCAGCCTTTTGAGTTTACCGCAGCAACGCGGGCGACGATTTCCTCGAATTCGGCTTCGGCGCTGTCCTCGGCAACGAGATAGTCGACCATGCCGATACGCTCGCCCTCGGCGCCGTCGATCATTTCGCCGGTGATAATCAGGCGTTTGGCCCGGCCGAGGCCGATATAACGCGCCAGGCGGAGCGTGCCGAGGCCCGGTATCAGGCCCTCCTTGATCGCCGGCAGGCCGAGCTTGGCCGACGGTGTGCAAACGCGGATGTCCGATGCCAAAGCAAGCTGCAAGCCGCCGCCCAGCGCATAGCCGTGGATCAGGCAGAGCACCAGCTTGTCCATGGTCTCAAAGCGCCGGAGGGCGCGGTCCCACAGGTCGAAATAACTGTTGTCGATCAGCCCGGCGGCGAGATCTTTGAGGTCGATGCCGGTGGAAAAAGCGCGCCCGGTGCCGCTGATGGTGACGATACGGACCTCGTCGTCTTCGGCAATCTTCGCCGCCAGCGCATCAAATTCGTGCGCGCCGGTCATGGCGACGGCATTGAGGATATGCGGCCGATTGAAAGTGATGCGCGCGCGCGCGCCCTCTTTTTTGTATATTAGCGTCTCATAATCACCGGCCATGGCCCGCGCTCCCGAATTCGTTTTCTTCCCCTGCGAGATCACTCTATGGTGTCGCCCCGTTCGGAGACAATAACAAGCGCAAAAGCGGCGATAGCCGCAAATGCGACAGCAACCGCAAAAGCGACATAAATGCTGCACAAACCCTTTCGTTGGCCCCATTTTCTGGCCCTTGTGGCCGGCCTTCTTTTCGCTCTTTTTCCGATATTCTGGATGGTCTCGACATCATTCAAGCCGACGCTTGAATGGGCGGCGACACCGCCGGTGTGGATATCGAGCCAGGCCTCCTGGGCGAACTACGGGCCGCTGCTGATAGAATTCAAAGGCGTTTACATGACGGGCAACGGCGCTTCCTGGATCGCCATGGTCAATTCACTCATTGTCTCGAGCATCGCCACCTTGATTTCTCTCATTATCGGCGGCATGGCGGCAATCGGATTTTCGCGCTACCGCGCCGGTGGCCATACGATGGCGCTCGCCATTCTCTCGGTGCGCGGCATTCCAACGGTGGTGATCGCCATTCCGTTCCTGATCCTATTCGGCCTGCTCGGCATGCGTGACACTTATGCCGGGCTGATCCTTGCCTATGTTGTCTTTACCGCACCTTTCGCCTTTTGGATGCTGAAGAGCTTCGTTGACGAGATTCCGGCGGAGATCGAGGAAGCGGCGATGATGGATGGGATGTCGCGTTGGGCGGCGCATATCCGCGTTACCCTGCCGCTGGCGAAGGGTGGCGTGATCGCCACGGGGCTGTTTATTTTCATTCTCAATTGGAGCGAATTTCTCCTCGCCATGGTGCTCTCGGAAAAGACCGTTATCACCATTCCGGTGAATATTAATTTCTATAACGGGGCATTCGGTATTCAGGCGGCGCTGGCAACGGTTGCGGCGCTACCGATCGTTATCGCTGGTTTGGTGATTCACAAACATCTGGCGCGCGGCTTTACCCTGGGGGCGATAAAGCGGTGAATTATTTGAATTATCTGAAAAATAAAGCTTCCGGAGCGGCCTGTTTGCCCCAGAAATTAAAAAGTTAATGATTAATTCACATTTCTGGCTTTACAGGCGCAAAGGTGCGCCGTTATGGTCCTCCCGCGTCTGGAAAAATTCGGTCGCCGTGGCGTTGTCGATTTTGTTTGTCGGCGGCGAGGCGGCGAGATCAACTGAGTATTGCCGGTGGCCCGGACGCAGGGATGCGGCGCGGGCCGCCAGAGCTAAAGGGAGAAATGAATATGTCACACGCGGATAAGAAATTAAGAATGGTCAAAGAGCTGCATCGGCTCTGGGGCATGCACATGTCGCGCGACTTCAAAGTATCGCGCCGTGATCTGATGAAGGGTATGGCGAGCCTTGGCCTGAGCGCCACCGCCATTTCCATGATCATGAAGAAAGCCCCGCTCAGCGTAAAGCGCGCTTGGGCGGTTGAAGGCGCCACACCGGAAGATCGTGCTGCCAAGGCAGCGAAGGCGATGTATGCCGGCGCGAAGAAGAAAACCATCTCGATCATGCATCCGTCGGGCTCCGGCGGTAACATGTCGCCGTTCACGGCCGAGTGGAAAGCTTTGACCGGCTTCGACGTTGAGCTGATCGAGGTGCCGGTGACGCAGACCCATCAAAAGGGCATGCAGGAAGCTGTTGCCCAGACCGGTCGTTATGACCTGATGCTGCCGGCGCCGTTGAGCCTGCCTGATTACGCCGAATCCGGCCTCGCGCATGATCTCACGGACTGGTCGCCAAGTATGACCCGGAAGTCTTTGACGGCCCCAACAAGCTCGAATATCCGGTGTCGGATTTTGGCCAGAAATATAAGGGCAAGATCTACGGCCTCTATTGCGATGGTGACTGGTGGCTGCTCAATTACCGCAAGGATAAATTGGCGGAAGCCGGCAGATCGCCGAAATCAAAACGCGCCGTTGTCGATACCTGGGCGGAATATGACCAACTCGCCGCCGATATGACTGACAAGGGCAATGATTTCTGGGGCGCCTTGGAATATCGCTCGCCGTTCTGGAACAAGTTCCATTGGATGACCCGTTTCCAATCCAAGGGCAAGCTCTATTTCGACAAAGACATGAAGTCGATGGCCGATAGCCCGGAGAGTATCAAGACCGTTGAGGATCTTGTTGCGATTCAGGATTATATGCCGAAAGAGCAGTTTAACTACGGCTTCACCGAGAACTATGCCCAGTATTATGCGGCCGGCCGTGGTTTCTTCCAGTTCGGTTGGCCGTCACTGTGGCGCTATAGCCATGACGCCGAGGGCGCACAGTCGATCATTGCCGGCGTGGATGCCAATGGCCAGCCGAGCCAGACCGGTATTTCGAAAGTGCCGGGCGATATGGTGAATGGCGAGCTGATCCGCGCCGACGTGATGCCGTTTGCATGGGATTTTGTCGTCAACAACCATTCCGAAATTCCGGAAGTTGCCTATCTCTATGCGCAGTGGCTCACCGGCCCGACCATGTCGATGCGCTCGATTCCGAACGAAGGCGGCTATTTCGATCCGTGGCGTAACAACCACTTCCTCGATCCGTCACCTGAGTTCTATGCTTCCTATCCTGGCGATTTCCTTGCGACCTCGTTCGAGGCCGTGGTCGATTGCGTGCCGGAAATCATCCTGCGCGGCGGCTCGGAATATCACAACGCCTTGGATATTAACCTGCAGGCGGCTTACAACGGGCAGAAGACTCCGGCGGAAGCCATGAAAGACGTAGCGAAAGAGCAAAACCGCATCACCCGTCGTCTGGGCAAAGACACCCAGATCGAGGCGTGGCGCGCTCTTGCCGGGATGTATCCGTCAGCGTTGCAGAAAGCGTCCGGTGCGGATAAGTGGGGCATGTAGATTGACCACGCTAAAATTCGTCAATAAACGAACATAAGAAAAAAACAGTGGTTACAAATACATCTACTGGCGGGGCTTCCACCCTCGGTTTGGGAAAGCCCCGCCGCTTTGATCCTAACGATAAAAAATATATTCCGGGCCTGCTGATCACGCCGGTGCAGATTTTGCTGTGCGTGATGCTGATCTTCCCGTTCATACTGGAATTCGTCATCAGTATGACGGAGTGGCAGCCGATTTACGGTGATTTTTGGCTCGCTTTCACCAGCGTCTTTACGCAAAAAATAAACCAGGGCATTAATTATAATTACCTGGTGACGGACGAGCCGCGCTATTTGCAGGCGCTCGGCCGCACGGTGATCATGTCGGTTATCTCGCTCTGTCTTGAGTTTGTCATCGGTTTGGGACTGGCCTCCTTGTTCCTGAAGAAATTCTGGGGCAAGCGCATTTGGTTTACCGCGCTCCTGACGCCGATGATGATCATGCCGGTCGTGGTTGGCTACACTTGGTTCATGCTGTTTCAGTATAATGGCCCGATCAACCAGATTTTCGGTTGGATCGCCTTCAGCCCGGTCAATCTGCAATGGCTGAACGACGGCACGCTGGCCTTCATCGCGGTGATCGTTACCGAAGTGTGGCACTGGACGCCGCTGTTTTTCCTGATCATGCTGTCGGGCCTGAATGCGGTACCGGAAAATCCGATCCGCGCCGCGACGGTGCTCGGCGCCAGCAACGTCAAGATTTTCTGGACCATCATCCTGCCCAATATGCGGGCGGTGATCATCATTGCCTTTGTTATCCGCGGCATGGAGGTGGTCAAGCTGTTCGACGAGATTTACCTGCTGACGCGCGGCGGGCCGGGAACGGCGACGGAAACCATAAGTCTCTATCTCTATAAACTGGCGTTCGAGGATTTCCGCTTGGCCTATGCCGGCTCCGCCGCCTTCATCGTCCTGGTAATCACAGTGGTGCTGATTAACATGATGCTGAAGCCGATCCGCTATCAGCTGGTCGAGGGACGCTGATCATGCCGGAAAGAAAATTTACGCCGTTTAATTTTATTGCCCTCATTGCCGGCCTTCTGTTCGCCGTGTTCCCGATCCTGTGGATGGTGTCAACCTCATTCAAACTGCGCAGCGAGTGGGTTACAAGTCCGCCGACATGGATTTCTTCGGCCCCCACGGTGGATAATTATCTCACCATTTTAGCGCCGCATATCTTACTCGAACGGCGTGGTGGAACGCAGCAAGTTGGCGATGAGGATTTCGGCGGGTCGAAGGACGATGCCGCCGGCGGCGCGATTGCGGATTTCCTCAATCGCTCGGCCTGGCCCGGTATCAAGGGTTCGATCATCATCTCCATTTCGGCGACGATATTGTCCATTGTCGTCGGCCTGATGGCCGCGATCAGCATATCGCGATACCGATTTGGCGGGAATTTCACGCCATTCTTCATATTGGCGGGGCGAATGTTTCCGCCCATTGCAATAGCGATACCGTTCGTCATCATGTTTGGGCCGAAGGTGTTCGACATCACCGATACCTATATCGGTTTGATATTGGCTTACGCGGCTGTGACCGTGCCGTTTTCGACGTGGATGCTGAAAAGCTTTGTCGATGATTTGCCGCATGAGATCGAAGAGGCGGCGATGATGGATGGTTATTCGCGCTGGCGAGCGCATTTCACCGTAACGGTGCCGCTTATCAAGGGTGGTATCATCGCGACAACGCTGTTTATCTTTATCTTGAATTGGAGCGAATTCCTGTTCGCTTTGATCCTGACCTACACCAATGTGCAGACCATTCCGGTTACGCTGAGCAAATATTTCTCGGCGACCGAGGGTACGCTTTACGGTGTGCAGGCGGCTCTGGCCATGGTTTCCATTGTTCCGTTGGTGACCGTCGGCTTCTTCATTCAGAAACACTTGGTGCGCGGGTTAACCCTCGGCGCCATCAAACGGTGACCGGTCATGGCAAACATTAAGCTCGAACTGGTCAATCTACGTAAGGAATTCGGCGATCTTGTCGCCGTCGATGATGTTTCCATCGCCATCGAGGAAAGCGAGACAATGGCCCTGCTGGGCCCGTCCGGTTGCGGTAAATCGACCATTCTGAACATGATTGTCGGTCTCGAAGCGCCGACCAGCGGCGATATTCTAATCGACGGTAAATCGGTGCTGAATGTCCCGCCGGGTGACCGCAATATCGGTCTGGTGTTCCAGGATTATGCCGTGTTTACCCATATGACGGTGCGCAGCAATCTTGCCTATGGTCTCAAAGTCCGCAAAATGAAACAGCCGGAGATCGATCGGGAAATCGCCAAAGTGTCGGAGTTCCTCTCGATCACCCATCAGCTCGACCGCAAGCCGGATGAATTGGGGGCGTCCGAGTTGCAACGCGTCGCCATCGGGCGGACGTTGGTCACAAACCCTGAAATCCTGCTGCTCGACGAGCCTCTCAGCAACCTTGAGGCGGCGATGCGCAACCAGATGCGGCGCGAGTTGCGGCGTATTCAGGCGGATACCGGACAGACCATCATTTACGTAACGCATGACCAGATCGAGGCGCTGTCGCTCGCCCATCGTATCGCGGTGATGGATTTCGGTGCGCTGCAGCAATATGACACCGCCCATAACGTCTACCAATATCCCGCCAATCGCTTTGTTGGCAGCTTCCTCGGCAATCCGCCGATGAATTTTCTTAAAGGAAAGCTGGCGGAGGATGGTGGCCGGCGGGTTGTGACGTCCGGTGATTCGACCATCCCCTTGCCGGCCGGCAATCTCGGCTCGGATGTATCCGCCGGCGCGGATGTTGTCGTTGGCGTGCGACCGGAGAGTTTGAGTTTGGCCGCCGCCGATGATCCCGGACGATTCTCAGTTCCGGTTTTGGCAGTCGAACCGCAAGGTCCGGAGACGGTGGTCACCGCTTCATTCGGCGATTCATCGCTAAAGGTTATTGTTCCGACTGGCGACCCGGCCGTCGAGCGCGATTCTATTGACCTCGTGCCGGTAAGCGATCTTGTCGCGCTTTTCGATGCCGAATCAGGCGTTCGTTTACTCGACAGTGGAGACAGACGATGAGCGAGCCCGTTCTCGAGCTACGCTCGATTTCAAAAAATTTCGGCAGCAACGAAGCCCTGAAGGATGTCAACCTCACCGTGCCGCACGGCTCGCTGATCGTTCTTCTCGGCCCGGCCGGCGCCGGCAAGACAACGACCTTGCGCATCATTGCCGGACTGGAAGCGCCAAGCTCAGGTGAAGTCTTCATCGAAGGTATGGATTTCACCAATCATCAGCCGAACCAGCGCGATATCGCCATGATTTTTGATAATCTGGCGCTATATCCCAATAAAACCGGCTATGAGAATATAGCCGCGCCACTCAAAATTGCCAAAGTATCGAAAAGCGAAATCAACGATCGCGTTATGGAAATGGCCGAGCTGATGAAGATCGGCCATATCCTCGAGCGCACGCCGGCGACCTTCAGTGGCGGCGAACGCCAGCGCGTTGCCTTGGGCCGCGCCATGATCCGCCAGCCGCGCTTTTACCTGCTTGACGAGCCGCTCAGTAGTCTCGATTTCATGCTGCGTATCGATCTCAGAACGGAGCTGAAGCGCTTGCAGCAGGAATCAGGCCGAACGTTCCTGTTCGCCACGCCCGATTACACCGAGGCCCTGGCGCTCGCCGATACGGTCTGCGTGTTGATCGACGGCGAGGTGCGCCAGATCGCCAAGGCGCAGGAACTCTATGACGAGCCGGTTGACCGTGACGTCGCGCGCTTCGTCGGCAACCCGCCGATCAATATCATACCGGCGCGCCTGACGCGTGATAATGGCACGGCAAGCCTAAAAATAGGCAACATGGACATGAAGTTACCGGATCAGATGGAGCATGGTCTGCCGTCCGGCATCAGCGAAGTCGAGATCGGCGTGCGGCCCGAGCATGTGCGTATGGTGGGCTCCGATTCGGCAGAAACCCATTTAACGGGCACGGTAAACGACATGGAACCGCTCGGTATGCACACCACGGTGGGCGTAAATCTGGGCGGCGTGGACCTCTTTTTCACCGTCCCCGGCGTGCAGGAATTCACCGACGGCGACAAGGTCGAGATGCATGTCGATATGGAATCGATCCTGTTTTTCGATCCCCAGACGGGCCGCCGTATCTCTTAAGAAGTTTTCCGCTGTCCTCTCGGCTACAAATTTATTGCACTCCGGCGCCTCACATTCCGCGGTGAAACCTCATGTTGCCTCGAGTTAGCGTATTTTCTCTCGGCGGTACCATTGCCATGGGCGCGTCGGCGCCCGGCAAAGGTGTTTCTCTGTCGCATTCGGCCGCGATGCTGGTCGAAGCCGTGCCGGCTTTGGCCGAAATCGCCGAAATTGAGGCGTCGTCTTTCCGTCAGCTACCCAGCCCGGATATTACGCTCGATGATCTCGCGGCATTGGCGCTGGAGATCAATGCACGCCTTGATGATGGCGTGCGTGGCATTGTCGTCACCCAAGGCACCGATACGATAGAGGAATCCGCCTTTGTCATGGATCGTTTGGTGCACCAGGACGCACCCGTGATCTTTACCGGCGCCATGCGCAACCCCACCTTGGCCGGTCCGGACGGTCCCGCCAACCTCCATCATGCCGTCATCACCGCGCTCGAACAGCAGGCGCGCGGCATTGGTACGCTGGTGGTGATGAATGACGAGATCCACGCCGCGCGCTATGTGCAAAAGCGCCATACCACCAGCCCGGCAGCGTTTCATTCGACCCCGGCTGGACCAGTGGGGTGGATTCTCGAAGGCCGGGCGCACATCGCCACCCGCCCGGGCGGACGTTTTCCGGTTGATTTGCCTGCGACACCGCGCCCTGTGCGCGTTGCCCGCTTGACCGCCGGCGTCGATGAAGACGGCACCCTCGTCGATCTCGCGCTGCAGGCCGGTTATGACGGTATCGTCATCGATGCCACCGGTGGCGGTCATGTGCCGAAAGCGATGGTTGCGGCACTGGGCCGGGCGGCAGAGAGAATACCCGTGGTCTTTGCTTCGCGCACCCGTCACGGCGAGACCATGCAGGCGACCTATAATTTTCCCGGTGCCGAAACCGATCTGTTGGCGCGCGGCCTGATCCCGGCCGGCTGGCTCGACGGCATCAAGTCGCGCCTGTTGCTAATGCTTCTCCTCCGCGCCGGCGCCGGCACGGAGGATATCAGGCAGACATTTGACGATTGGCGATATCCTTTCGGACGTTAAGCCGGGCTGGGGTTCTTTATGATTAAGATTCGCATTAAAGGTCATGAAGAGAGCTTCCACTCGAACGGCGATGACAGCCTGTTGCGCGCCGGCCTGCGCGCTGGTTTTGGCTTGCCCTATGAATGCAGCACCGGCGCATGCGGCACCTGCAAGTTCGAACTGCTCGACGGTGAGGTGGCAGATCTGTGGCCGGACGCGCCGGGCCTAACGGAGCGCGACAAACGCAAGGACCGCAAACTCGCCTGTCAAAATCAGCCACTAAGCGATTGCACTATAAAAATGCGCATCGACCCAGCCGCCGTGCCGAAAATTATCCCGCGGCGACAAGCGGTGCGGCTTGTTGAGAGCCGGTCGCTGACACATGACATGCAGGAATTTCATTTCGCCGGCGAGGCAGCGGCCGAGTTTCTGCCCGGCCAATATGCGCTTCTCGATCTACCGGGCGTGAACGGTTTGCGCGCCTATTCCATGGCCAATCTTGCGAATGAGTCGGGTGATTGGCAATTTCACATCAAGAACATGCCGGGCGGCGCCGGCAGTCAGGCGCTGTTTG
>JABIXB010000159.1 GCA_018666805.1 Rhodospirillaceae bacterium | reverse complement strand
GGCCACGAATTGTTAGCGCAACAATCAAGCTATCACTCGATCGGCGAATTCTATTCGCTCGTCACGCAACTGCTCGGCATGCGCCCGGGCGAGCATGAATATAAGGTCATGGGCCTGGCGCCCTATGTAGCGCCCGAGCATAGCGAGCGGGCGTATAATATTTTTCGCCGCTACATGCATCTCAATGATCGCGGCGAGATCATCAATAATTCGCGCTTCGGCACGGCCATGCTGGCGCGCATGCGGAGCGACTTCCAGGGCGAGCGCTTCGATAATATCGCCAGCGCCATGCAACGCCATTTCGAGAACATCGTGCTCGATTGGGTGCGCTATTGGCAGGCCAAGACCAATATCGCCACTATCGTCTGCGGCGGCGGCTGTTTTATGAATGTAAAGGCCAACATGCTGATTGCTGAGCTGCCCGAAGTGGAGAATGCGTTCTTCCTGCCGAGCTGCGGCGATGAGAGTACAGCATTGGGCGGCGTTTATTATCTTGCCGAAACCCTGGACGAGCGCGCGCCGGATCGATTGACCGATCTCTACAAGGGGCCGTCCAGCACGGCTGATGAAGTAGAGCGAACGCTGAGCGAATTTTCAGATCAGATTGTCTGGCGCAAAACCGATGACATGGCGGCGGCCGTGGCTGAGCTGTTGGCCGCGGGCAACATCGTTGGGCGCTTTGACGGGCGTGCGGAATGGGGTGCGAGAGCGCTCGGCAACCGTTCCATATTGTGCCGTGCCGATGACCCTTTGAGCGTGCGCAAATTAAACCAGGCGATCAAGATGCGTGATTTTTGGATGCCCTTCGCCGCATCCATATTGGCGGAAGACGCGGAGCGCTATTTATATGGCGCCGACAGCGCGAAAAATTCCTATATGACTGAGACATATCGAACCAAACCACTCGCGCAAGAGCATTTGATCTCCGGCCTGCACCCCTACGACCACACCTGCCGGGCGCAGATCGTTTCCGAGAATATATCGCCCTCCTATTATCGGGTATTGTCGGAATTCAAGCGGCTGACCGGTATCGGCGGTGTGCTCAACACATCGCTCAATCTGCATGGCGCGCCGATTGTGGGTAGCCCGCGGATTGCGGTCGAGACCTTGTTAAATTCAGGTTTGGATTATCTCGCCGTGGCGGGATATCTGGTGCACAGGCGGAACTAGCGCGCGCCGCAGATAAAACCCATGAATTCTTATGGTTATGCCGGCCTGTTGACGCTGGCTTTGGCACTATGATACTCGTAATTCAGCTTTATTTTCATTACTTACCGGCCCTGGCCCCTCTGCAATGATACGCGCTCTTCTGCTCATACCGCCGTCGCCCGAACATCGCCACATCGCGCGATTTTCGTTCCAGAGCTATGAGTCAAAGGGCAATTATCACCTTCAGCCCAAGGAATTCATGGCAATTACCGGCTGTCTCGGGGAGCGCGATGAAGCCGTTTTTGTCGATGGCACCTGCGATAAACTGGACGAAGCGGAATTTCTCCGCCGGGTCGATGGTCTGAGCGGCGATATCATAATTTTCTCGATGTCGAACACTGTCTGGAAATCCGACCATCATTATTTGAAAGAGGTTGTGCGCAGACACCCCGACACGCCGGTGTTTGTTCAAGGCGATATTTTTCTCGATAAAGAGGCGCGGGAATATATTTTATCCGAATGCGACGGCGTGGTCTTTTATCCCTACATGTTGGATATCGAGAAGATGGCCGGCGTGCGGCAAAGCGGCGGCGCTGAACTGCCGGGCGTCTATAACTCTTCCGGCCAGTTGTTTTTTGGCAAGAACGAGAACCGGCTGCATCACATCGCGGGTGGTTATCCGCGCCACGAGCTGTTCCTGAGTTCGGGATATCGTTTTCCCTTTGCCAAACACAAAAAATTCGCCACCGTCGTCACCACATATGGTTGCCCATTTGTTTGTTCCTATTGCGGCAGCGCCAATTTGCCGCCCGGCGTGCGCTCAAACGATTCAATCCTGGCCGAGTTGCGCCACATCGAGAGCCTGAACATCAAGGAATTGTGGATTTACGACAGCACGTTCGGCTTCTACAAAAAGGAATCGGTGCCCCTGCTTGAGGAAATGGCGGCCAAGCATGATTTTTCATGGTCGACATTCACCAATCATCAAATTTGCACGCCGGATTTCCTCGAACTGATGAAAGCGGCGGGTTGCCACACCATTATCCTTGGAATTGACAGCGCCAGCGAAAGTAACCTGAAGCGTTTTAGGCGAAACTCCACCATGTCGAAGCTCGAGAAGGCGATTGTCAAAGCCAATGATTTGAAAATGAACATTTGTGCCGATTTCATTCTCGGCCTGGAGAACGAGACACGCCACGATCTCGAAAAAACCATTTCCTACGCCATGCAATTGCCGATCGATTATGCCTCCTTTAACGTCATCGTGCCGACGCCCGGCACCAGTGTGAGTGAGAAATTAAAACAGGACGGCGCCTCGATCTTCGACCTGGTGAATTTTGATTCGCTCGGGCGCGAGGGAAATATCGGCAACAAGCATCTGTCGGGTGATGAGATCATTGCCCTCAGGAACAAGGCGGTGAGAAAGTTTTATCTGCGCCCGAAGCATCTCCTGCGCCGCCTGCAGAAGACGACCTCAATCGAACACTTCCAGATACAGATGGAAGAAATGTTCGCGATCGTTGGCAAAACCAACCGGCGTAAAGGTGGCGCGGCGCGCAGACGCTTAGGCGCGTTTAGTCGCCGTCGGGGCGCTTTTAATCGCCGTCGGGGCGCGTTTGGTCGTCGTCGGGGCGCCGTGGTTTCGCCAGCGCAATTTCGCGAAGAATGGCGGAAATCTTGCGGTCTAGCGAGCGGTTGCGAATGTGCAGATTGAGAATCATGAACATGCTGATGATGATCCAGATATAAAACAATAGATCAGCACCGCGACTCACACCGACCCAGACGGCAAGCGAATTCGCAAGGCCCGGATACCAGATAAAAATCAAGCCCGCCACCGCCACCAATGCGATGACGAAGCTGACCGGCCAGCGCTTAATTTGGTTGAAGGCGTAGAGCAGACAAAAGCATACGCCCGCTGTGAGGATGAACTGAATTATCATTTGACGAATTTTCCGACAATCAGGTCAATAAGGATATTAATGCTGTTGAATCCGGATTGGCCCTTTCTAATTGAATAATCGGTGTAAGTCACGGACACCGGAATTTCGACAATTTTCAGTTTGAGACGGACGATTTGGTGAATCAATTCTGAGGCGTAGGCCATGCGATTTTGCCGGATCGTCAGTTTCCGTGCGGCGTGAGCACTAAACAAACGCAAGCCGATTTGCGAATCCGATACCGCAACGCCCGAGGTAACGCGGATCAGAAACCAGGCGCATTTGAGGATCATGCGCCGGCGCCAGGAGATGCCGATTGCTTGGCCGGAAAAACGATTGCCGAGTGCCACATCCGCCTGCGCCGCTTCCAGCTCAATCGCCATTCGGCCAATATCGGCCGGGTCATGCTGGCCATCGGCATCCATGGTCACGATCAGATCAGCGCCCTCCGCCAAGGCGAAGGAAAGGCCGGTTTGTAACGCCGCGCCCTGACCAAGGTTGAACAGATGGCGCAATACGTGCGCGCCCGCATCATGTGCTTTCTGAGCCGTATTATCGTCGGAGCCATCATCGATAACCGCCACATAGGGGCTCTCGCGCAAGGCATCGCGCACAACCTGTTCAATGGTCTGCGCCTCCTGATAGGCGGTAATGATGATCCAAATAATTTTTCCGTTAGGTGCGCCTACATCCTGCCCTGAAGGACAAGTATCGGACACCAACCTATTGGAAATGGGGGAATTGCTCATAACGGCGAATAGTACAGCGTCCCCTTCGATATTGCATATAAAAGGCAATCGGCAGCAAAGTTCGCCCGGTTTCAGCGCTCTGGGACTAGGCGTGCGTGCGGTACGAAACCCGTTGCATTATCTCGCGCACGGCAATCAATGCGAAGGCGATTATCGCGGGAAAGCCGGTGAACAGCATTCGCCCACCGGCTTGATTGACCAATTGGTAAACCAGCGCCACCGGTATCAACATGATGATCGGCAGCAGGATATTGGATTCCTTGCGCCGGAAGTAAATAAAGAGGCCGGCAGCGGCGAGGGGAAGCACCAAGGCAAAGCCATTCTGGAAACTGTGCCACCATC
>JABIXB010000158.1 GCA_018666805.1 Rhodospirillaceae bacterium | reverse complement strand
TGTTGAGCGCCCCCGGCTGAATGCCGAGCCAGGAGTATTGAGCAATGAATATTGCGAAAACCGAGCCGACCATCGTCAAGGCGGAAGATATTGAGCCCGGCTTTAACTGGGACCGGGCGATTCCCGCACCCGGCCATATGGCTGTCGATTTTGAGGAGCGGGTGAATTTTCGCCGCCTGCATGATTACCGCCTGGGGCGCGCCAAGCAGGCGCTGGCTGATTCCGAGCTCGGCGCCATCATGTGCCTGGATGCCAACAATATCCGCTATATCAGCGGCACCGTGATCGGCGAATGGTCGCGCGACAAGATGAGCCGCTATGCGCTTTTAACCGGTACCGGCGACCCGCACATTTGGGATTTCGGCTCGGCCGCAACCCATCACCGTATCCATATGCCGTGGCTCTCGCCCGGCTGCTGCCATGCCGGCATGCTGGGTCTGCGCGGTGCCGTACCGCCCGATGCTGGCCTGATGAAAAAGGCGGCGCAAGAGATCAAGGCGATCATGACCGAGCATGGCGTCGCCGATATGCCCTTGGGCGTCGATATCATCGAACCGCCGCTATTCTACGAGCTGCAGGAGCTTGGTCTTGAAGTGCGCGATGCCCAGCAGACCATGCTGAACGCGCGCGAAATCAAGAATATCGACGAGATCGTGCTGCTCAATCAGGCCGCCGCGATGGTCGACGGCGTCTATCATCAGATCTTCGAGGAACTGAAGCCCGGCGTGCGCGAATGCGATATCGTCGCCAGCGCCACCAAGCGGCTTTACGAGATGGGCTCGGATCAGGTCGAGGCGATCAACGCCGTTTCGGGCGAGCGCTGCAACCCGCACCCGCACAATTTCACCGACCGCCTGTTCCGCCCCGGCGATCAGGCCTTCTTCGACGTCATTCAATCCTATATGGGCTACCGCACCTGCTACTACCGCACTATCAATGTCGGCCGTGCCACCGATTCGCAGCGCGATGCCTACAAGCAGGCGCGCGAATGGATCGACGCCTCGATCAGTATGATCCGCCCCGGCGTCGGCACCGACCAGGTCGCCGCCTGCTGGCCGACGGCTGAACAACTCGGCTTCGCCAACGAGATGGAATGCTTCGGCCTGCAATTCGGCCACGGCCTCGGCCTCTTTCTGCACGAACGCCCGATCATCAGCCGCCTGATCTCCATGGATGCGCCGCTCGAGATCAAGGAAGGCATGGTCTTCGCGCTTGAGACCTACTGCCCGGCCAGCGACGGCTTCTCAGGCGCGCGCATCGAGGAAGAAGTGGTGGTCACCGACAAAGGCTGCCGCATCATCACGCTGTTCCCGTCGGAGGAATTGCCGGTCGCGAATGCCTACTGAGGTGGCGAGCAACGAATTACAATAAAAAAGCCCCCGCCGGGATAACCGGACGGGGGCTTTTATTTATTGTTTAGTTGCCAAACGGATCAGTGCATCTTTTCGCCCAGTTCGCGGATCGAGCGTTCGATCATGTCGTTGGCGCGGGCTTCGTCGAGATTGTCTTTGATCAGGCGCGTGGTCGCTTCGACGGCGAGCGCCGCGGCGGTTTCGCGCACTTCGCGGAGCGCGTCCGTCTCGGCCTGGGCGATGCGCTGCATGGCGGCGTCTTCGCGTCGGCGCATGGTTTCTTCCAGGGCGCGCTTGGCATCGTTGGCGTGGCGCTCGGCCTCGACCTTGGCATGCTCGACCATCTGGCGCGCTTCGTCTTCGGCTTCACGGCGCTTGCGCTCATATTCGGCGAGCACGCCTTGCGCTTCCTCGCGCAGGCGCTTGGCCTCGTCGAGTTCGGCCTGGATTTTCTCGGCTCTGGTATCGAGTACCTTTTTAATAGCCGCCCAGGCCTTGCGGCCAAAGACGCCAATGAAGGTGACGAAAGCGATCAAGATCCAGAAGCTGGCGTCCTCGGTGATTGAGGAGCCGGCGATGACGAAAGCAAAGGCGGCAACCAGCAGCCAATTTTCAGGCACCTTGGCCATGCGTGAAAGCTTGCCCATGGCTCTAGCCCTTCCCGTCGACGGCAGCGTTGGCCGCGTCCTGGCTCGGTTCGACGCCGATCAGGCGGTCGGTCGCGGCGCGTGCCACTTCCGCCGCCACTTCGCGCACGCTGGAGAGCGCCTGCTGGCGCGCTTCGCGGATGCGGCTTTCGGCGCTCGCCTGCTTCTCGGCCAACTCGGCATCAAGGCGGGCGCGTTGTTCGGCCGCCTGCTGGTCGAGCTTGGCTTGTGTCTCGGCGAGCAATTGATGCGCCTTGGCGCGCGCCTCGGCGAGCGAAGCCTCATAGGCCTTGATCGCCTCTTCCGCGCCCTGCTTGAATTTCTCCGCCTCCGACAAATCATCATCAATGTGCTTCTGGCGTTGTTCCAGAACACGGCCGACACGTGGCAGCGCGAAGCTCCACATCAGCGCGAGCAGAATGACAAAGGTGACGACGAGCCAGAATATCTGCGGCGCGTAATCAGGGATAACAAGCTGTGGCATGTTTTCTCTCCGTCCGAGACACCGGCGCGGTGGTTAAGCCCACCGGCGCCGGAGTGTTAAACGGCTTCAGCTACCAAACAGGATGATGAAGGCCATGACGAGCGCGAACAGCGCGATCGCCTCTGTCAGGGCAAAGCCGAGCAGCACGTTACCGAACAACTTCGGTGCGGCGGCCGGATTGCGGCCCGCAGCGGAGACATAATTGCCGAAGATGATGCCGATACCGACGCCCGAGCCGGCGACGCCGATGGTGGCGAGGCCGCCACCAATGAGTTTGCCAAGCATTGCTGCTGATTCAACGTCCATAATTCCGTTCCCTTGATTGTGTTCCGTAAATGAAAGAGTAAACCCTTGGTTCCTACTCGTGATGCAGGAATATTGCGTCGCGGATATAGAGGCAGGTCAGAATAGCAAACACATAGGCTTGCAAAACGGCGACCAGAATTTCGAGCCCGTAAAGCGCGATGATGAAGGCAAAAGGCAGAAAGCCGAAAAAACTAAGCGCGAAGACGAAGCCGCCGAACACATGCAAGATGCTGTGTCCCGCCATCATGTTGGCGAACAGGCGCACCGCCAGGCTGATCGGCCGCGCGATATAAGAGACAATTTCAATCGGCACCAGCAGCGGCGCCATCCACATGGGCACGCCGGGCGGCAGAAAGAATGTCAGAAATTTATGCTTGTGAATGATGATCGCGAGGATCGTCACGCCGACGAAAACCACCAGGGCAAAGGTGATGGTGACGATGATATGGCTGGTAAAGGTAAAACTGTACGGGATCAGGCCGAGCAGGTTACCGAATAGCAAAAAGGTAAAGAGGCTGAAGACAAAGGGGAAAAAGCGCTTGGCCGCGCGCCCGCCGACGATATCGCCGAGCATCTTGGCGACCAGCTCATAAAGCAGTTCGACGACCGATTGCAAGCGTCCCGGCACCATGCGCCGCCCGCCCATGCCGAGGGTCATCAGAAGGAAGACCACCACCACCGCGATCACCATCATGAGGGCGGAATTGGTGAATGAGGCGTCAAATCCGCCGAGATCAATCTCCACCCAACGCTGGATCGAAAATTGATCGAGCGGGCCGTGATGTTCTGCCGCGCCTGCCGCTGATTCTGATGTTGTCTCTGCCGATGACACGGGCTTGCCGCTCCTTTATTCGTCTTCTTCTACCGGCGGCTCGCCGGCCTTGTCAGCTTCCTGTTGCGCCACTTCAGCGCTGTATCGTCTCGCCAATCTAAAAGCGTTGCTCAAACCCGCTCCGATACCCAGGAACAGAAACACGATCAACAGCCACGGCTTTGTATCGAGCCACTGATCGAGATACCAACCAACACCGCCACCGACCACCAAGGTGGCCGCCATTTCGATTCCGAGGTGCATGGATTGGCCAAACCGCGTCGGTGGCATCCCCGCGCCATCGGTATGTTGCCGCTCCTGCTGGACTTTCTTAAGCCGAGAATCGAGTTCCTCAAGCGAAGGCGGCGGTTTGTCATCGCTCATGAAAAATAGCTCATGAAAACCAGCCCTCGAATCCAGCTCGTGCACGTGCCCGCAACCGAAAAAGCGGGTGAACCATAGTGTTTGCCCACACCCCTGTCAACCACTTCCAATTATATCGTAACATTTTGAAATAGCTGAATAAATTGGAATATTTTGCAACCTCGTCAGGCGCTCTCGCGCCACTGCTCGGCCTCCGCCAAATCGACGGAAACAAGCTGCGATACACCGCGCTCTACCATCGTGACGCCAAACAACCGATCGACCCGCGCCATGGTCGTGCGGTGATGGGTGACAACGAGGAAGCGGGTGCCGCTTTTTTCCGCCAATTCCGACACCAAACTGCAAAATCTTTCGACATTGCTGTCGTCAAGCGGCGCATCGACCTCATCGAGCACGCAGATCGGCGCCGGATTGGTCAAAAAAGCTGCGAATATAAGTGCCAGCGCCGTTAACGCCTTTTCGCCGCCCGACAGAAGTGTCAGCGATTGCAGCTTCTTGCCCGGCGGGCTGGCCATGATCTCAAGACCGGCCTCGAGCGGGTCGTCTGATTCCACCAACTCAAGGTGGGCGTGCCCACCGCCATAAAGGCGGGTGAAGAGCGAGCGGAAATGGCCGTCAATTTCCTTGAACGCGGCTGTCACGCGCTGGCGGCCGTCGCGGTTGAGGCTTGAGATACCCTGGCGCAGGCGCGCGATCGCGGCTTCCAGATCGGCCCGTTCGTTAATCAGGGTGGATATTTCCTCGTCGAGCTCCGCCGCTTCTTCTTCGGCGCGCAGATTGACCGCGCCGATGTTTTCGCGCTCGCGCGTTAGGCGCTGGATGCGCGCCTCGACCGCTTCGCTCTCCGGCAGTTCCGCCCCCTCCTTTACCTCGGCCAGCGCCAGCGCTTCTTCGGGCGGCGTGGACAGGCGTTCCTGAATATGCGCGACAACCATATTCACCGCTTGTTTGGCCTGCTCTAGGAGACCTTCGATACGCACGCGCTCTTCGCGCGCGCCGGCCAGGGTTTGTTCAGCCGCTTTGAGCACGCCGTCAGCGCGCGCGAGTTCCTCTTCCGCCTCGGCCAGCTTATCGGCGGCGGCGCTGCGCTCGCCTTCAACCGTGGCAATCTGATCCAACAAGGCGGAGCGGCGCTCGGCAATTTCGCCAGGCCGGTGGGCGAGCGCTTCAAGCTGCTCGCCCGCTGCCGCCTTGCGCTCGTTCAGATCGGCCAGCCGCTGGCGCGCGCCGGCGACGCGTTCCGACCAGCCATTGCGCTCGCGTTGTAATTCCTCCAGGCGGCGTTCGCGCTGGGTCGCTTCGCGGGCGAGGCGGTCATGCGCACGAGAGCATTCGTCATGGGTGACGCGCAGCGCCGCCATTTCCGCGCGCATACTCGCGAGTTTGGCGCGTCCCTCTTCGAGCGGCGCCGCCGCGGTGCGGGTATCGCGCGTCTCCTCGGCCAGGCGCGCGGTCTCGGCGAGCTCACCGCTCAACCGCTCCGTCGCCTCGCCCAGCGTGCTCAGGCGGGCGTTCTCGGCCACCGCTTCACGCGTCAACTCGGAGGCGCGGTCGCGCGCCGCATCCAACAATTGACCCGCCGCTTCGAAACGTTGGCGTGCCTCGGCAACTGTTTGCGCCGCCGTTTGGCGAATATTGCGCATGCTGTCAAAATTCTGTTGCGCCGCGCGGTGCGCCGCATCGGCGGCCGATAATTCCTTCTCGAGCTCGCTCAATCGGTTGCGCTGCTTGAGGCGGCTGGCAGCCGCAGTTGGCGCGCCGGCCTTGACGGTGAAGCCATCCCAACGCCACATGGCGCCGTCCTTGCCGACCAGGCGCTGGCCGTGGCGCAGTTGGCTTTGCAGCGCCGCGCCGCCGCTGCTTTCGATAACGCCGACCTGACTCAGGCGCCGGGCCAAGGCGGCGGGGCCGCGGACGTATTTTGCCAGTGGCGTGGCGTTGCCGGGCAGCGCCAGTTTTTCATCAAGCGGTCCCAAGGCGGTCCAATGGATTGCCGCCTCTGAATTTTCGGGCGCTTCAAGATCGTCGCCGAGCGCCGCACCGAGCGCCGCTTCATAGCCGGGGTCGACATCGAGCGCATCGACAATGCCCGGCCCATGGCGGGCCTCGCTATGGCCGAGCAACTCGGTCAGCGCCTGCGCCTCGGCGCGGAGGCGCGAAAGCTGCGCATCGCTTACCTGCAACGTATCGCGCGCTGTCGATTCGTCCTTTTGCGTCGTTTCTCTCGCGGTTTCCGCATCGCCGAGGCCCTGGCGTGCCGTCTCGGCGTCGGCACGCGCCGTGCCGACCACCGCCTCGGCCTCGGCAATGGCGCTTTGATGCGAGCTGCGTTGTTCGAGTTCGGTGCGTTCGCGCTCGACCTCGGCTTTGCGTGCCGTGTTGGTCTCAAGCCGGGCGTCGAGCTCTTCCAAGCGGCGGCGCAGACTGGCGTCGCGGGCCTCGTCGGCGGCGACCTCTTCGGTGAGGGCGGCGAGACGCTGTTCCAGCTCAGCCACGTTTGCCGTCGAGGCCGCGTGGGCGGCTTCGGCTTTCTGTCCGGCTTCGGCGGAGTCTTCGTTCTCCTGCTCGAGCCCGGCGCGCTGTTTGTCGATGCCGGCAACGGCGCTTGTTGCATCTTCGGCAAGGGTTCCTTCACGCGCCAAATCCTGATCGATCTGCGCCAGTCTTGTTTCGAATTCTTGGCGCTGCTCGGCGACCTGGCGCTCCTCTTCATCAAGGCGGTCGCGCGCCACGGCCAGGCGGTGCAGCGCTGCGGCCAGCTCCGCCTCCTTTTGGCGCAGTTCCGGTAACGCTTCCGCCGCGCTGGCCTGCGCTGTGGTCGCCGCCACAACAGCACTGGTCAGTTGCGTGACACGCTCGGATTCCGCGTTGAGCTCACCTTCGCGCACGGCCATTTCTTCGCAGGCGGCGCGCCAGCGGATATGCAACAGAAGCGCTTCGGCGCTGCGTAAGTTCTCGGCGATGCGGCGGTAGCGGCTGGCCTGGCGCGACTGGCGCTTGAGCGCATGCAATTGGGTTTCGAGCGCGCCGACAACGTCCTGCAGGCGTTCCAAATTTGTCTCGGCCGCACGGAGACGCAATTCCGCCTCGTGACGGCGTGCGTGCAAGCCGCTGATGCCGGC
>JABIXB010000157.1 GCA_018666805.1 Rhodospirillaceae bacterium | reverse complement strand
TGAGCAGATGCCGCTTGAGAGCGGCCGCGAAACGGTTGCTTTGCTGGGCGGCCACGTGGCGGTGGACGCGCTTGATTTCGAACGTCTGGCGGAGTCCGATGATGTCGCCGATTTGGAGGCCGCCGCCGCGCTTTACCGCGGCGATCTTCTCGACGGCTTTGAAATTGCGGAGATGCCGTTCCAGGAATGGCTCGATCTCGAGCGCAGCCGGTTTCGCGAATTGGCTTTGGCTGTGCTCCACGCACTCGCCACACGGCACGAGGAACAGGGCGAGTTCGAGCGGGCGATAGAGGCCGCGCGGCGCGCCATCAGTTTCGATCCGCTGCGCGAATCCGCCCATCGTACCCTGATGCGGCTGTTCGATGCGAGCGGCCAGGGCGAGTTGGCGTTACGCCAATTCGAAAGCTGCCGCGATGTGTTGCAGCGCGAATTGGCGGTGCGGCCGGACGGCGAGACAGAGCGTCTCTACGGGGAAATTCGGGCAAAACGGGGAGCGGCATCGGCATCGGTATCGGCATCGTCGGTGCCCGCCAACGGGGCCGCCATGGCGCTGCCAGAGAAGCCGTCCATCGCGGTCTTGCCGTTCAAGAATTTGAGTGGAGCGGAGGAAGAATATTTCGCTGATGGAATTGCCGAAGACATCCTGACAGCGCTGTCAAAGTTTCACTGGTTTTTCGTTATCGCCCGTGATTCGAGTTTTTTCTATCGTGATACGGAAGGCGATGAACAGCAGGTCGGCAGCGAGCTTGGTGTGCGCTATGTGCTGACCGGCAGTGTACGCCGGGCGGGCGGGCGGGTGCGCATTGCCGCCCGCCTGATCGATGGCCCGGGCGGTCACCATATGTGGGCCGAGAATTACGACCGCGATGTCGAGGACGTATTCCAGGTGCAGGACGAGATTACCGGGTGCATTGTCAGCGCCGTGGCGCCGCAATTCCTCAATACCGAAATGCAACGCGCCGAGCGCCGCAATGTGCAGGATCTGGGTGCCTGGGGCTATGTGGTGCGCGCGCACGCCCATCTTTCGCGCCTCAACAAGGGCGACAATGACGAGGCGCGCGGCCTTTTGGATAAAGCGGTTGCGCGCGATCCCGATAGCGCCTGGGGCTATACCGGCCTTGCCATCAGCCACACCCAGGATGCGCTGTGGGGCTGGAGCGAATCACGTGTGCAATCGATCATGGCGGCGCAGCAAAACGCCCAGCGCGCCATCGCGCTCGATGAGGGCGACGCCCAGGCGCATGCGGTGATTGGCCTGGTGCGGCTGGTCTCGCGCCAGCACGATGCGGCCATTCAAACCCTCGAACGCGCGATTGAGCTCAACCCGAATCTCGCCAACGCCCATGCCAGCCTCGGCCTGGCGCTGGCTTTTTGCGGCCAGGCGGATGCCGCGGTGGCGGCGGTCAAGCTTGCCATGCGGCTCAGTCCGCGCGATCCCTTGCATGTGTTTTGGTTCAATACGCTCTCGCTTGCCGCGTTCGTTACCGGGCGCTACGCCGAGGCGGCGGAGTGGGCGGAGAAGACAGTTCTGGTAAACGCCGACTATGCCGGCGGCTATCGTATTTTGGCGGCGAGTTACGGCCAGTTGGGCGCGGCCGATCAGGCGCGTGACGCGCTCAAGCGGTTGCTGCAATTATCACCCGGCATGACGCTCGGCGCGACCAAGGCGCAACTGCCGTTCAAGGCCGAGCAGGACATGGCGCGCTTTCTTGACGGCCTGAGCACCGCCGGGCTCACGGATTGAGCGCCCCGCAAGAGTTGCAATGCGGTTATTATCCGGCGCATGAAACATGAAAATTTAGCCGCTGGTATCGCCTGTATAGGTGCGGCGCACAGCGACCGCATGGCGCGCTGTCAGAAAAAATTTGTCCGCCGCGCCTCCAACCCGGTGACGGTGTCATCCTCGCATGGCGGCGTGGCGCGCAATGTGGCGCTTAATCTGGCCCGCCTCGGCCAGCGGGTGAAGCTGGTGAGCGCGCTCGGAGCGGACAAGGAAGGCGACGCGATTGCCGAGGAATTGGCAGCCGCCGGCATTGATCTTAGCGATGCAAAACATATCGCCGGGCGCGCCACCGCCTCCTACACCGCCGTGCTTGACCGCAAAGGCGAGCTGCTTTGCGGCTTGGCCGATGCCGATATCTATGACCTGTTGGATGGCGCGCGGCTGAAAGCACTGGCGCCGGGCCTTGCCGCTTGGCCGCTTTGGGCGGTTGACGCCAATCTGCCCGAGGCGGGAATTGGCGCCCTCGCCGCGGCCGCACCCAAAGATGTGCGGCTCGCAGCGCTTGCGGTCTCGCCGGCCAAGGCGCCTCGTCTCACTCCTCATCTTGGCCGCTTCGATATGCTGTTTGCCAACCGCAGCGAGGCGGCGGCGCTGTTGGACGAGCCTGTCGAGACGGCGGCGGAGGCCCTGGCTGCGGCGGATAATTTGCGCGCAATGGGGCCGAATATGGTTTTCGTGACGTTGGGCGAGGAGGGCGTGGCGCTTGCCACGCAAGACGCGTGCGAGATTTATCCCGCGCCGCCCTGCAACGTGGTGAGTGTCAATGGCGCCGGCGATGCCTTTGCCGCCGGGGTGATGGCGGCGCAGCTCAAAGGTGCGCCACTGGCCGAGGCGGTTGAGCGTGGCCTTGCCGCCGCCAGCCTGACCGCCGCCTCCGCCGATACCTGTAGCGCCGCGCTTGGTACTGCTTAAGGGATCAGGACGGCGCGGCCCTTGATAATGCCGGCATGGAGATCGTGCAGCGCCTGATTGGCGTCGGCGAGCGAGTATTCCTTGGTCGCGAGGTTGACCAGGCCACGGTCGGCCAGCGCCATCAGCTCGACCAGTTCCGCATAGGTGCCGACGAGATTGCCGACAATGGTCTTCTCGCTGATGATCATTTCGATCGCCGGAATTTCGATCTTTCCGCCATAACCGACAATGTAGTAGGAGCCGGCGTTGCGCGTCATCGCCAGACCCTTTTCGATCGCGCCGCCCTCGCCGACGAAATCAATCACCGCTTCGGCGCCGAGACCCTTGGTCAATTCGAGCACGGCTTCGGTCTCGTTGCCGTCGGCCTTGACCAAATGGTGGGCACCGCTCTCCTTGGCAAGGCCAAGCGCGAGATCGGATTTGTCGACAACGATAATCTCCGCCGGTGACAGGGCGGCCAGGGATTGGATGCCGATATGGCCGAGGCCGCCGGCGCCGATCATGACGGCATATTCGCCCGGCACGAGATGGCGCGCCGCTTTCTTGGCCGCGCGGTAGGCGGTGAGGCCGGCATCGGTATAGGGCGCGACATCTTTTGGCGCCAGGCTTTCGGGCAGCTTGATCAGGGCGCGCTCGCCGGTGCGGAGATATTCGGCATAACCGCCATCCGCATTGATGCCGGGAAAGCTCGATTCTTCGGCGTGCATATCCTCGCCGCGCCGGCAGGCGAGACAATGGCCGCTGGTAACGAGGGGATGGACAATAACCGGATCACCGACCTTGACGCTGTTCACGCCCGAGCCCACTTCCTCGACCCAGCCGGCATTCTCGTGGCCCATAATGTGGGGAAATTCGACCTCAACCAGGCCGCGCCACACGCCTTCGACGATATGGAGATCGGTGCGGCACACCCCGGCGCCACCGACGCGCACGATAACATCCGTCGGCGTCGCGATCTTGGGATCCGGCACGTCCTCATATTTGACAAAAGTTTCGCCCGCCAATGCCTCATCATAGCCGTGTAATACTGCTGCCTTCATGATCTCCCCCGATAACCTCTGTTGCTGAATTGTTGCCGAGATAAAGAGCGATCCGGGCCGGCCTGTCAATGCGCAGCGACTTGATTCAGCCGCCGCAAGCGCTATAAACGGAGGTAGCGGATAGGATCAAATTCTGGACAGGATGATTTGTCATGACGGCGCGGATTTATCAGCCAACAAAGTCGGTGACGCAGTCGGGGCGGGCGAGCCGCGACTGGGTACTGGAATATGCCGAGGACGGCAAACGCGAGATCGATGGCCTGATGGGCTGGACCGGCTCAGCCGATCCCCAGGCGCAAGTCAAAATGAAATTTTCGAGCCGCGAAGACGCGGAGAACTATGCCCGCAAGAAGGGCCTGGATTATAATTTGCAGGAGCCGCAACTGCGCCGCGTGCGGCCAAAATCCTATACGGACAATTTTATCCGCAAGGTCTAAGGCTTCAGCTCAGCAAACGAATTAATCGCTGCTTTGTCCGGTAATTGCCGAACCGATAGCGGTTAGAGCGCTACCGATCGGAGCGAGAATTCCTTCCAGTACGGACGGATCTTCGGCTTTGCCCAGGTCTTCGCCGAGAGAGGCGTCCTGGAACGGCAGAAGCGTGGTTTCAAATTCATCCGTAGCGGCGAAATAGCTCTCTTCGGCTGATGCCCAGAGTTCACGCCCGACGCTGGCGTGCATCTCGCCATTCCCCGGCTCGCCCGCCATAACTTTGGAGAGATTGAGCTGAGCTTCCGCGTCGCCTTTGTCTGCCGCACGGCTCCACCAGGCAACTGCCTTGGATTCGTTCTGATCTACGTGCTCGCCCCAATAATACATATTACCAAGAAGGCGCTGGGACTCCGGGTCTCCACCGGCCGCATTTCGCTCCACGGCACTGACGTGGACCACGACGCCATTATCGGCGATGCCCTCCACAACCGTGTCGAGATTGCGAAAACCGCTTTGCGTACAGGCCGAAAGCAGCATAACCGCAGCGGCTGTGAGAACGAGGTGCCTTGACTTCATGGATATTTCTCCGGGATTCGTCCGTTCGGCGCGGCCACATTAACCGATATTCTGAAATCACACCAGCGCGTTAAGCTATTTTTGCGTAGTTTCATTGATACATAGCCATCGTATGCCTACCACCCCGAGAGGGGAGCTTTTCACGCCTTCAATTGCGCCGCCACATGCCGCGTGGCGCGCTGCGTGCATCGAGCTCAAAGGCGGCGTAGCGGCTCATCTGCGTGCCGTCGGCCTCGGCCCAGCCGGTATAGACCATGCCTTCGGAGAGGTCGTAGCCGCCGGCGCGGCAGCGCGCATAGCGGCTGCCATCCTTGGCCACGGCTTCGCGTCGCCGGCAGGTAACCGTGGCGCCGGCGGTCAAATCCATCAGGGCGGTGGTCGAAATGCGGCCGCAATTATGCGCGTTGCCACGTAGCTGGCAGCGCGTGCCGGGCGCCGGCGCCTTGATGCCTTCGAGGCGGAGACGATGGCCGGCGACAATCAGCGTTTCTCCGTCTATCACTTCCGGTGGGCCGCTCAGATCATCGCCGAACGGCGCCCAATTGCCGGCCCGGGCGCGCTTGATCTCGGCGGCGGAATTCCACAGCCCGGCGGCGGCGGCTTCGATCCGCGCCATTGCCCAGCTGTTGCCCTGGCCGGCGGCAAGCAGCAGCCAGAAATAGCTTTTCGCTCCGTCGCGCGCCACGCCTCGGCCCGAGGTGTAAAAATTCGCGAGGTTAACCTGCGCCACCGCATCGCCGCGCTCAGCCGCCGCGCGTGTCCACCTGGCTGCCTCACCGTCGCTCTGGCGCACGCCTTCGCCGAATTGATACATGCTCGCCAGCGCCATTTGCGCCTGCATGTCGCCGGCCTCGGCGGCAGGCAAAAATTCCGCCAACGCCTCGTCATACCAGCCGGCATCATAGGCGCGCACGCCATCGGCGACGTCTGCCCGGGCGGCAAGGGCGGGCAGGAGGAGAGCGATGAAGACGGCGGCAAAGATTATTCTCACGATGATTCGGTTGGCGTTCCATATTGTGAATGCGCCATTATCGCCCAATCGCCGCAACACGGCATATCAAAATATTGCGACGGCCGCATCATGGCCGTGAGGAGGAAACATGTTGCTTGAAGGTGCTTGCCATTGCCGCGCGGTGCGCTTTTCCGTGCACTCGAGCGAACCCTATCCCTACATGTATTGCTATTGCTCGATCTGCCGCAAGACGGCGGGCGGCGGTGGTTATGCCATCAATCTCTCGGCCGATGCCGGCAGCCTGGAGGTGCATGGCGAGGAACATCTCAGCATTTATCAGGTGAAAATTGGCGATGCGGAACCAAGCCCGGCCAAGCGGCATTTTTGTTCGCGCTGCGGCTCGGCGCTCTGGGTGTGGGATTCGCGTTGGCCGGAATTGCTGCATCCGTTTGCTTCGGCCATCGATACGCCGCTGCCCAAGGCGCCCGAGCGCTGCCATATCATGCTGGATTTTGTTGCCGCCTGGGTGCCGCTGCCGGAGGGCGAAGGCGAGCCGCACTTCGGCGAATACCCAGACCAATCAATTCATGATTGGCATCACAGCCGGGGGCTGGTGCAGGAAGATTAGGGCCTATTCGAGATTAATCTGGTGGCTGAAGGTATCGCCGTCGGAAATCGTGATGCGGACGAAACCGAAAAGTTTGGCGAGATCGAAAAAGGTGAAATATTCCTGCACGCCGAATTCATTGAACAGGCGCGAGGAACGCGACACGGCGGTAAGCGTGGCGAGCAAGGCGCGCGCCTGGTAAAGCGTTGTGAAGGTAGCGGGGCGGCGCGCGACGATAATCATTTTTTGTGCCTCGTCGCCTTTGGCGAAGATGGCATATTCCGGCGCGTAGGGCCGCGATAAGAGCTGCTCGGTCAAATTATTGATGAATTTGATACGCTGCGACCGTTCGGCATCGGCCATGGCGACGGCACGCGCTTCATAGGTTTCGCTGCTCGTAATCGGCGGATAATAATAGCCCGCATGGCGGTCGGGCGCCGCCTCTTCCGCCGAGGCCACACCCAGACTTGCGATCATGATGGCGGCCGCAAACAAAGCGGCCGAGCCTCGCGCAAAATTCAACATCACGGTGAAATTTCCTTGGATCAATTCGTGCGCGCATTCTGTGGTGCGAAAGGGGGTTTGTCACGGCCAATTCTCTCTTTCGCTGCAAGCGCTTGCCGAAATGCGCCTAATCATGCGAAATGGCGGGTGCCGGGGGTGGGTTTGCACCGATAAAATACGGTAAAACAGGGAGAAGCAGTGGTGAAAGTGCTCGTCTTGGGCGCCGGCGTGATCGGAACGGCTGCGGCCTATTATCTCAATCAGGCCGGCCATGAGGTTACCGTGGTTGAGCGCCAAAGCGGCGCCGGGCTGGAAACCAGCTTTGCCAATGGCGGCATTGTGGGCGCATTCACCGCGCGGCCCTGGGCGACGCCGGAAGTGCCGCGCATGCTGTTCAAATGGTTTGGCCGCCAGGATGCGCCCTATCTCTTTCGCCTGCGTCCCGATTGGGCGCAGTGGAGCTGGGCGCTTAAGTTTTTGCGCCAATGTACGCGCGAGCGCTTCGAGCACAGCCAACAGGTTTCGCTCCGCCTCTCGACCTATAGCTACGAATGTCTGAAAGAGGTGCGCGAGCGCGAGCAGATCGACTATGACCAATGCGCCGACGGCGTGCTCCACCTATTTGCCAGCCAGCAGGAGTTGGACGCGGCGGCGGCGGCGGAAATGCGCCATGCGGATTCGCGCTTTCACCCGCAAGTCATCGACATGAAGCGCTGCCTCGAGGTCGAACCGGCCTTGGCGGCGAGCGCCGGACGCTATGCAGGGGCGCTATTCTTTCCGCAGGATGAATCGGGCGATGCACATAAATTCACCCATGCCCTGGCCGCCGCCGCCGAGCGCCAGGGGGTGACATTCCGCTACGGCGTGGCGCTGCGCCGCCTGCAGGCGAATGGCGGGCGGATCACGGCGGTCGACACCGATCAGGGCCGCCTTGAGGCCGACGCTTATGTTATGAGCCTCGGCAGTTTCAGCCCCTTGTTTTTGCGTAAAGTCGGCATTCGCGTGCCGATCTATCCCTTGAAGGGCTATTCGGTGACGGTCCCAACCGAAGGCCATCACGGCGCGCCGCGTCTGGCCATTCACGAGGGCTCGCGCCGCATCGTCATGAGCCGCCTTGGCGAGCGTCTGCGCTCGGCCGGCACGGCGGAATTGACCGGCTATGACGACACCATCTCAGCCACCCGCACCCAGGCGATTCTCGACGTGACCATGGCCGTGTTTCCGGAATGCGGCGATGCGGCCAAGGCTGAACGCTGGGCCGGTTTCCGCCCGATGACGCCCGACTGTCTGCCCATCTTGGGGCGCACCAAATTCGATAATCTCTATATGGATACGGGCCATGGCAGCACCGGCTGGACCTATGCCTGCGGCTCGGGCCGGGCGATTTCCGATATGATCTCGGGTGCCACGCCCGAAATCGATTTAAGCGGCCTGACAGCGGATAGATTTTGAGATCATGGCGCCAGCCGGTGATTTGTGGACCATTCTCGCGGCGGCTGGCGCCTTGGTATGGCTCGGAATTCTGCTCGCGCCGTGGCAGCCATGGCGTATCCGCGAGCGCTTCGCAGCCGGTGATGCGGCGCCGGATCATACAAACCTCAGCCATGTGACGGTGCTGATACCCGCGCGCGACGAAGCGCGTTATATCGGCGCGACGCTCACCGCGCTCGGAGAACAGGGCAGCGGCCTGCGTGTCATCCTGGTCGACGACCGCTCCGAGGACGGCACCGCCGAGATCGCGTGCCGAGCCACGCCGGACAGTTGCGATCTGGAAATTGTCGACGGCGCACCCCTGCCGTCCGGCTGGGCCGGTAAGATGTGGGCGCTGGAGCAGGGACTGCAACAGGTAAAGACGCCGCTGGTGCTGTTGCTCGATGCCGATATCGTGCTCGCGCCGGCAGCGCTTCCGGCGTTGATCGCCGCCAAACAGGCCAAAGGGGTGGCATTTTTCTCGCTCATGGTGGCGCTCGACATGCGCGGCTTTTGGCAGGCGCTGTTGATGCCGGCCTTCGTCTATTTTTTCAAACTGCTCTATCCATTCCATCTCTCCAACGGGCCCAGCCGTCTGATCGCCGCCGGCGCCGGCGGCTGTATTCTCACCGAGCGCGAGGTGCTGGAGGGGATTGGCGGGTTCGCCGCCATCAAAGACGCGATTATCGACGATTGCACGCTGGCGCGGACGTTCAAGCACAGCGGCAGGCGCACCTGGATCGGCCTCACCCATTCGGCCAAAAGCGTGCGCCCCTATGCCGGGATAGGGGAAATCTGGCGCATGGTGGCGCGCAGCGCCTACACGCAATTGCGCCACTCGATTTTGTTGCTGCTGCTGTGCACGGCGATTTTTGCCCTCGCCTGTATTTTGCCGCCACTCATTCTGGCCGCCGTGCCGGTGCTGGCGGCAAAGCTGGTCGCCGCCGCCGCACTGATATTTATGGCCATCGGCTATCTGCCGACCCTGGCCTATTATCGCATGCCACGCATTCTCGCCTTGGCCATGCCGCTGATCGGTGTACTCTATCTCGCCATGACCTGGAGTTCCGCCTTCGACCATTGGCGTGGCCGTCGCAGTTTATGGAAAGGCCGGGTATATTCGCGCGACCTCGAATCAAGTGGCTAGAGTCAAAACATAAGAGCCAGTCATTGAATAAGAAATCAGAAGGCGGCCAGTTTGTCCGGTTGAGCGAAACGGAGCGGCCCGAAATCACCATTCATGTCAACGGCGAAGCCGTGACGGCCTTGGCCGGCGATACCGTGTTGACGGCGCTGATGATGGTCGGCGCGGCGGTGCGCGAATTCGAATTCGGCGCCGGCGCGCGCGCCGGCTTTTGCCTGATGGGCGCGTGTCAGGATTGTTGGGTTAAGCAGGAAGAGGGCGGCTCATTGCGCGCCTGCTCGACCTATGTGCGCGAAGGCCTGCGCCTGATCACCGACGGCGGCGAACAATGAGCGCCGCGGGCAATATTCTCATCATCGGCGCTGGTCCGGCCGGAACGCGCGCCGCCGAGGTGTTGGTCGGGCAGGGCTTGCGGCCGATCCTAGTCGATGAAGCGCCAGCGAGCGGCGGGCAGGTCTATCGCCGCCAGCCGCCCGGATTTCTGCGCTCGACCAAGCTCCGTTACGGTTTTGAGGCCAGCAAGGCCGATGCGCTGCATGACTGTTTCGACGGCTTGCGCGAGCGCATCGATTACCGCCCCGACACCAGCGTGTGGTCGATCGAGAACAAGACCGCCTTTACCCTCGGCCCAAACGGGGTGGACCGCATCCCCTATGACGCGCTGCTGCTTTGTACCGGCGCGGTGGACCGGGTGTTGCCGGTCCCCGGCTGGACGCTGCCCGGCGTCTTCACCATGGGCGGCGCGCAAATCGCTCTCAAGGCGCAGGGCTGCGCCATCGGCAAGCGGGTGGTCTTTATGGGCAGCGGGCCATTGCTCTATCTCGTCGCTTATCAATACGCCCATGCCGGCGCGAAGGTGGCGGCGGTGCTCGACACGGCGCGCCTCAGCGACGCCTTGCCGGTGCTTCCCGGCCTGTTGATTGGCGGGCTCACCCTGGCCAAGGGCCTGTGGTACCAGAATTGGCTGCGCTTTCACGGCATTGCCGTTCGGCGCGGCGTGCGGCCACTTGTGATCGAAGGCGATAGCCGCGTCACCGGCTTCAGTTACCGCAGCGCCGGCGGCCAAGAGCGCCATATTGATTGCGACGCCTTGGCATTGGGCTGGGGCGTAAAGCCGGAATGCCAGTTGGCCGAGCTTGCCGGTTGCGACATGGCTTTCGATGCCATGGCGCGGCAATGGTTGCCGTCGAGCGACGCCGAAGGGAGAGCAAGCGCCGAGGGTGTCTATCTCGCCGGCGACGGCGCCGGGATAATGGGCGCCGACGCGGCGGAATATCGCGGTGAATTGGCAGCCCTCGCCTTGCTGGCGGACCAGGGTAAATCATCCGATGTGGCGCGGCGCGCCCATCTCAAGCACAAGCTGAGCCGCCAGATGCGCTTTCGCATCGCGCTCGAGCGCGCCCTGCCTTATCCGCAAGGGCTGGCGGCGGCACAGCCCGACGACACCATCGTGTGCCGCTGCGAGGGTGTCACCGCGGGCGATATCCGCCTCGGGCAATCGCTCGAACCGCAAGAGATCAACCGCGCCAAAGCCTTTACCCGCGTCGGCATGGGGCGCTGCCAGGGGCGCATGTGCGGCATCGCGTCGGCGGAAATTCTCGCCGCTCATAAGGGCGTGCCTTTGGCCGAGGTCGGCCGCCTGCGCGGCCAGGCGCCGATCAAGCCGCTCAATATCGCCATCGGCGGTGCGGCGGCGGATGACGATCCGGACCGGGCGGCGTCAATATGAAAGCGATAGAAACAGAGATCGCCATCATCGGCGGCGGTATCGCCGGCTGCTCGACGGCGCTGCATGTGGCGCTCAGGGGCGTGCCGGTGGTGCTGTTGGAAAAGCGCCAACCAGGTGCTGCGGCGAGTGGTGTGAATTTCGGCGGTGTCAGGCGGAATGGCCGGGCGCTGGAGGAATTGACGCTGGCCAAGCGCTCGATCGATATTTGGCACACGCTGCCCGAGCTCGTCGGCAATGACTGCGAATACGCCATGAATGGCCATCTCAAGGTGGCGCGCAACGATGCAGACATGGAAGCCATGGAGACGCATGCCAAAGCGCAAGCGGAATATGGTTGTGAGGTCGAGATGATCAGCCGCAACGCCCTATTGGCGCGTTATCCGTGGTTTAGCGACGTGGCTTACGGCGCCGCCTGGTGCGCGAGCGACGGCCAGGCCAATCCGCGCCTGCTTGGGCCGTCCTTCGCCCATGCCGCGCGCCGCGCTGGCGCCGATATCCGCGAGAATGAGCCGGTGGCGGCGCTCGAGAAAGACGGCGATGGCTTTTTACTGCGCAGCGAAAACGGCCTCGAAGTACGCGCCCGCCAGGTGCTCAATGCGGCTGGCGCCTGGGGTGCGCGGGTCGCCGGCTGGCTCAGTGAGAAAGTTGAGCTGTGGCCGATGATGCCGCAATTGGTGGTGACCGAGCCGGTGCCTTACTTTATGGAACCGGCGCTCGGTGTGGTCGGCGGTGATGTTTATGTGCGGCAAATTCCGCGCGGTAATCTTATTTTTGGCGGGCGCAGCGGCACCGCCGATCTCGATGAGGGTTTCGGCCACGCCATCACAGAAGAGACCCTCTGCACCCTGGAACGCACCGTTAAGGTGATCCCGCGTATGGCCGATGTGAATATCATTCGTCTCTGGTCCGGTGTTGAGGGCTGCACGCCGGATCATCTCCCGGTGCTCGGCCCGAGCCGCACGACGCCCGGCGTGATGCACGCCTTCGGCTTCAGCGGGCACGGCTTCTGCCTCGGCCCCGGCGTCGGCGCGGTGATGGCGGAACTGTTGCTCGACGGTGAAACGAAAACCCCGATCGAGGCGTTCGATATCGGTCGTTTTTAATGTTGGCCTAGTTGGGCCAGAGCGCGCGGGCGGCGCGGGCGACCAGGCTCAGTTTTGTTTCCTGTAAATCGAAACCAAGATTATTGCCTTTGGCGACCGAGGCGAAACCGCATTGGGTGCTGAGCGCGAGGCGCTCCATATCGACAAAACGCGCCGCTTCGCCGACCCGGGCTTTGATTTCTTCCTCTGTTTCCTGG
>JABIXB010000156.1 GCA_018666805.1 Rhodospirillaceae bacterium | reverse complement strand
TGTTTAGCTGCCGAATCATGGCGTACATAAATCATGGCGCACATGAATGTTCAACCTGCCCGTTGGCGCGCACCGATGGTTAAAAGTTTAGCGCCGGCAATGATGGCAACCGCGCACAACGCAATCGCGATATGAGATTTTGTCGCGAACAAAGACCAGCCGTCATATCTGTCCCAGATGACGTCATGGTAAATCGTATAGATGATGCCGATGAGGCCGCACAGAACGGCCCCCCATCCCAGTAAGGTGGCATTCTTCATGATCCTGTCCTTCCTGTCGGGGTGTCCAGGCGCACAGATTAACATGTCGCGCCGGTTTGCGCCCCGGTCAATTCACCCTTCGTTCCGCGCTAACCGAAATTTAATTAAACAAGCGTTATTCTAGGTCGCTGATTTTGCTCGCGCACACCCTAATTTTGCTCGCGCACCACGAAATTGAGGAACGCCGGCCATGACCGACCCGGAACTGGGAATTCAGATTATTGAAGCGCTGGAAAAGAAAATCGAAACGCGATTTCACCGCCAGTCGCGGAGCTCGGAGGGCACCGAGCCCGGCCTGGTGTTGAGCGCCCTGGTCAAGCTCGAGGAACAGGAGCTTTTGGCGCAGGAAAATGCCCACCGGTCGAACGGCAGTGACGATACGGCCAATGCGTTCATGATGGTGCGCACAGAGTTGCTTCATTCAGTGGTGCGTGACCTATACGACCGCCTGACCTAACATCGCCGCAAAATTCGCCGCATATTTCGCATTTGCGGCGATATCCCCAAAAAAAATAATTATTTACCGCGCACCGCCCGGTTTGTGACTGTGGTCACAGCCGCACCCTTGGTTGGCGGGTAGTTTCGCCAGCGTGTGCGTATTGCCGCTTTCGCAAGCAAGCAGTGCGCCGTCGGCCTCAAATTTTTACGAAAATATAATTCTGACATGAACGTATCTTTGGTAGACACGAAAGAGCTCCGAAAGACGAACAAGCTCGTTCAGGCGTGGAGCAGCTTGGCGCATGACTCAGACAATGCCGTAAGCACCGAGCAATTATTAGAGGAATTGCCGCCGGACTTAAAAAGCCATTGCGCCTGGGGAACGGTGAGTGCCGCACAACGCAGTGCCAGCGTTGAAAATTTAGGAACGGAAATAGAATCCTGCCTGACATCCAACAATGAGAACGATAGCGAAGACCGCAAATTCGCCGGCATCGTCGTCGGTATGATGTCTGAATTGGGCAATGGATTGCGTTTTGACAAAAAGCCGCCATTTGATGACGGCGCCTTCCGGTCACAAGATGGCCGGCCGGTAAATTATCGCGTCGCCGCGGTTCCCACCCGCGTCCAGGGCGACGAACATTGCGGCTGGCTCGCAGTTGGAGATTGGACCTACGACGTCACTTGAGTCTTGGTCGGCCCGAGCTGCACTCGCCTGGCACCGCAATCAGCTTTTATCCCGCGTCCCATGCTTTCCGATAAATGCCGCCATGTGAAACTGCGCCTGTGCCGGCGGATAGGCATGTTTTTGGCCGACCGGGCAAGCGTGGCGCGCGCGGCAACCCGTCATCCGGCAATCATTGGGTTTGCCAGCATTTTTATTGCCGCCGATATGGCCGGCGCAACGCTTCACGTCATAGATACCCGGCTGAAACGCGTCCACCGGACAGGCACTTAGACAGGGTTTTTCGCGACACGCATCGCACGGATTGGCGCGCGTAACCGCTGCCGGCAGATCCAGTCGCTCGGCGAATAGCAAGGCGCCGCGGTAGCTGTGCCACAGGCCGTATTCAGGGTGAATAAGAATGCCGACCGGTGATGCGAAGACCTGGCCGCTCTTAAGCGCCCAACGTTGGAACGGATGAAACGGCGGTCCATCTGCCGGCGAGGCCGCGCGGGCACCGAATTGCGCCGCCAATCGCCCGAACAGATCGCTGCTCCAGGCGTTCAGCGGATTTTCACCGTGCCGGGCATATGCTTCAAAAAACGGCCACATCGCGCCGCCACCATTACCGCCGAGCACAATTGTTGCCGTGCCGTGCTGAGCGGAATAGGCGGGAACGCCGTCTTCCGGGCCGGGATGGAAGGCGCCAAGAACCACTAGGCCGGCGCCCTCCAAGGCGGCTTCAATCTGCGCCAGCGAGGAGCGGGATTCCGGCACGGCTGTGTTCGTGCCAGCTGCTCTAATCGGCCGGCTGGGTGGGGTTCCATAATTTGTCCGGATAGTCTTTTTCATACTGTTTGCCGTCCGGATAGCTCACCAATTCAAATTGCATGCCCCAGGGCGAAACAAAATAACACCACGTCACGCCACCCTCCGGATTATCTTCCATCAGTTTCGGATTACCGCATACTTTGATGTTGTGCTTCCTAAGATGGGCCACGGCGGCTTCGACGTCGTCGACATAAAAGCCTATGTGATGGCCACCATTATCCGAATTGCGCGGCTGCTCATCGCGCTTGTCGGGAGACTCATATTCGAACAGTTCGATATTGGTGCCATGGCCACAGCGCAACATACGCATGGATTTGATATTGGCGCGCGGATGAACATTAAGGTTTTCTGTCATCCAATCGCCATCCGCGCCAAATTCGCCCAAATCATAAAATTCACGGCAGCCGAGAATGTCGCGGAAAAACTGCACCGCTTCGTCCATATCCGGCACCGTAAAGCCAAAATGATCGCCACCGCGAAGGCCGGGCATGCCCATGTTCGCGGCACCGTTATTTGCAGCGCTCGTCGCAGAACTCATCCTATCTCTCCTTGCTGGCAAAGCATTGTTGGTACGCCGTGCGCGCCGATTAGGCATTGCGATGAATCAAAAATTCCGGGGATGGTGCGAATATAGCTTTTGAATTAACTAAGAATACTATTACAAAATAAATATATCTGTAATATTACAGATAATAAGAATTACTTCTAATATATTAGTATAAATCACCATATTTATAATCGCTAATTACCCTGGGAAACAGGTAGTCTACTGCCGAATTTGAAGAATTGGACCGATGGCTGCCAAGGCGCGGGCTTTGCGGTCAGATGGTAATTATTGCTGTAATATCGCTGTGTCTCGAATGAATCGGCCGGCGGGTTCGGCTATTGGCATATGACGCGCCAATAGTTCGATGGCGCAGCCGGAAGGGTAATTTGTTGGGCGAAAAATCTGGCGCTGTAATTCTGGTGGTCGAAGACGATGAAGATGTTCGGGCGTTGGTAAATGCGACGCTCGAGGATATGGATTATCAGGTGATCTCTGCCAGCGACGGTCCCTCGGCGCTCGAAATTCTGCGTGGCGACCGTCACATCGATTTGTTGTTCACCGACGTCGTCATGCCCGGCGGCATGAGCGGCTTGCAACTTGCTAAACAGGCGCGCAACAGCCGGCCCGATATTCCGGTATTGCTGACCTCCGGTTACAACGAGGAATTCGTCAGCGCCAAACCGGCCTTTGGCGACAACCTGCCGCTTATTCGCAAACCCTTTCGCCGCCGCAAACTGGGCGAAGCGATCGCGAATTTATTGAATCAAGAATAATTCCACCCTAAACCATGTGAATCTGCTCTAACTATTTGATATCGTTCGGATTCACACGGCGCAAATTGTTGTGTTTGTGCAACAGCGAGGCGGGAATTTCACCTGCCCAATTTTCGCCACGAATAAAACCAAATCCTGCCGCAATCGGCCGCCATGCTCCGCTCAGACAATGATTAAAGCTGAGGGGAAAGCACTATGTTCTTTACGTCCGACAAGAAGGCCACAGCGCCACAGGCCACAACACCGGGGACGCAAACATCCCGGGGATTGGCGGCCGAGGGTATTCAAATCAACCGCGTGGCGCCGCAGCCGGCGAATCCCCTAAGCGAGGAAAGCCGGGGACAGAAGGCTGTCGAAGGGGTGATGCGTGCGCGCGGCCAATTCCGGAACACGCATTTGACGCGCTTCTCTGAAAGTGGCGAGGCGCGCGGCATACCGTCCGAGGCCGGCGCCATCACGGTTGGCGACGGCGTTCGCATAGAAGGCTCCATCGTTTCCTTCCGCACGCTCGAAGTCCTCGGCTTTTTGAAAGGCGAGCTGGCCGGCGAAAACTTGACCGTCGCCAGCGGCAAGGTGGCGGGCACACTGTCGTACCGCTCGATCGAGATCGACAATGGCGGCATCGTGCAGGGCAGCCTCGATATCTGCCCGATTGGCGAGCCCGATCAAATCGGCGATCACGGCGAGACGATCTTCCGCCAAGACGCACCGGACGATGCGCCGCCAGACGCTTCCGATGATCGTGAAATTATCAACTTAGGCGAACTTCCAAACGGCGGTGGGGAGACGAACAATGCGTAATTTACTTGCTCTCGGCGCCATGGCCGTTCTCGGCGGTCTCGTTCTTTCCGCCTGCACAAACAATATCGAAACGACGCGCAACCTTACCGTCGCGGGGGAAGGCTTTTCGCCCCATTTAGCGCAGAATTACCGCGAGCTTACACTCTTTGAAGCGGACAAAATGTATGATTGGCCCGACGCTTGGCTATTTGCCGACAAAGCGCTCGCGGCCTCGCGCGGCGCCGTGCCCACGCCTGAGCAGATCGCGGATTGGCGTATTCCCGAAAGCCAAATCCCCCCGCTCACGACGGCGCGCGCCGAACTTGTCTCGGCCATCGACGCGGGTTTTGCCCGGCAAATCCCGGTGCAAGCGGCGCTGGCGCAATCTTCGTTCGACTGTTGGATAGAGCAGCTTGAGGAAGGCTGGCAGTTGGGTCATATCGAAAACTGCCGCAGCGCCTTTGAAACGGCGCTCGAAAAATGGCGCGTACGCCAGATAACCAGCGAGACAATTCCCGCAGCCGCGCTACTTCCGCTCGAAACTGCGGGCTCCCTGAAGATATCCGAACAGCACCAAAGTACATGCACGGCGGTGTCTCAAGCAGCTTCTGATTCCCCTGTGGATACACCCCTGCAACGCTTCAGGGTGCAGTTCACGCATGACAGCGCCGTGTTGGACGGGGCCGCCAATGAGATTCTGGATGCCGGCGCCGCACTGGCGCGCGACACGGCAATCGAGGAGGTGTTTGTGCAAGGCCACGCCGACCGTTCCGGTTTGTCCGAGCATAATTTGCGACTCTCCATGCGCCGGGCGCTGGCGGTCTGGGAGCAACTTATCGCGCGCGGCGTCTCGCCGCACAAAATCTGGATCGGGCCGAGAGGCGAAGCCATGCCCGAGACCGAAACCGCCGATGGCGAAAAGAATGCGGACAATCGCCGCGTGCTCATTTTTCTCAAGGCGCCGTCCATCAAGGAGTTGGTTTCGGCCGAAGATTGCACCGGGACCGCTCACGACGCCGTTCATATGACGGATGTGATATCATGACGGCTGCCGGCGAAAAGACCGGCCCATCCGAGGAGGCGCCATGTTATCGCCCGCGCGCGTGCATGCCCTGGCACTGGCGATCAAACGACGAATGAAGCGCCATATGGGCGCCGGGCATGATCCTTATCCGCCCTGTCCCGATGATATCCAATTGAGCCCGAGCTTACGCCATGTGCATGATTATGAGGCGGCGCCGTTGCGTCTGTCGTGGCGGAATAATAGCGATGCGGGTGCCGCCGAGTGGCAACAGACAGCGCGCGCAAAACTGGCCGAGTTATGCGGTTATGCGAATGACGGGAAAATCCCCGAGGCGCGCCACGAGCAAAGCCATGCATTGGCCGGCAGTTTCATGCGCAAGAGTTGTTACCTGCATGCCGGCACGGCGCGCGACATTCCCGTACACCTGATTTTCAATCCCGCCCTGGCCGGCCCCCGGCCCGTGATGATCTGCCTGCAAGGGACCAATTCCGGCGTCCACTTGAGCTGGGGCGAGGTGCGCCTGCCGGCCGATGTCGAGCGTATTGCGCGCGGCGCGCCCAATGCCCTGCAGGCGGCGGCGCGGGGCTATATCGCGGTCGCGGTCGAGCAATCTTGTTTTGGCGAACGGCGCGAACAGTGCCTCGCCAAGCCGTCGCGCGACCCCTGTATCGATGCCGCCAATCATGCCCTGTTGCTTGGCCGCACGCTCCTCGGCGAGCGCGTCAGCGATGTTTCGGCGGTGATCAATTGGCTGCAAAGCAGCGCACACGGCTTAACGCTCGATCTCTCGCGCCTGCATATCATGGGCAATTCCTCAGGCGGTTCGACGGCGTTATACAGCAGCGCGCTGGATCTTCGCATCCAGGCCGCACTGATTGGCGGCAGCACCGGATATCTGCGTGACAGCATTGGCCGGCGGGGCGATGCCAGCGGGCAAAATGTGATTCCGGGCATCCTCAATTGGCTCGAGATGGATGACATTCTCGCCCTCTCGGCGCCGCGCCCGGTGTTGCTGTTCGCCGGCAGGAAGGATCATATATGGCCTTTTGCCGGGGCCGAGGCGGTGGCTGAATCGGCGCGTGCCGTCTACCGCGCTCTCGGCGCGCCGGATCGCCTGCATACGGCTGCGGCGGAAGGCGGGCACAGCTACCACCCGGACATCGCCTGGCCGGCCTTCGAGGCGCTGATGGCGGCGGGCGCCTGAAAGTGAAGCGGACAAGTGAGAGAAATGATGGGCTCATGCTAAAATTGAGCTAATTCATCCCTACCCCGTGCCGCACACGACATGTGGTAGGCAGGCCCATTTACAAAACAATACCAATTTGGGTCAAGATATATAGATAACCAGGCCTAAAAAACGCAGCAAAGCCGGGCACGCTTGCGTTGCCCGGCTTCGTTTTGCGGCTAAAAAAATTGGTGGGCGCACAAGGACTCGTGTAAAGCCCCCGTTCTATGTGCCACTTCCTGAAAGAGTCTCGGGCACTGGTGGACGCATGTTCAGAGCCTGATGCGGGCGGATATGATTGTACTGTTTCAGCCAAGTTTTGATGACAAC
>JABIXB010000155.1 GCA_018666805.1 Rhodospirillaceae bacterium | reverse complement strand
GGCATGGGATGATCGCGCCACACGGCGCGTGGAATAAAGTGCGCCACACGGCGCGTGGAATAAAGTGCGCCACACGGCGCGTGGAATAGGGCCGCCGCCAGGCCTATGCCAGGTTCAGTTTCGCCACTTTGTTCTCGGCAAACCGGAAGGTATTGCGGCCGCCATTCTTGGCTTCGTAGAGCGCCATATCCGACTTTTGGACAAGCTCAATGGCGTCTTCGGAATCGTCAGGATAAATGGAAATACCGACACTGCCGCCGATTTTCAAAGCAAGTGATTGATAATAAACCGGCAGGTTCAATTGGTCGATGATGCGGTGCGCCATAATTTCTATATGCTCGCCCGCATCGACTGCGGTGGCGATGATGGCAAATTCATCGCCGCCGAGGCGGGCGACGAAATCAGTATCCCGGCATATATGCCCCAAACGCTCGCCCACCACGCGCAGCACTTCGTCGCCGGCGGCATGACCATTCTGATCATTGACCGGCTTGAAATTATCAAGGTCGATCATCAGCACGGCGACACATGTTTTGGTGCGCGCCGCCATTTTGAGCGAATCATGAAGTTTTAGTTCGAATCGCTTGCGGTTATAGAGGCCGGTGAGGGAGTCTGTCCCGGCGAGCTCTATAATTTCGGCCTCCGCCGCCTTGCGTGCGATGGTGGTCTGGCGGAACGTTTCCAAGGCGCTCGCCATCTGACCGATTTCGTTCGGCCGCCCGGTATAGGGGATCTCGAGCTCGGTTTCTTCGTCCGCCAATCGGCCCATCAGACCAATCATCGAGGTTATCGGGCGGATGACATAAACATTGAAAATCCAGACCGAGGACAGCACCGCCAATACAATGATGGTCAGGAATATCCAATTGATGGCGGGCACCACGCTGGTCAGAAAACTCAATTTGCTGCCGACCTCCCTCTGCAATTCATCCACCTGCAATGCGGCTTCCCGGTCTAAACTGCTCAAGCCGCGCAGCGCCTTGGCATCGTCGACTTTCACCGAAATGTCGATCTCGGAAACGGTGGCCCCGGCCAAAATCAGCTCCTCCGCCACGCCGAGCTTTGATTTGTACGCATTGACCGCGGAGGAAATGTCATCCAGCGCAATTTCCTCGGCGATGGTCGGCCCGAGAGCAGTATAGGCAAGAAAAATGTTCTCGATGCGGGCGATATGCGTTTTAATTTTTTCGACCCTCGGCAGATCGCCACGCAGGACCAGATTCTTAAACTCGTGAATCATGCCGCCATAGCCCAGCGCGGCACGCAGATTGGCGGCGAGGCGGCCTTTGATACCGCGCGCTATGTCTTCTTCTCCCGCCAGCCGCTCGACCTCGGTGCGTAGCGTATTCAATCCCCTGAGCGCGCTGGTATCCTCCACTTTCACCTCCGAATCGATCTCCTCCGGAGTCTTGGCGCGGCGTATCATCTCGCGCGATTTCAGCAGCGCTCCCTCATAGTGGTTGAGCGCCTGGCTGACATCCTCCAAGGCGATTTTTTCGGCTTCGCTCAAAACAAGAGAATTGTATTGGCCGACAACGGCCATGGCGGCGCCGATATCCGAATGAATATTGTCAACCAGCGGCTCTTGGTGGCGCAGGACATAGTTTTTGAAATGGTGGATCATGCCGCCATAGCCGATCGCCTTACGCAAGGCACTTTCCAGGCGCGCTTTCTCGGAGTGATCAGCTTGGTATTTAATCCAACTGGTTTCGATGGCGCCGATATTGAGCACGGTAAAGGAGAGCACGGCGGCAAGCAGGATGCCGGACAGCCCGATAATGATCGAGACCGCGAAATTGACTGTTCTCAGGCGTAATTTTCCAAACATCGAAGACCATTTCCGTATCGGATGAATTCTTTATCTATTAATTTTAATAGAGGGAAAATACTTACTGGAAGTTAAATAGCACCCCAATTAAGACCAATGAATATGGGTTTTATTCGTAACGGTTGTTTCGATCGTCATAAGCTCGTGCGAAACTATTCCACGCCGCGCCATTCGCTCTAATCCGCCACTTATGGAATATGGCCGATAATGCCGGC
>JABIXB010000154.1 GCA_018666805.1 Rhodospirillaceae bacterium | reverse complement strand
CGGGATAAATTTATCGACGCCGGTGGTGGTGCCGGAGGTGACGGCAAAAAACGGCATCCGTCCCGGCCAGCTGCAATTGTCGAGCGTGGGAAACGCCGCGCTCCAATAGTCGCGGTCCATGTCCTCGAACCGGCATAATGGAACGCGCGCCTGAAAATCCTCGACGCTGTGAATATCGGCAAATCCATGATCGCGGCCGAAGCGTGTCCCGGCCGCCTTGCCAACCAGCTTGAGCAATTCGCGGCTCTGGGTTTCGACCGGGCGCTGACGGCGCAAAGCCGCCAGGCGGCGTTTGGCGTAAAGGCGGAGGAGCGGCGTAGCATCGAGCATGGCGGCACTGTAACGAAAAGCGCCGAACAGCCAAGGCACGGAATACCCATTCACTAATTTTTTCGCCGCAGCGCTCGCATGCTATGGTGCCATTTGACCAAAAGGAGCGGCAGATGGCGGCGGCATATCGCATCGAAGGAAGTTATTACGAGGCCTGTAATTGCGAGGCGATCTGCCCCTGCCGTCAGCAAAATGGCGTGGCGGATGGTTTATCCACCTACGGCAATTGCGATTTCCTTCTGTCCTGGCATATAGCCAAGGGGCAAGCCGGGGATATCGATCTTTCCGGCCTCGCCGTTGGCATTGCCGGTCATTACGACGACAACGAGCCGGGCTCGCCGTGGAGCGTCACCATCTATGTCGGCGAGAATGCTACGGACGATCAGTTTGAATCATTGAGCGAGATATTTCGCGGCGATGCCGGCGGCAACATGTATTTCACCGGCAATTTCGCCAATATACGCGGGCCCAAACGGGCGCATATCGTGCTCGATCACAGCGCCGGCGAGGAACGCATTCAAATCGGCGAAATTGCCGGCGCCGAGGCGGTCAGGAATGTCGCGTTTGACGGCACCGTATCGTGCGGTATCTCCGGTCATGACCATCCGGGGCAGGAATCCGTCTCCAGCCTCTATTGCGATGATGGCCCGCTAAAATGGCAATACAAAGAGCGCTGCGGCTTCGCCACCGATTTCGCCTATTTCAGTTGAGCGCGAGTGCGTGCATAACAGCGCCCGATGCGGTGCGCGATGCCAGCAAAATTTTGGCTTTGGCGCCGTGCGCGTAGCCCGGCCATTCGGTGATGCGCAGCAGCAAATCCTCAACTCCATCAGCGTTGAAATCGCCGTGGCCGAGGATTTCCACCCGGCTCTTGCCGCGCGTCCATTCGTAAAGGGCGACATTTTTCCCATCCCTGCGAACGGCGAGAAGCTTGTCATTTTGGCTGGCGCGCCAATCACGCCATGACAATCCCTTGGCGCCCGCCTGATCGACCTCGTCCTGTTGCCACGGGCCGATGGCAACGGCAATTGCGGCCGGCAGGAAATCCACTGCGGCGTCGTCGAGGTGAAATTCGCTGACATGACTCTCGGGCGCCGGCGTGGCACGCCTAAGCATTTCAAGCGCCATGCAGGTAGCAGAGAAAATGGCGAGGTGATTGTGATCGCTTTGCGACGCGGTTTGGTAGACTGTGCCGTCGAGCCGCTTATGGTCGGCGCAAGAAACAATTTGTTGCGGCTTGATTGGTTCGGGCGCTTGGCCGGCGCCGGTAAAACGCCATTTGAAGGCGACGGTAATGCCCGTTTCATCCCACAGCGGCTGTTGCAGGCGCTGATCGATATCGTCAAGCGATTGCAGGTCGAGGCTGGGCGACCAGCGGATGGGAAATGTTTCGGCCAGGGCCGCGCCGCCGGCGATCAGGCCAGCAAATAGGATGATGGCGGAGACGCGCCGTCTATTCCTCAACCGTCTCGCCGTAGCGCGTTTTCAACATGCCGCGGCACAGGTTGGCATTGAACTCGGCATTGACGCGCACGCGGCGCAAATCCTGGAGATAGCCGGCGAAGGTTTCGGGCTGGAGTGCTGCGCCGGCATCATCGGCAAAGGCGAGATTATCTTCTGCCGCCGGGCCGCCAAATTCGCCGCGAATTTCCAGGTAGCGCGCGCGCAACGGGAGCGTCTCGGCATCGCTCAATGTCAGGCTTGCCAATTCGCCCATGCGCATTCCGCACAATTGATCAGGGCTCAAACCGGCTGTCTGCAAGCGGCGCAACAACAATTCCTGGCGCCGTTGAAAAGCCTTGCGGCGGAAGGTGAGGCGCAGCTTGTCGAGCTCGGCCACGGTCTGGCCGGGAAAGGTATCGCTGAACGAGAGACCGTTACCAACGCCGTGATTGATCTCCTTGGCGTGGCAATGATCGCTCAGGCTAATCACGGCGCGCGACACCCAGGGCAGGCTCTCGACCGCCTCGCGCATGTCATGCGCCATGAGAAAGGCGAAATTGGGCGCGCACCAAAATGTCGGCAGACGGAAGCCGATGCGCACTTCGCCGCCATCCTCCCCCGCACCCTCGCCCGCATCGTCCAACACAATTGATTCGACGAAGCCCATATCGGCGACCGATTCATCAAGCTCGGGGTCGGTTACCGTGGCGAGGCGCGCCCACACTTCGGCCTCGCGCGGGTCGCTGCTTGTTTGGGCAGGTGCGGTCATCGCGGCTTAAGCCGTGCCGAGCGCGGCTTTTTTAGCATCGACATCGATACCGTAAAGCCGGGCCGCGTTGAGGCCGAGAATTTTGCGCTTGGCCTCGAGCGTGAGATCGACGCCGGTCTCGGCCTTGAGATCCTCCGGCATTTCGAAGGCCATGAATTTCTCGATCAACCATTTCGGCTGCCAGATGCCGTAATCGCTGGCGAACAATAATTTGTCCTCGCCGACCCAGAACAGCAGCTCGGCCATCATCTCGGCGAAATAGCGCGGCCGCGAGTGGACAAAGGCCGAGGCGACCGCCAGGCCGCCATAGACATTTGTCTCCTGCGTCGCGATCCAGCAGAAATCATCGAGGCGCGGCAGGCCGACATGATCGACGATGAAATTAAGCTCGGGGAAATCCGTCGCCGCGTCGTCGACATCGGCGACATCGAAGGCATCTTTGTTGAGCGGCAGAATGGTCGGGCCCTTGTGGACGTGGACATTCTTGATGCCGAGACCCTGGGCATGCTCAAAATAGCGCTTGGCCCAAGGGTCGGACAATTTCCAGCCCTTCGAATCGCCGCGCCATTCGGCGGTGTAGAGCTTGACCCCGGTGATGCCGTAAGTCTCGACCAGGGCGGTCAGGGCGTCGAGGCCGGGTTCGCCGTCGCGCGGATCGAAGGCGCCATTGAGGATCACGCGGTCGGGATGTTTGTCGCGTAAGACGGCGTTCTGCTCGGTCGTGTTGAAGCCGTCATTATAGAATTCCTTGAGATAGGTCGGCTGGCACACCGCCATGTCGGCATGGCCATTGACGAACACATCTTCATAGAGGGTATCCATGCCGTAATATTGGAATTTGTCGGCCGGCCAGAGATATTCCTCCGGGCTCAGACCCTTGTGATAATCGTGAAAGCAGTTGATGAATTGCGCGCCATGAATGTTGCGCTGATTTTCCGGCCGCGCATCCCAGAGATGAATATGCGCATCGATCACAAAAATTTCTTCGCCGTCGCTCGTCTTAAACATTTGACCTCCCCCGCCTCATGTTTCTTGTTTTGCTGTGGTCCAGCCTAAAGCCATATTTCCGATATGCCTACGAAACTTTTTCCGATCTTGCCTTGGAGTAGTTCATGACGCCGAGGCCAAGCGCGATGATGGCAATCGCGGCCCACAGCCAGACACTCGGCTCGTCGCCGAACAGGATATAGGCCCAGAGCACGCCCGTCGCGACGACGACATAATTGAGCTGAGCGAAAAACAGCGCCCCGGCGCGGCGCAGGATCTCGAAAAAACATAAATAGGTCACCACATTGCCGGCGGCCGCCCACAGCGTTGGCCACACGCCGTCAAAACCGGCATGGTTGAGCGCCACCGGCCCGTCGATCAGGAGCATCAATATGCCGAGCAGAAGCGTCGCAAACGCCATCAGCCCGGCGGTGAGCGAGAGCGAGTTGACGTCCGCCGGCATCAGCCTGGCGGTAAACACATTGTTGATCGCGGCACTTGCCGGCAGCAGAAGCGCGAACAAAACCCAGATCGCCATATCCGGGTCGGGCAGGCTGTGCTCCGGCAACACAATAAAGAGCATGCCGCCAAAGCCGAGCGCCACGCCTAAGAGGCTGAGCCAGCGGAACGATTCGCTCCTGACCGCAAGCGCGAGCAGATAGGTCGCCGCCGCGATCAGCGCCACTGCCAGGATGAGGACGGACGGCGGCAGCTTGTCGGCGAGAAAGGCCAATATCAGAAGCGGCCCCGAGAGCCCAACCGTGGCGACCAGGCCATAGGTTTTCAAATGCGCGAGGCTCGCCTTGGGCCGCGAGCGTAACAGCACAGAGGCCGGCAGTAGAACGGCCGAGGCCAGAGCCATCTGCCAAAACGCATAGGCGAAATATGGCATGCCGGCTTCCACCGCCAGCTTGTTGGCCGAAATAACGCTGCCATAAGCTGTCCCGCCGAGCAGCAAGAGGATTGTCGGAATAACGAGGTTTGAAGTTTTCATGGCGCGCAGCTTGACCCGGATTGCCCTCACGCGCCAATGTCCAATTTCCCTTCCGGGAAATTTTTTCCCCCCAAAGCGGCAGAGCAACGGATTTTTGGAATAATTCGGCACGATGACAACTGAATTGAATGACTTCTCCGTGCTGATCGCCGATGACGACGCCATCGCCCAGCGCCTGATGGAGAGCGTGCTGGGCAGCATCGGTATCGGTAGTGTCGCCCTGGCCGAAGACGGCGCGGTGGCGCTCGCCTGCCATGATTCGATGCCGGGCGGAGTCGATTTCGTGCTCCTCGATATTGATATGCCGGGCATGGACGGGCTCGAATTTCTGCGCCATCTCTCCCACCGCCCGGTGCGCCCGGCGATTATTCTGATCGGCAGTGGCGACAAGGCGGTTCTGTTCGGCGCCCGCGAGATGGCGCTGGCGCATAAATTCCGCGTCGTCGGCGAAATCAGCAAACCGATCGAGCCGGTTGGCCTGAAAACGCTGTTGGCCAATATCTTCGCCGCCTACTCGCCCCACACCGAACGGCGCGGCACGGCGCGCGGCGCGCTCGGTGAGGCGGAATTGCGCGACGGCATCGCGGCCGGCGCGCTCCAGCCCTATTATCAGCCGCAAATACGCCTCGACGATGGCGGTGTGCGCGGGGTCGAGGCATTGGCGCGTTGGCGGCGGGCGGATGGCGGCCTGATTTTCCCCGATCAGTTCATTGCGCTGGCCGAGAAAACCGGCCTGATCGACCCCTTAACCGACGCCATTTTGGATGGTGCCCTGAAGCAAGAAAGCCTGTGGCGGGCGGAGGGCTTGGCGCTTCAACTGTCGATCAATCTATCGATCCCGAGTCTGGCGCGTTTCGATCTGCCGGACAGGGTGATGGAATTGGCCGCAACTTACGGCCTCGAGCCCGGCGGCATCACCCTCGAGATTACCGAAAGCTGGTTGATCTGGGATGTCGCCGCGGCGCTCGAAACCTTGACCCGCTTCCGCCTCAAGGGGTTTGGTCTCTCGATCGATGATTATGGTAGCGGCTTTTCCTCGATGCGCCGCTTGAAGACGATTCCCTTCACCGAGCTTAAGCTCGACCGCGCCTTCGTTAACGGTGCGCACCGCGACGCCCAGGTCCGCGCCATGCTCGAATCGAGCGTCGATCTGGCCAAGAAGCTCGAACTGTTGTTGGTTGCTGAAGGCGTCGAGGAAGAGGAGGATTGGAAATTATTGCGCGATCTTGGTGTTGATCTCGCGCAAGGCAATTATTTCACCAAACCGCTGCCCGGCGCGGAAGTCCTGCCATGGGCGGCGAAGCGGCGTCGCGGCGTCGCAGTTAGCGGTTAGACGCCCGGTTTAAAGGCTTCGCGCACATCCGTAAAGATTTTGAGGCTTCATTGCCCGGTTTCGTTCATACCGGCTCCGCGCTGCCTAATGTTAACGACCGTATCAATGCGGGCTGGATATTGACTGCGGCATGTTTCACAATAGATGCTTGTTGTTGAGAGCAAGAACCGTAAGGGCGAACAATCGCCATCAATAATAACCTGGGAGGCACAATAAGATGAAATTCAGAATGAAACTTCTTGCCGCCGCGTCCGCTGTGGCGTTTGCGGCGTCAATGGGATTGGGCATGGCGCCTGAGGCCAAGGCCGACGGCCATGCCATCAAGGTCGGGATTATTCTCGGCTTCACCGGCCCGATTGAATCGCTGACGCCGGGCATGGCTGCTTCGGCCGAACTGGCGATGAAGGAAGTGACCGATTCCGGCAAATTGCTCGGCGGTAAGGCTTTGGTCCCGGTTCGCGCCGATTCGACCTGCGTCGATTCAGCCGCGGCGACGGCAGCGGCCGAACGCCTGATCACATCCGATTCCGTTGCCGCCATCATGGGCGCCGACTGCTCCGGCGTGACGACCTCGATCGCCAACAACACCGCGGTGCCGAACGGTGTGGTGATGGTATCGCCATCCGCCACCTCGCCGGCGCTCTCGAGCATCGAGGACAAGGGCTTCTTCTTCCGCACCGCGCCGTCTGACGCGCGTCAGGGCCAGGTCTTGGCCGATGTGCTGAAATCGCGCGGCATCTCGAATGTCGCCGTCACCTATACCAACAATGACTATGGCAAGGGCTTGGCCGAAAGCTTCATCGCCGCGTTCAAGGCAAGTGGCGGTACGGTTGAAATGAATGCCGCGCATGAAGACGGCAAGGGCGATTATTCCGCCGAAGTGGGCGCGCTCGCGGCCTCCGGTTCGGCCCATCTGGTGGTGCTCGGTTATCTCGACCAGGGCGGCAAGGGCATCATTCAAACCTCGCTCGACACCGGCGCGTTTGACGCCTTCGTCCTCGCCGACGGCATGATCGGCCAATCGCTGATCGACAGCATCGGCGCCGGCCTCAATGGCGCTATCGGCACCCTGCCGGGTTCCGAGTCCGAAGGTGCAAAAATGTTCCTCAATGTTGCCAGCGCCGGTGGCGTTGACGGCGACGGACCGTTCCGCGCCGAATCCTATGACGCGGCTGCCTTGATCGCCTTGGCGATACAGGCCGGTGGCTCGGCTGACCGCAGCTCGATCCAGGCCAATATGCTGGCCGTGGCCAATGCACCGGGCGAGCAGATTTTGCCGGGGCAACTTGGCAAGGCACTGCAGATCCTGGCCGATGGCGGCGAGGTCGATTATCAGGGCGCGACGAATGTCGAGCTGATCGGCCCCGGCGAAGCCGCAGGCTCCTATAAGGAGCTTGAGGTCATGGGCGGCGCCTTCAAGACCATCAAGGTTCACTAAACAAAGTGATGCGTGGCGGCCCGGCACTGTGCCGGGCCGTCGCACGCGCCACATAGGGCCGGCTTGCGATAGCAGGGCCGGCGCGAACTGATGGTTGCGGGCGATGATCCGCGTTGAGAACCTGCACAAACGCTTTGGCGGCCTCCGCGCCGTGGATGGCGCCAGCCTGGAAATCGCGGCCGGCTCCATCACCGGTCTGATCGGCCCCAATGGCGCCGGCAAGACGACATTGTTCAATGTTATCGCTGGCGCCTTTGCGCCGACTTCGGGCCGCGTCTATCTCGACGGCAAAGACATCACCGGCCTGCCGCCGCATGAATTGTTTCACAAGGGCGTGCTGCGCACCTTCCAAATTGCGCATGAATTCACCACCCTCACGGTGACCGAAAATTTGATGATGGTGCCGGGCGGGCAGCGCGGCGAGGGCCTGATCGATGCCTGGTTCCGCCCCGCCCTGGTGCGCGCCGAGGAAGCGCGGATTCGCGAGAAGGCCGAAGAGGTGCTCGAATTTCTCGGCCTCACCCACCTCGCCGGGGAGCCGGCCGGCAATCTCTCGGGCGGCCAGAAAAAGCTGCTCGAACTTGGCCGCACCATGATGGTCGATGCCAAAATCGTTTTTCTCGATGAGGTCGGCGCCGGCGTCAACCGCACGCTGTTGCGCACCATCGGCGAAGCGATTCAGCGCCTTAATACGGAGCGCGGCTATACCTTCTGCATGATCGAGCATGACATGGATTTCATCTCGCGCTTGTGCGATCCGGTGATCGTCATGGCCGAGGGCGCGGTACTGATGGAGGGCAGCGCCGAGCAAGTGAAATCGGACAGCCGCGTGATCGAGGCCTATCTCGGCACCGGTCTCAAGAATCGCCCGAAAGTGCCGGCATGAGTTTTCTCATCGGTGAAAATATGACCGGCGGTTACGGCGCCGCCGATATCCTGCATGGCTGCACAATCGCGGTTGAGCTCGGCGAGATCGTCGTCATTGTCGGCCCCAACGGCGCCGGTAAATCGACCGCCATGAAGGCGGTCTTTGGCATGATCGATTTGCGCGAAGGCTCGGTCCGTCTCGATGGCGACGAGATCACCAAGCTCAGCCCGCAGGAGCGGGTGCGCCGCGGCATGGGCTTTGTGCCGCAAACGAGTAATATTTTTACCTCCATGACGGTGCGCGAAAATCTCGAGATGGGCGCTTATCTGCGCGACGATGATTTTTCCGACACCATGGCGCAGATCTTCGACCTCTTTCCGATCCTGAAAGAAAAAAGCCGCCAGATCGCCGGTGAGCTTTCCGGCGGCCAGCGCCAGCAGGTCGCGGTGGCGCGGGCGCTGATGATGCAGCCGCGCGTCCTCATGCTCGATGAGCCGACCGCCGGCGTCTCGCCGATCGTCATGGACGAGCTGTTTGACCGTATTATCGAAATCCGCGACAGTGGTATTGCCGTCCTGTTGGTTGAACAGAACGCCGCCCAGGCGCTCGCCATTGCCGATCGTGGCTATGTGCTGGTAAATGGCGAGAACCGCTTTAGCGATAGCGGCCAGGCCCTCCTCGAAGACGCCGAAGTGCGGCGTTCCTTCCTCGGTGGTTGAGGGCGGCGGCTGAGCATGACAGATTTTCTCGACGCGATCGTGTTGCTCACCAATTACGTCCTGGTGCCGGGCGTCGCTTACGGCTCGCAATTGGCACTGGGCGCGCTCGGCGTCACGCTCATATACGGTATCCTGCGCTTCGCTAATTTCGCCCATGGCGACATGATGGCGTTCGGCACCATGGTGGTGATTCTCATCACCTGGTGGTTCCAGTCGATCGGCTTTAGCATTGCGCCGCTGCCGGTGGCGCTGGTCGCGCTGCCCATCGGCATCGCCGCCGCGATCGTCATGTCGCTTGGCACCGACCGCCTGGTCTACCGCTTCTACCGCCGCCGCCGGTCACCTTCGGTGATCTATATCCTGACCTCGATCGGCGTCATGTTCGTGATGAACGGCATCGTCCGCTTTATCATCGGCCCGGACGATCAGCGCTTCAGCGACGGCGCCCGCTTTATCATCAAGGCGCGCGAGTTTAAGCAGGCGACCGGCCTGCATGAGGGCCTGGCGATCAAGCTTTCCCAGGGCATCACGGTTCTGGTGACGCTGATCGTCGTCGTCGCGCTGTTCCGCTTTTTGCACAAATCGCGCACCGGCAAGGCGATGCGCGCCTATTCCGACAATGAGGATTTGGCCCTCCTTTCCGGTGTCAGCCCGGAGCGCGTGGTGTTTGTCGCCTGGGTGATCGCGGCGGCGCTCGCCGCCATCGCCGGCACGCTTTATGGCCTCGACAAGAGCTTCAAGCCGTTCACCTATTTTCAACTGCTGCTGCCGATTTTTGCCTCGGCCATTGTCGGCGGCATCGGCAATCCGCTCGGCGCCGTGGTCGGCGGCTTCATCATCGCCTTTTCCGAAATGACCATCACCTACGCCTATAAGAAGTTCTTGCGCTATCTGCTGCCCGATAGCTGGGCGCCGGACAGTTTGGTGCAGTTCCTCACCACCGATTATAAATTCGCCATCTCCTTCATCATTCTGGTGGTCGTGCTGCTGGTCCGCCCGACCGGCATTTTCCGCGGGCGAACGTGATGAGCCCGATGATTCGCAATCCGCTTCTGTTTGCCGTCATGGCGGCGATGCTGGCCGCCGTCGGCTTCGGCCAGTCGTGGCAGGTGGCGCTGACGATTCTTAATCTCTGCCTGATCTCCGCCGTGATGGCGCTCGGCCTCAACATGCAGTGGGGCTATGCCGGCCTCTTCAATGTCGGCGTGATGGGCTTTGCCGCCGTCGGTGGTCTCGCCACGGTGCTGGTCACCAAGGCGCCGGTGGTCGATGCCTGGGCCGCCGGCGGCTGGCGTCTCGGAATTTCCTTCGTGCTGTTGCTGGCGACGGCGGCGGTGGTTGTGGTGGTGCGGCGTTGGCTCGGGCCGGGGCCAATTCGCTCGCTCGTCACCGCCGCGCTTGTGATTGCCGGCTATTTCCTTATCCGCGTCTTCTTCGATCCGGCGACCGAGGCGATTGAGGCGGTCAACAGCGCCAAGACCGGCTATCTCGGCGGCCTCGGCCTGCCGGTGCTGTTGTCCTGGATCGTTGGCGGCGTGCTTGCTGCCGGCGTCGCCTGGTTTATCGGCAAGGTGGCGCTCGGTCTGCGTTCCGATTATTTCGCCATCGCCACGCTCGGCATCTCGGAGATCGTCATCGCCATTCTCAAGAACGAGGACTGGCTGGCGCGCGGCGTCAAAAACGTCACCGGCCTGAAGCGCCCGGTGCCTTACGAAATCAACTTACAAGCTGATGCCTGGTTCGCCGATTTTGCCGCCTGGTTCGGCGCCAGTGTGATCGAGGCCTCATCGATATTCGTCAAGCTGTGCTATGCCGCGCTGTTCCTCGCCGTGCTGCTGATCGTCGTCGCGCTTTCCGAGCGTGCGCTGAAATCTCCCTGGGGCCGCATGATGCGCGCGATCCGCGACAATGAGGATGCCGCCGAGGCGATGGGCAAGGACGTCAAGCGCCGCCATCTGCAAATATTCATCATCGGCTCGGCCGTGATCGGCATCGCCGGCGCCATGCTGGTGACGCTCGATGGCCAGTTCACGCCCGGCACTTATCAGCCGCTGCGCTTTACCTTCCTCATCTGGATCATGGTGATCATCGGCGGCTCGGGCAATAATTGGGGTTCGGTGCTGGGCGGATTCCTCGTCTGGTTTGTCTGGATCGAGGCCGAACCGGCTGGCCTCTGGCTGATGGACGTCATCACCTCGGGCTTCGACGACGCCAGCCCGCTCCGCGCCCACCTGCTCAACGCCGCGCCACACATGCGCCTGGTTATCATGGGGGTGATATTGCTGCTCGTGATGCGCTTCTCGCCACGCGGCCTGATCCCGGAAGTGATGCGACGATAACCATGGCGGATTGGCAGGATATCCCGGATTCATTCTATGAAGATTTGGCGCGACGGGAGAATCCGATCTTTGGCGAGACGGATGAAGAGATCAAAGCGCATTTTGAAGACGCCAAACGCCAAGCGGAATGCCAGAGCTCGTTATTCGGCGGTCTTGAAACCTATTGCATGTTCATTGGCTACCCACGCAGCGGTCACAGCCTCATTGGCAGCCTGTTGGACGCGCATGAAAGTGTGGCCATCTCGCATGAACTTCATGCGATCAAATTTATGGAAGCTGGATTCAGCGACCGGCAGCTTTTCGCGCTGATATTGGAAAACGCCAAGCGCTCGGCCGCGATCAGTCGCGTTTGGGGAAAATTTTCATACGCCGTGCCCGGCCAATGGCAAGGTCGTTACAAGCAGCTGACGGTTATCGGCGACAAGAAGGGCGATGGTTCCACCGGGATGATCGGGCGCGATTTCAGCCGGCTCGAGCAATTTCGCCGTCATATTCCGCTGCGGCATCGCTATGTGCATGTCATCCGCAATCCGTTCGATAACATTGCCACGATTGCCCGGAACGACGCGGAACAATTAGGCCGGGCAACCAAATTCTATTTTGATTGGCACCGGACAAATCTCGCGATAGCCGGAGCGGTTGGCAGTGGCGAAATCATTCATTTGCGGAGCGAGGGTTTTATCGCCGATCCCCGGAACGAGTTATCGCGCCTTTGCCGGTTCCTGGGAGTTGCGGCAAACGAAGACTATCTCCGCGCCTGCTCCGAAATCGTCGCCAAGAAGCCGAGCAAGACCCGCCACAGTATAAAATGGCCGGGAAGCCTGCGTACAACCATCCAAGAAAATATAGAGCGCTATGACCTGCTTCGTGGCTACGTCTTCGACGATTGAGCGCGGCAATACTTATTAATGCCGGGTTCAGACAGGCCGGCGTTTGGGGTTTTGGGTAGTGCTACTACGTAAACCCTCGCCGCATTGCCGCGTCGTAAAACACGCCATGCGATTGAATTCAGGGTCCGTAAGTATACGGGCGGCTAGGCTTCTTTCAGGACCTCCGCCAAATGACGCATGGCCTCGGCCGAGTCCGACCAGCCGCGCCCGCCGATCAGGCCGCCATCGACGGTGAGGTCGTGGCCATTGACGAAGCTCGCCTCGTCGCTGGCGAGAAACACGGCGGCCTGGGCGATATCTTCAGGCCGCCCGGCGCGCGCGATCGGCTGGTTGGTGGCGAACAGGTCGTCGAGCTTGGCGACGCTGCTATCGGCATCGTCGGTCGAGAAGCCCATCGCCTTGCCGAAGATCGGCGTCAGGATCGCGCCGGGCGAGATCGAATTGACGCGGATGCCGCGCTCGCCAAGCTCCATCGCCACCGTGCGCGTCACATGGCTGACCGCCGCCTTGGCCGCGCTATAGACATGATCGCCGTAACCGGAGCGGTGCGCGGCGACGCTCGAACAATTGATGATGCTGCCCGAGCCCTGGCGCTTCATCACCCGCGCGGCATGCTTCATACCCATCATCACGCCGCCGACGAGCACATCCATGGCGTTCGAATAACCCTCCCAGGTGAGATGGGCGATCGGCTGGTTGGGGCCGGGCACGCCGGCATTGTTAAACAGCACATCGAGCTGGCCGAAATGCTCGACCGTGCGCGCCACCATGGCTTCGATCTCGGCTTCCTTGGATACGTCTGTGCGCACAAAGAGGGCGTTCTCGCCGATTTCAGCGGCCAGACGCTCGCCCTTCTCCACAGTCCGCCCGGCGATCACCACGCGCGCGCCCTCCCGGGCGAACACGGCCACCGTGCCGGCGCCGATGCCGCTCGTGCCGCCGGTGATAATCGCCACCTTGCCGTCCAACCTGCCAGCCATCCGAATCCCCTCATGCTTTTTTTATAAACCCGCCGACGCACGGGCAGAGGCAGCTTGCGGCGCATGCGGCCACGGTGCAAGCTTGGCGTCGGCCAATCGCCTCAGGGAGCAAACCGCATGAGCAGCACCGCGCCAAAAGATATCGTCCGTCAGTTTCTCGACGCCATCGCCGGCGGGGACGGCAAGACCATGCTCGGGCTGATGGCCGATGATGCGGTGATGATCACGCCGGGCTCGCCCAAGGTGCCGTTCAACGGGCGCTTCGAGGGCAAGGCCTCGATCACCCACGCCTTTACGATGTTCGGCGAATATCTCGAGATCCGCGATCACACGCTGAAGCTGCTGTTCGGCGAAGGCGAACATGTCGGCGTGATGATCAACGAGACCTCGCGCGCCAAACGCACCGACCGCTTCATCAAGCAGGACACTTTCTGGTATTTCCACATTACCGGCGGGTTTATTCAGTCGTGGCAGGTATTCGAGGATACCGAACAGGTCGGCTGGGCATGGGATGATCGCGCCACACGGCGCGTGGAATAACGTGCGCCACACGGCGCGTGGAATAATGTGCGCCACACGGCGCGTGGAATAACGTGCGCCACACGGCGCGTGGAATAATGTGCGCCACACGGCGCGTGGAATAGGG
>JABIXB010000153.1 GCA_018666805.1 Rhodospirillaceae bacterium | reverse complement strand
GGCTTTCTTAAGTTCGGTTTTGCAGCGTGCGGCGCGGTCCTGGTGACGCGTGCGTTCGGCGCTGCTTTCTTTCAGGTGGCGCACACTGGCGAGCGCGCCGGCGGCGATTGCCGGCGGCAGCGCGGTGGTGAAGATGAAACCCGGCGCGAAGCTCCTGACCACATCGATCAAGGCCGCCGAGCCGCTGATATAGCCGCCCATAATGCCGAATGCCTTGGCCAGCGTTCCTTCGATCACCGTCAGGCGGTCCATCAGGCCTTCCTGCTCGGCGATGCCGCCGCCGCGCGGGCCGTAGAGGCCAACCGCGTGCACTTCGTCGAGATAGGTCATGGCGCCGTAAAGCTCGGCGACGTCGCAAATCTCTTTGATCGGCGCGATATCGCCGTCCATCGAATAAACCGATTCGAAAGCGACTAGTTTGGGCACCGATGGATCGGCATCGCGCAACAGGCGTTCGAGATCGGCCGGATCGTTGTGCTTGAAAATCGTCTTGCTGGCGCGGCTGTGGCGGATGCCCTGAATCATCGAGGCATGGTTGAGCGCGTCGGAATAGACATGGCAATTGGGCAGAACCTGGGCCAGCGTGCTGAGCGTCGCTTCGTTGGAAATATAGCCCGAGGTGAAAACCAGCGCGGCTTCCTTGCCGTGCAGATCGGCAAGCTCGCGCTCAAGCGTCACGACCGGATGCGAGGTGCCGGAAATATTGCGCGTGCCGCCGGCGCCGGCGCCATAGGCCTTGATCGCCTCGGTCATCGCCTGCAGAACGGTGGCGTTCTGGCCCATGCCGAGATAATCATTGCTGCACCAGATGGCGACGTCGCCGATTTCCTCGCCCGAGCCGGTATAGCGCCGCGCATGCGGATAATTGCCGGCATGGCGCGCCAGTTCGGCGAACTCACGGTAGTTGCCCTGATCCTTCAATTCCGAGATTTTCTCGGCGAAAAAGGCATCGTAATCAATGTGATCGTGATTCATCGGTTAATCTTCCACCCGCGCGGCTTTCGAAGCCTGCCTCAGTATTGCCCAAACGCCACCTATGTTAAACATACTTTATTTACAGTTTGTAAAACGTATGAAAACGAAGGGGTATAATTTATATCAAATTTTTGCCACAGGACAAATCCGCGCACTAAAGCTAAGCCCCTGTTATAGCTGTTTTAATTTTGCCTGCGCCGCAGCGAGACGGGCAATCGGCACGCGGTATGGCGAGCAAGAGACATAGTCGAGGCCGCACTTCTGGAAAAAATGGATCGACGCCGGGTCGCCGCCATGTTCGCCGCAAATGCCGAGCTTGAGATCGGCGCGCGATTCGCGGCCGCGCAAGCAGGCGGTTTCGATCAACTCACCCACCCCCTCCTGGTCGAGGCTGGTGAACGGATCCTGGGCGAACATGCCCTGGCGCACATAGCTGTCCATAAAACTCGCGGCGTCGTCGCGGCTGATGCCGAGCGCGGTCTGGGTGAGATCGTTGGTGCCGAAGCTGAAAAAGCGCGCCGTTTCGGCGATGTCGCCGGCCCGGAGCGCGGCGCGCGGCAATTCGATCATGGTGCCGACCATATATTCCGGCGATTTGCCATGCTTGGCGGCAATCTCGGCCGCCACGTCGTCGATCAGATCCTTCAAAATACGCAGCTCTTTGCCGCCCATCACCAGCGGGATCATGATTTCGAGTGCCACCGCTTCGCCACCAGCGGATTTCTCGACCTCAATCGCCGCCTCGAAAATGGCGCGTGCCTGCATTTCATAAATCTCAGGGTGCGAAATACCGAGGCGGCAGCCGCGGTGGCCGAGCATCGGATTGTTTTCGCGTAACAGGGCGACGCGGCTTGCGACCTCCTCGAATTTTACCCCTGCCGCTGCGGCGACATCGCGAATCTCCGCTTCGCCGTGCGGCAGGAATTCGTGCAGCGGCGGGTCGAGCAGGCGGACCGTCACCGGCAGCCCGGCCATGATACGGAACAGCTCGACGAAATCCTGGCGCTGCATCGGCAGCAGCTTGGCCAGCGCCGTGCGCCGCCCCTCGGTATCGTCGGCCAAAATCATCTCGCGCATGGCGACGATGCGCTCCGCATCGAAGAACATATGCTCGGTGCGGCAAAGCCCGATGCCCTCGGCGCCGAACTTGCGCGCCGTTGCCGCATCCGCCGGCGTTTCGGCATTGGCGCGAACCTTGAGCGCGCGGATCTTGTCGGCCCAGCCCATCAGGGTGGCGAAGGCGCCGGTCAGTTCCGGCTCGATGGTCGGAATTTCGCCGGCCAGTATTTCGCCGCGCGTGCCGTCGATGGTGATGACATCGCCTTCGGCGATGGCGATGCCGCCGACCTTAAAACTTTTCGCCGCGAGATCGATGCGCACGTCTAGCGCACCGGTGATGCACGGCCGGCCCATGCCGCGCGCCACCACGGCGGCGTGGCTCGTCATGCCGCCCCGGCTGGTGAGAATGGCCTTCGCCGCATGCATGCCGTGGATATCTTCCGGGCTGGTTTCGGGGCGCACCAAGATAACCGCTTCGCCCTTGGCGGAGAGATCCTCGGCGCGCTCGGAGGAAAACACCACCTTGCCCGCCGCCGCACCGGGCGAAGCCGGCAGGCCACGCGCGAGAATGTTGCGCGCTGCGTCCGGGTCGAGCCGGGGGTGCAGCATTTGCTCGAGCGCTTCGGGCTCGATGCGCCCGACCGCCGTTGCCTCATCGAGCACGCCCTCGGCCACCATATCGGTGGCGATTTTGAGCGCCGCCGCCGCCGTGCGTTTGCCGGAGCGGGTCTGCAGCATCCACAGCTTGCCCTTCTGCACGGTAAACTCGATATCCTGCATGTCGCGGTAATGGCTTTCGAGGCGCTTGGATATCTCACCCAACTGAGCAAACATCTCGGGCATCGCCGTCTCCAGCGCCGGCGCGTCGCTGTTACTCTCTTCGCCGCCCGCCACCAGGGCCCGCGGCGTGCGAATCCCGGCAACCACATCCTCGCCCTGGGCGTTGATGAGATATTCGCCGTAGATGCGGTTGTCGCCGCTCGACGGGTTGCGCGTGAAGGCCACCCCGGTGGCGCAATCATCGCCCATATTGCCGAACACCATCGCCTGGATATTGACCGCCGTGCCCCAGCTTTCCGGGATATCGTAAAGCCGCCGGTAGGTGACGGCGCGGTCGTTCATCCATGAATCGAACACTGCGCGCATGGCGCCCCAGAGCTGCTCGTTCACGTCCTGCGGGAAGGGCTTCTTCAGGCGCGCCTGCACCAGGGCTTTATATTGCTCGATCAATTCGCGCCAATCATCGGCGCTCATTTCCGTATCGAGCTGAATGCCGAGCCCTTGCTTGGCGCGCTCGAGCAAATCCTCGAATTCGTGATGGCCGACACCGAGCACGACATCGCCATACATCTGGATGAAGCGGCGATAGCTGTCATAGGCGAAGCGCGCATCGCCGCTATTGTCCGCCAGACCCGCCGCGGTTGCGTCATTGAGGCCGAGATTAAGCACCGTATCCATCATGCCCGGCATCGAGGCGCGGCTGCCCGAGCGCACCGAAACCAGCAGCGGCTTGGCCGCATCGCCAAACGCCGCGCCGGCCACGCTTTCGATATGTTGCATGCCGGCCTCGACCTCGGCCGTCAGGCTGTCGGGGAAGCTTTTGCCTTGCTCATAATAGGCGGCGCAAAGCTCGGTCGAGACAGTAAAGCCGGGCGGCACCGGCAGGCCAAGCACCGCCATCTCGGCCAGATTGGCGCCCTTGCCGCCGAGCAGATCGCGCATCGCCGCCGACCCTTCAGCCGCGCCACCGCCGAAATTGTAGAGCCATTGGGTCATCTTAAGAGACCGGTCATAGCCAGTATCAGCCCTCGATCTTGGAGAAGTCGGCGATGCGGTCGAGTGAATCGCGAATTTTGGAGAGGAGATTAAGTCGGTTCACTCGAAGCGCCGCATCCTCAGCATTGACCGTCACCTGATCGAAGAAGGCATCCACTGGTGCCCTCAGCGCAGTATTTGCTGCCATCGCTCCCGCAAAATCCTCTTCCGAGATGAAGAACAAAGTTTCCGTCACCGCGAAATCAATGCTTGAATCAAGCGCTTTTTCCTCGGGAGCAACCAATCGTGCTTTATCTACTTCGCCAGAATAGGACTTGTTGTCCTTTTTTTCCTCGATGCGGAGAATATTGGTGGCGCGCTTGTAGGCAGTGAGCAGTTGCCCGCCATCTTCGCTGCCGATAAATTCGCCGAGTGCATCGACCCGCGCCATGAGGCGGACCAGATCGTCTTCGCCGCCGAGCGCGAATACGGCGCTGACCAGATCGTGCCGCACGCCTTTTTCGCGCAAATGCACCTTGAGACGGTCGGCGAAGAAATCGAGCAGTGCTTGCGAAGGGTCACTGTCCGCTGCATTGGCGGCAGCCTGAAACACGCGAAGCAGCGGAATTCGTAATTCGTTCTCCAGGATCAGCCGGATCACGCCGAGCGCGGCACGACGCAGCGCATAAGGATCTTTTGAGCCAGTCGGCTTTTCGTCGATAGCAAAGAAGCCGGCCAGGGAATCGATTTTATCAGCCAACGCCACGGCGACGCTTTCCGGCGCGCTCGGGCAAACGTCGCCCGGGCCGAGCGGCGAGTAATGTTCGGCGATGGCTTCGGCCACTTCGGGCGCTTCGCCGTCGGCGAGCGCATAATAGCGCCCCATAATGCCCTGCAAATCGGGGAACTCGCCGACCATCTCGGTGCTGAGGTCGGCTTTGCACAGACGCGCCGCCGAGCGCACGCGGTCGCGTTCCGATCCCGGAATATACTGGCAAAGCTCCACCGCCAGCGCCTGGATACGATCGACCTTTTCATCGAGTGTGCCGAGCTTGGCGTGGAAGACGATGTGTTTCAGCGCCGGCGTGCGGCTCGAAAGCGTCTGTTTGCGGTCCTGGTCCCAGAAGAATTTGGCGTCCGACAGGCGGGCGCGCAGCACGCGTTCGTTGCCGGCGACGATGGCAGCGCCGCCGTCCTCGGTTTCCATATTCGCCACCATGACGAAATAGGGTGCGAGGGTGCCGTTCTCATCCTCAAGGCTGAAATATTTCTGGTGTTTGCGCATGGCCGAGCTCAGTACCTCGCCCGGCACCTCCATAAACTCAGCATCGATTTGGCCCAACAGTGGCGCTGGCCATTCGACCAGCCCGGCATTCTCTGCGAACAGGGCATCGTCGGGCTTAACGCTCACCCCTTCCGCATCGGCCAGGCGCGCGGCGCCGTCGCGGATGATCTGCTGGCGTTCGGCGCTATCGAGCATGACGAAGGCGGCGCGCAATTTGTCGCGGTAGTCGGCGAAATCAGTGACGCTGAATTCGCCGCCGGCCAGCACCCGGTGGCCGCGTGTGGCGTTGCCGGCCTGTGTCTCATGAAAGGTGACTGGCACAACATTGCTGCCGAGCAGGCAGAGTATCGAATGGATCGGACGCACCCAGCGCGCCCGGCCACTGCCCCAGCGCATGGATTTGGCCCACGGCAGTTTTTCCAACGCCTCGGGGATCAAATCCGCCAGCACTTCCGCCGTCGCCCGGCCTTTTTCCTCGCTCACGGCAAACCACACCATGCCTTTCGGCGTCTCGCGTTGCTCGCATTGATCGAGGGTAAGGCCGGTCGATTTGAGGAAGCCCGCAATCGCTTTTTCCGGCGCGTCGACCTTGGGGCCTTTGCGCTCGACCGAGATATCGGGCTGGGTGTCGGGCAGGCCATCGACCACCAGCGCGAGGCGGCGCGGCGTGACGAAGCTTTGCGCCTTGCCATGTTCGAGGCGCGCTTCCTTCAGGCGCTCAACAACCAAACGCTCGAGATCAGCCGCCGCCTTGGCCTGCATGCGGGCCGGAATTTCCTCGGACAGGAGCTCGAAAAGGAGTTCAGCCATGCCGCTATTCTCCCCCCTCAGCTGCCAGCCACGCTTCGCAGCAGGCTTTTGAGAGGGCGCGTACGCGGCCGATATAGGCGGCGCGCTCGGTCACGCTGATGACGCCGCGCGCATCGAGGAGATTAAACAGATGGCTCGATTTCATGCACTGGTCATAGGCCGGCAGTGGCAGCGCCGGGCTGACGGCCAACAGCGCCTGGCATTCTTTTTCAGCATCGTCGAAATGGCGCAGCAGGCGCTCGGTATCGGCATGCTCGAAATTAAAGGCGGAGAATTCGCGCTCGGCCTGCTGGAAGACATCGCCGTAGGTAACCTTGGCCTCGCCTTGTGCCCCGTTCCAGTCGAGATCGTAGACATTGTCGACGCCCTGGACATACATCGCCAAACGCTCCAACCCATAAGTGATCTCGGCCGAGACAGGGTCGCAATCGAAGCCGCCGACCTGCTGGAAATAGGTGAACTGCGTCACCTCCATGCCGTCGCACCAGACCTCCCAGCCCAATCCCCAGGCGCCGAGCGTCGGGCTCTCCCAATCATCCTCGACGAAGCGGATATCGTGCGCACCTGCATCGATGCCGATGCGCGCCAGCGATTCGAGATAAAGCGCCTGCACGTCCAAGGGCGAGGGCTTCAAGATGACCTGAAACTGGTAATAATGCTGCAGCCGGTTGGGGTTCTCGCCGTAACGCCCATCGGTTGGCCGGCGCGACGGCTGCACATAGGCGGCGCGCCACGGCTTCGGTCCGAGGCTCCTGAGCGTGGTTGCCGGGTGGAAGGTGCCGGCGCCGACTTCGAGATCATAGGGCTGCAAAATGACGCAGCCCTGCTCGGCCCAGAAGCGCTGCAGCTCAAGGATCAGGGACTGGAAAGAAGTACGGGATTGCCGGTCTGCGTCCATCAGAATCAAACCATTAGCGACCGCGCGGGCGGCGGTCAACGGTCAAGCGTTAGGCGGCCAATAAGTTCGGCCTAGGTGTCGCAGGTGTGGGTATCAAGCGAGGCGCAGTAAGCATTGCATTTGGGGCACTGCACCATATCTTTGGCATCTCTGGCGGTGATTTCGGAAGTTTTCTTGCCTGCCGCCTGGTCGGGCTCTTTTTGGCGATTTCGATTGATTCGTCCGGCGGCCTTGAAGCCGTACCAGACAACCGCGATGACCGCGATCAGGATAAGGAGTTTCGGGAGACTGAAACCCATTGTTGGTTAGTTGCGATCCTCAATATTGTCCTGATCGTTATTTTCGTCGAGCTTCGCGGCCGCTTTGGCTTTCATCCGGCCCATCGCCTTAAAACCGTACCACACGACAGCGATCACGGCGATCAGGATGATGAGCTTCATTGGACTAAACATGCATTCCTCCTTTATCGGCGGCGCATGGAAAAGTGGAATTAGGCCCAACCAATTGATGGTTAACGCCGATTCCGATCACGCTGCCGTCGAGTTCAATAGTAATTTGATGCTTGGCGGGCTCCGGGTCAAGCCTTGTCATGTCTATTTGTACCAACGGATCATGAGAATGATCCGTTGTATCTGCCCTCAAACGCCGGGCGAGCGCATCCGCGCTCTTGGCTTACCTCGCATAAGCTCGGGCGCGCAGTCGCGCTTGCCCGAAGGCAAAGAGCGCGCTCTTTGCCTTCGGGATTTAAAGCCCGAATCGGCTCCACCAGGCGCGTGCTTCCACCGCGGCGATAACATTATCGAGCAATCCGCCGCCTTCGAAGGGCAGGATAGGCGCGCTATTTTCCACCCCGCCGCCAAAGCCGAAGCGCCGGCGCAGCCAGCCCGGGCGGCGCCCGATGGTGCGCATGCGGACTTTTTTGCCATAGCGTTCGCGCAAGGTCGTGCGCATATCGCCGATGCCATCTGCGAGGCCGATCTCGACCGCGCGCTTGCCGAGCCAGAAATCGCCGCTAAATAGCTCTTCTTCGTCGAGGCTAAGGCGCTGGCCGCGCCGCGTGCGCACCAAATCCTTGAAATTGTCGTGAATCTGGCG
>JABIXB010000152.1 GCA_018666805.1 Rhodospirillaceae bacterium | reverse complement strand
TCCTGTATATGTGGCAGTATTTCCAAACGTGTTGATCACCCCCGATGTATATCCGCCTGAATACCCTGTAACACCCCACTGAGGAATGGAATACGAGCTGGTGACGGTGGAGCCTCTATCAATTCCCCATCCAATGAATGCGATATAATCTGGCCTTTGGGATTTTCCAGATACTGTTCGAAAACCCAAAACTTTCAATTTAGCTTCTAATTTCCCTGCATAGGAGCGCCACTCCAGGCTCTTTGAGTTCTGATCTTGGTAGGGCGCTATTGCGACGGTTTTGGAGTGCCAATTTATTGGAAGGGCGCTGAACGACTGAAGTTCGCCCGTCACTTTCGTACAGGCTGCAATGCCAGCCAGTACCAACAATAAGACAATATATTTTCGGACCTTCATACCATCGCCCCCTCGGAAATTATTTATGCGGGATAAGATTGGCAGTTATTCAATTATGAGTCTAGTTAGTGTTTGGTGAGATCAAAAGGAGTCAGATTCGATTGATTTCTTATTTAAGGACTTTGATTTGCGTGCACCGATAGGACATTGACCTCGCGTTTGTCGGCGGCGATCTCTACAAAAACATTGCTCAGTATTTATTTTAAACCTAAAGTATATTCATCCGCGCGAGTCATTTGGAAAGAAAGGCTTGGGCCATGAAAATTGCCTGTATCGGCGGCGGGGCTGCCGGGCTTTATTTTGCTATTTCGATGAAGCTGCGCGATCCGGCGCATGAGATTGAAGTTATCGAGCGCACCACGCCGGACAACACCTTCGGTTGGGGCGTGGTGTTTTCCGATGCGACGATCCAGAACTTGCGCGATAACGATCCTGAATCGGCGCAGGAAATTCTCGATAGCTTCGCCCATTGGGACGATATCGATGTTCATTTTAAGGGCCAGACCGTGACCTCGGGCGGGCATGGTTTTTGCGGCATTGCGCGCAGCCGCATGCTCGATATTTTGCAGCGCCGCGCTGTGGCGCTTGGTATTCTGATTACATACGAGACTGAAGTTGAGAGCCTTGAGCCCTATCTCGGCTACGATTTGGTGGTTGCCGCCGACGGCATCAATAGTCGCGTTCGCGAAACCTATGCAAAAGAGTTTCAGCCCAGCGTCGACGTGCGTAAGAACCGCTTTATCTGGCTCGGCACGCAGCACAAATTCGATGCCTTCACATTCATCTTTGTCGAGACAGAATTCGGCTGGGTGTGGGCGCATGCCTATCGCTTCGATGACGAGACCTGCACCTTTATCGTCGAAATGTCCGATGACACCTGGCACGCCTCCGGCCTCGGCAAAATGCCGCTTCAGGACGGCATCGAATGGTGCGAGAGCCTGTTTGCCGAGCATCTCCAAGGCGACCGCCTGCTCAACGATGCGCCGCATCCGCGCGACGAGGCGTGGCGCATCTTTCCCGCCATTTCTTGCGCCCATTGGTCGTTCGACAATGTGGTGCTGATGGGCGATGCGGCGCACACGGCGCATTTTTCCATCGGCTCGGGCACCAAGCTCGCCTTCGAGGACGCCATTAGCCTGGCCGATTTGATCAGCGAAAAGGGCGATCTTCAGGCCGCGTTTGAGGTTTATGAGGACGAGCGCCGGCTTGAGGTGATCAAGCTGCAAAGCGCGGCGCGCAATTCGACCGAATGGTTCGAGGATGTGCCGCGCTACGCGCGATTGGAGCCGCTGCAATTCGCCTATTCGCTGCTGACCAGAAGCCAGCGCGTCAGCCACGAAAATCTGCGGCTCAGGGACAAGAGCTGGCTGGAGGGTGTTGAATCCTGGTTTGCCGAGCGCGCCACCGGCATCGAGGGCCATGCGCCGGTGCCGCCGATGTTCGCGCCTTACACTTTGCGCGGCATGGAACTGGCCAACCGCGTCGTCGTCTCGCCGATGGCGATGTATAGCGCGACCGACGGCGAACCCAATGATTTCCATCTGGTGCATCTCGGCGCGCGCGCCCAGGGCGGCGCCGGGCTGATCTTTACCGAGATGACCTGCGTCAGCCCGGAGGGCCGCATTACGCCGGGCTGCACCGGCCTCTATAACGAAAGCCACGCCGCGGCGTGGAAGCGCATCGTCGATTTCACCCATATCTCCAGTGAAGCCAAGATCTGCCTGCAACTCGGCCATTCCGGCGCCAAGGGCGCGACCAAGCTCGGCTGGGAAGGCATGGACGAGGCGCTCGATGATGGCGCCTGGCAGCTGATCGCGCCCTCGCCCATTGCATGGTCGCCCAACAACGCCGTGCCGCGCGAAATGACGGCGGACGATATGGCGGCGGTGAAGGCGCAATTCCTCTATTCGCTTGAGCTCGGCGAGCAGGCCGGCTTCGACATGGTCGAACTGCATTTCGCGCATGGCTATCTGCTCTCCGGTTTCATCACGCCCTTAAGCAACCGGCGCGAGGATGAATAT
>JABIXB010000151.1 GCA_018666805.1 Rhodospirillaceae bacterium | reverse complement strand
TCCCCGGGCACGCGCCGAAACATTGGATATTGGACATTTTTGCGCCCTCGCCCGCGCCTTAACGCAAAGCGAAACGGCAGCCCGGCAATAATTTTACTTGCCTGCGGCGCCGCTTGCGGTTATTTCCAGCGCCGTGATGACGACACAACTCAATCAGCGACGACGACGCGCCTCAGAGCCCACCCGGGCATAGCGCCGAGCGGAGAAATCCGCGGCGCGAACGCGCCTCATTTTCCCACTGTGCTCACGCGCCATATTGCACCGCTGAAAGTTCGCATCATGATTGAGATTACCTGCGAGGGGCCAGCCGATGGCCCCCTCATCGAAACATTGCTGGATATTGCCTTCGGACCCGAGCGCCACGCCCGGCCCTCTTATGCGCTGCGAGACGGCATCGCCAGAGCGTCAGAGCTTTGCTTTGTCGCCCGCCAAAACGATGAACTTGTCGGCACCATCCGGTTTTGGCCGCTCCGCATTCCCGGCGCCCGGCGCGGGCTGCTGCTTGGCCCAATCGCCGTACACCCCGACTATGGCAGCCTCGGCATCGGCGGCCGTCTTATTTCAGAGAGCCTTAACGCCGCACGCGCGCATGGCCATGATGCCGTCGCCGCCATTGGCGCCGCGCATTATCTCAGCCGTTTTGGATTTCGCCCGGCGCACGAATTTTCTCTGCAGTTCCCTGCCGAGATCGCGCGCGACCGCTTTTTGGCGCTCGAGTTAACGCCAGGCGCGCTCGATCAGGCGGGCGGATTGATCACCAAGGCGAGCGGTAATTAAGGCGCGCTTTAGCTTTTGCCGCCGGTCAGAGAATGAACGAAAGGGTCCAGGCCAACATAGCGCTCGCGCCGTGTGCGCTCGGCATTGAGGATGGCGCGCGCGGCGGTAACGCTGTCGTCGAGCGCCCAATTGATCAACACGTGATCATATTCGCCGTAATGGCTCATCTCATCGACCGCCTTGGCCATACGCGCCGCGACGACATCGTCGCTGTCCTGGGCGCGCCGTTTGAGACGGCTTTCAAGCTCGTCGAGCGAAGGCGGCAGGACGAACACGCGGACCAGATCGCGCGCCGCCGATTGAGCCAATTGCTGCGCGCCCTGCCAATCGATGTCGAAAATCACATCATATTCATCGGCCAGCAATTCTTCGACCTGGTCGCGCGGCGTGCCATAGCAATGTCCGAACACCTCGGCATGCTCAAGAAAACCGCTCTGCTCGACCATCTGGTCGAATTTTGCCTGGCTGACGAAGCGATAGTCGCGGCCTTCCAGCTCGTCGGGCCGTTTCGGCCGCGTCGTTACCGAGACCGACATACGCGTTCGCGGCTCCACTTCAAGCAGGCGCCGCGCAATCGAGGTTTTACCGGCGCCGGAAGGCGAGGACAGGACAAACAGAACGCCGCGCCGGGCGAGATGCCCCGGCTTATTGTTTGATTCGGTTTTGGCCGGACTACTCAATGTTTTGCACCTGCTCACGAAATTGGTCGATCACCGCCTTCAGTTCCAAGCCGATCTCACTGAGTTGCGGGTCATTTGATTTGGCGCACAGCGTATTCGCCTCGCGGTTCAATTCCTGGGCGAGAAAATCCAATTTGCGCCCGATCGCGCCGCCTGCGGCGAGAAGTGCTGTGGCGGCGGCGATGTGGGTCGCCAAACGGTCCAGTTCCTCGCGGATGTCTGTCTTGACGGCGAGCAGCGCCAGTTCCTGGGCGAGGCGCTCCTCCGGCAGCGCTGCGCCGGCGTCGAGCAAAGCCGCGATCTGCGCTTCGAGCCGTGCCTTGGCCGCCTCGGGGCGGAGCGCCGCGCTGTCTCCGGCGCGCCCGGCAAGCGTTTCCATGGCGGTCAATTGCGCGCCGACAATTTCCCCCAATTGTGCGCCTTCCGCAGCGCGCGCGCTCGCCAACTCATCGAACAGTTGGCTGAGGCTTTCGAGCAGCACCTTGTCGCGCGCCGCACTTTCGCTGTCGCTCTCTTGCTCAGCCTCGCCAACGGGCTCGATAACGCCGCGCAATGCCAACAGCCCGTCAAGGCTCGGCCGTTCGATGCCCTCGGCGCTCTGATAGTCGCCGGCCAAGGCAATCAGATCGTCGAGCAGTTGCCGGTTGACCTGTACGGCTTGCGATCCGGTGTGGCGCGTTAAGCGTAAATTGACCGAGAGGTTGCCGCGCTTGAAGCGCTCGCCGGCAGCCTTGCGCACGGTTGGCTCAAGCTTGTCCAGGCCGGCGCCGAGACGGCAGCGCAGATCGAGCCCGCGGCCGTTGACGCTCTTTGCCTCCCAGACCCAGTCGAAGGTCTCGTCGTGGCCCTCGATCTGGGCGAATCCTGTCATGCTGTGGACGGTCAAATCATTTCCTTCCGGCCCGAAGCGGTGTGGCTATCATACCCCGGTCCGTTATTTGGCGCGCTCTTTTTGCAGCTTGCGCCAGCGCGCGACATTTTTGTTATGGGCCGCCAATGTATCGGCGAAAACATGACCGCCGCTGCCATCGGCGACAAAATACAAGGCGTCTGTAGGCTCAGGATTAAGCACCGCGGCCAGCGAATCACGCCCGGGATGGGCGATCGGTCGTGGCGGCAGTCCCTTGTGCCGGTACGTGTTGAACGGGCTGTCGAGGGCAAGGTCGGCCTTGCTCAAGGGGCGCTCCAATGGCGCCGTGCCGCCGGTGACGGCAAAAATGACGGTCGGGTCGGATTGCAGATGCATGCCTTTGCGCAAGCGGTTGACGAAAACGCCGGCGACCTGGCGCCGCTCTGCCGCCAGTGCGGTTTCCTTCTCGACGATCGAGGCCAGCACCAGGGCCTGTTCGGGCGTCTCAAACGGCAAATTCTCTGCCCGGTTGGGCCACAGTTCGGCGATCAGGCTGTGCATGCCGGCTTGCATGCGGTCGATCATGTCGGTCCGGCTGTCGCCGCGGCGGTACTGATAGGTTTCCGGCAATAGCGCGCCTTCGGGCGGGATTTCGGCGACAACGCCGTCAAGCGCCTCAGCGCTTTCGAGCAGCCGCACGATCTCGGCGCTGGTCAGGCCCTCGGGAATGGTGAGGCGATATTGCAGCGCCTTGCCGGCACGCACGATGTTCATCGCCTGGCGCGGCGTCACATGCGGTGGAAACTGAAACTCGCCGGCCTTTAGGGCGCTACCCGCGCCGCTGCGCCAAACGCCGACGGCAAAGACATTGGGATCCGCGATCACGCCCGCCGTATAGAGCGCCTCGGCAATCTCCCAGGCGCTGCTACCGGGCAGCACAATCAACGTGACCGGCTCGCTCTGCGCGCCAGGGGAATCGAAATCTTGAACAAAATAGACCCAGCCGCCGACACACGCTGCCGCAATAATGACGACAGGAACGAGTATCCAGATCAGCGCCCGTCGATACGGTGCTGCCAGAGCCATTTTAGTTTAGGAAACCTCGCCGACGATCAGCGTCGCGTTGGTCCCGCCAAAGCCGAAAGAATTCGACATGGCGATGTTGACCTTGCGCTCCTTGGGTTCGAGTGGCACGAGGTCGAGATCGCACCCTTCGGACGGATCCTCGAGATTGAGCGTTGGCGGAACAACGCCGTTATTGATCGCCAGAATAGAGAAGATGGTCTCCACGCTGCCGGCCGCACCGAGCAAGTGGCCGATTGAGGATTTTGTCGACGACATGGAGATGCGCCCGGCGTCATTGCCGAACAGACGCTTGACCGCGTTCAGCTCAATCTCGTCGCCGAGCGGCGTCGAGGTGCCATGCGCGTTCACATAGTCGATTTGATCGGTATTGAGGCCCGCACTTTTCAGCGCATGGCGCATGGATTTGAAGCCGCCGGCGCCGTCCGGCGCAGGTGCGGTGATGTGGAAAGCGTCGCCGCTCATGCCATAGCCCAAAATCTCGGCGTAGATTTTAGCGCCGCGCTTTTTGGCGTGCTCATATTCCTCAAGCACGACAATGCCCGAGCCCTCGCCCATGACGAAGCCATCGCGCGCCTTGTCCCACGGGCGCGAAGCGCGCTCGGGCGTGTCGTTGAAGCCGGTCGAGAGTGCGCGCGCGGCCGAAAATCCGGCAATTCCAAGGCGGCAAATGCCTGCTTCCGCACCACCCGCCACCATCACATCGGCATCGTCGAGCATGATCAGGCGGGCGGCATCGCCAATCGCATGTGCACCCGTTGAACAAGCCGTCACGACCGAATGGTTCGGCCCCGTGAAGCCATATCGGATCGAAACATGCCCCGACGCCAGATTGATCAGGCTGGAAGGAATGAAAAATGGGCTGAGCCGGCGCGGGCCGTTTTCGTGCACCAGGATGGCGCCCGTCTCGATGGTTTGCAGGCCGCCGATACCGGAGCCGATCATTACCCCGCTGCGGTCCTGATCCTCTTCGCGTTCCGGTTTCCAGCCCGAATCCTCGACCGCCTGGATGGCGGCGCCGAGGGCGAATATGATAAACTGATCCATCCGCCTGGTGTCTTTGCTGGAAACATATTTTACCGCGTCAAACTCGCCCGCTTCGGTGCCTGTTGGCACCCGCGCGGCAACTTTGGCCGGCAAATCGGAAACATCGAAACTGTCGATGGCGCTGACACCGGACTCTGAATTCAACAACCGGTCCCAGCAATGTTGGACGCCATCGCCGAGCGGCGTGACCATGCCCAGCCCCGTAACGACGACGCGTCTCATCGACCGCCATCCTTGCGTTGAAGGGCACTGATAACGTGTCTCTGTGAAGCGGCCATGGGCCGGTCCTTGCGAGGCGGTGAAGCAGGTATCAGGTGATTTGCTCGATATAATTGACCGCGTCTTTGACGGTCAGAATTTTTTCTGCGGCGTCATCGGGGATTTCACAGCCGAATTCTTCCTCAAAAGCCATGACGAGCTCGACCGTATCGAGACTGTCGGCGCCCAAATCGTCAATAAAGCTGGCACCGTCTGTCACTTTGTCCTCGTCGACGCCCAAATGTTCGACGACTATTTTCTTAACCCGTGCGGGGATATCACTATCACTCATTAAACATTCCCTCGGATGTTGCTTCGCGATCCGTTTGTCGAATTGATTATATGTTCAAACACCGGCAGGTATAGCCCAGAAATTACGCTGCCATAGACATTTCCATGGCGAACAGAGTGCGAATCCCGGGTGAATTCCGACCGGCGCGGGCGCTAGGTAACACACTTCTCTCAGCATTGCCACCAGTCAACGCACCATGTCTCAACTCGGCTCACAACATGGCCATGCCGCCATTGATATGCAAGGTCTGGCCGGTCACGTAAGCCGCTTCGTCGCTGGCCAAATAGACACAGCCCGCGGCAACGTCACTGACCGCGCCGATATGGGCGGCGGGGATGGCGGCGGTGATGCGCGCGCGCTGGTCATCGTTCAAAGCATCGGTCATGGCGGTTTCGATAAATCCGGGTGCGACGCAATTGACCGTCACGCCGCGGCTGGCGACCTCGGCGGCCAACGCCTTGGCCATGCCGGTCAGGCCGGCCTTGGAGGCGGCGTAATTGGCTTGGCCGGGGTTTCCGGTCGCGCCGACGACCGAGGTAATGAACAGAATCCGCCCCCAACGCGCTTTCATCATGGGCCGCAGGGACGCCCGGGCGAGGCGGAAACCGGCGCTCAAATTGACGTCGATCACTTGCTGCCATTCCTCGTCCTTCATCCGCATGGCGAGATTGTCGCGCGTAATACCGGCGCAATGGATGAGAATATCGATCCCGTCAAGCGTCTCCACCGCGGCCTTCAACAGGCCCGCTGCCGCGTCGGCATGGCTCAGGTCGGACGGTATCGCATGCGCGCGCGCGCCCAATTGCGCCGCTTTTTCAGCCAATATCTCGGCTCGGCTGCCGGAAAGCACCAGATCCGCACCCTGCGCATGGAGCGCCGCGGCAATCGCCGCGCCGATCCCGCCTGTCGCGCCGGTGACCAATGCCCGTTTTCCCGTTAGATCAAACATCGCCGCATTCCCTCACTTACAAAGCCCGTAAAAATTGATCTATTTCCTCGACCGTGCCGACGGCAAGCGCCTCCAACTCACGGTCGATACGCCGCGTCAGCGTCTTCAACACATTTCCCGCACCGACCTCGACCAACTGCCCGACGCCCGCAGCGCCCATCGCCAGCACAGATTCGCGCCAGCGCACCATCGCCGTCACCTGACGCTCCAGGAGATCACGGATTTCGTCGGGCTCGCGCACCGGAGCGGCGCTCACATTGGCAAATACCGGCACCATTGGCGGGTTTAATTCGGTTGCCGCCAGCGCGTTTGCCATTATTTCAGCCGCCGGCGCCATCATTGCACAGTGAAAAGGCGCGCTTACCGGCAGCAGAACCGCCTTTTTGACGCCTTTTTCACCGGCCAGCGCAACCGCACGGTCGATCGCCGGCTTGGCACCGCTCAGAACCACCTGGCCAACCGCATTGTCGTTGGCAAGGCCGCAGACCTCGCCGCCCGCTGCGGCGCCAGCTATTTCCTCGGCCAACGGTATATCGGCGCCGAGCAAAGCCGCCATCGCGCCCTCGCCAACCGGTACCGCCTGCTGCATGGCGTCGCCGCGGAGGCGCAGCAGGCGGGCTGCATCGCTGAGGGAGAGCGCGCCGGCCGCTGCCAGGGCGGAATATTCGCCCAATGAGTGTCCGGCGAGCGCCTGCGCCAGATCGGCGATCTTTTTGCCGCTTTCGCGCTCGATCACGCGGACAACCGCCATCGACATCGCCATCAAGGCCGGCTGGGTATTGCGCGTCAGGCGCAACGCCTCTTCCGGCCCCTCGAATATGATCGTTGAGAGCTTTTCGCCGAGCGCCTCATCGACCTCTTCAAAGACCTCGCGCGCGGCGCCAAACGCCCGCTGAAGGTCCTGCCCCATGCCCACTTTTTGGGATCCCTGCCCGGGAAATATGAATGCGCGCCGCACGGCCGGTAAATCTCCTATAATAGTGCCCGAAAACCGGGCCAAGGTTGACTGCCCCAGGCGCGCTGTCAAGCGCCCTTGCGTGGCTCTAGCAATGCCCTTGCGTGGCTTGGGCAATCCTGTATAGTGCGGCGCCTCGGCAGCGCTGCGAACAGAGTGTTAGCGGCGGTTTCCGTGTATTTAATGCACGAGTCGAGCCATTTGTTTAGGGACTTTGAGGAGCAACCTCCACATGCCGCTCTATGAGAGCACGTTAATTGCACGTCCGGATATCTCCGGCCAACAAGTCGACGGCCTGTCGGAACAATTTCAGGAAATTGTCCGCGACAAGGGCGGCGAAGTTGCGAAGACCGAATATTGGGGTCTGCGTAGCCTGACATACAAGATTAAGAAGAACCGCAAGGGCCACTATCTGCACATGCAGATCGATGCGCCGGCGGAAGCCATCGCCGAGATGGAACGCAATATGCGCATCAATGAAGATGTCATGCGCTATTTGACCATCCGCGTCGACGCGCTTGACCCCGAGCCTTCCGTGGTGATGGCCTCCAAGGGATCGCGCGATAGCCGTGGCCGCGGTGAATACCGCAGCCGCGACGGCGAGCGTGGCGAAGGCCGCCGCGATGGCCCGCGTGATGCGCCCCGCCAAGCGGCGGCAACAGACAAGCCCGCGGCAGAATCGGATAAGCCGGCGGCGGCGGCTGACAAGCCTGCGGCAGAATCGGAAAAGCCAGCAGCGGCGGCTGACAAGCCCGCGGCAGAATCGGAAAAGCCAGCAGCGGCGGCAGACAAGCCCGCGGCGGAATCGGAAAAGCCGGCAGCGGCTGCTGACGATGGCGACAAGAGCGGCGCCGAGAGCGGCACAGAGAAAACAGACAGTTAGAAAACAGACAGTTAAGAAGAGCGGAGCAGAACAATGACAGATACGTCAGAAGGCCGCGGCGGCGGCGGTTATTCGGACCGTGGCGGGCCACGCGGTGGCGGTGGCGGTGGCGCTGGTGGCGGTGGTTTGCCGTCGGTATCCTTTCCCCGTCGGCCGTTTTTCCGGCGCCGTAAATCCTGCCCGTTCAGCGGCGCGAACGCGCCAAAAATCGATTATAAAGACACCAAAATGCTGTCGCGCTTTTTGTCTGAACGCGGCAAGATCGTGCCGAGCCGTATTACCGCCGTGTCGGTCAAGAAACAGCGCGAGCTGGCACGGGCGATCAAGCGGGCCAGGCATCTGGCGCTTTTGCCCTACGTTGTGAAATAATTAAATAGCCGCAGCGGCAGCGCTTGGCCGGCCTGGACCTCAACATCCAAGCCGGCGGAACGCGCCCACCGAGGAGCCGTTACCCATGGATATCATCTTACTTGAGCGTATCGAAAGACTTGGCGGACTGGGCGAAATCGTTCAGGTCAAGAACGGTTATGCGCGCAATTATCTGTTGCCGCAGAAAAAGGCGCTGCGCGCCACCGAGGAAAACAAGCAACGCTTTGAGCATGAGCGCGAGGCGCTGGAGAAACTCAATGATGAGCGCCGCAGCGGCGCCGAATCCGATGCCGAATCCGTCGAGGGCCGGGATTTCGTGCTTATCCGCCAGGCCAGTGACACGCTGCAGCTTTATGGCTCCGTGACGGCGAAAGACATCGCCGATGCGATTATTGCTTCGGGCATCGATATCAAGCGTCAGCAGGTGCGCCTCGACAGGCCGATCAAAACACTTGGTATCTTCGAGGTCCGCGTGGCGGTTCATCCCGAGGTGATCGTTACGGTGCGGGCCAATGTGGCGCGCTCGGAAGAGGAAGCCAAAATTCAGGCCGAGGGCGGTTCCATTCTGCCGGCGCATGAACAGGAAGCGCTCGACGAACAGGCTGAAGCGGAAGCAGCAGCAAAAGCGGCGGAATCGGTGTTCGAGGCGCCTGAAAAAGAACTGCAGAGCATGGCCGATTCTGAAGAGGCTGTCGCAGAGGCAGCAGCAAAGGCCGAAGCAGAGGCCACAGCAAAGGCCGCAGCAGAGGCTGATGCAAAGGCCACAGCAAAGGCTGAAGCAGACGCCGCAGAAAATGCTGAAGAAACCGCAACAGACGCTGATGAGGCGGACAACGCGGACGGCTAAATTTTGCCGCCTGGAGCGACGCCATGCTATGCGGGGTTCTGTTCAAACCATTAATGAGTTGGGGTACGCTGCGCATCATTGATGCGCGTGGCAAGCGGCACGAATTTTCCGGCACGCCGGGGCCGGAAGTCACCATCCGCCTGCATGACACGGCGCTCCATTACAAACTCTTCTGGAATCCGCGCCTGGTCGTGGGTGAAGCCTATATGGACGGCACCCTCACCATGGAGGATGGCGGCGGGATCATCGACCTTATCGATTTGGTCGGCGCTAATCTCAACAGGCTCGAAGCCAACCAAGTCATTAAGATACGCAACTGGCTGACGCCGCTGGTGCGGCCTATTCAGCAGCACAATCCAATCGGCAAATCGCGCAAAAACGTCGCCCACCATTACGACCTTTCCGACGGCCTGTTCGATCACTTCCTCGACAGCGACCGGCAATATTCCTGCGCCTATTTCGAAACTCCGAATGACAGCCTTGAGCAGGCGCAATTGGCCAAGAAGCACCATCTTGCGGCCAAGCTGGTATTTGACCGGCCGGGCCTCAAGACACTCGATATCGGTTCCGGCTGGGGTGGACTCGCGATCTATTTAAATCAGAAGGCGGGCGCCGACGTGACCGGTCTCACGCTCTCCACCGAACAACAGGCCTACGCCACGGAGCGCGTGAAAAAACTCGGCACCAGCGATCAGGTGCGCTTCGAATTACGCGATTACCGGCTCGAAACCGGCAGCTATGACCGGATTGTTTCGGTCGGCATGTTCGAACATGTCGGGGTCAGTTATTACGTTGATTTCTTCAACAAGCTGAAGTCCCTGCTGAAGCAAGACGGCGTCGCGGTGGTGCATACCATCGCGCGCTGGGACGGCCCCAGCGTGACCAATCCGTGGCTGCGCAAATATATTTTCCCGGGCGGCTATACGCCATCGATGTCGGAAATATTCGCCGCCCTTGAGCGCACCGGGTTGAAAGTGCTCGACGCCGAATTCCTGCGCCTGCATTACGCCGAAACCTTGAAACACTGGTCGATTAATTTTCGCGCCAACCGCGACAAGGTGAAGGAAATCTATGACGAACGCTTCTGCCGCATGTGGGAGTTCTATCTCGCCGGCGCCGAAACCGCGTTTCGCCGCCAGGATCATATGATCGCCCAGTTCCAAATCGCGCGCGACCAGGAAGCGGCGCCGCTGACGCGCGACTATATGGTCGATTGGAAGCGCGCCAACCCGCTCTGATTAAGTCGTTTCACGACTTATCCCCGCCATTACCACAATTCTGTCCTTGTTATTTTTCGCCGCTCAGACGCTGTGATAACACTTCGCCGCCGCTTTGATGTATAAGCATCACATGGCGACGAACATGGCAACGAACACGGCGATAACCCCCCTGCAGAACGAAGACGGTCAACTGCCGACCTATCGTACGCTGCCGCACAACCTTGAAGCCGAGCAGGCGCTTCTCGGCGCCATTCTGATCAATAACGAAGCCGTCAATCATGTTGCCGCCTTTCTTGAAGCGGTGCATTTCTATCTGCCGGTACATGGCCGCATTTTCGAAGCCGTCCTGAAGATGATCGAGCGCGGTCAGATCGCCAGCCCGGTCACGCTCAAACATTATTTCGACAATGACGATTCGCTCTCGGATGTCGGCGGCGCGCAATATCTTGCCCGCCTCGCCGGCTCGGCGGTGACGATCATCAATGCCGAGCATTACGGCCGCGCCATTTTCGATTTGGCGCTCCGGCGCGATCTCATCGGCATCGGCGAGGACATGGTCAATGAGGCCTATGACGCCTCGCTCGACGAAGGCGCCACGACGCAAATTGAAAACGCCGAGCAGAAGCTTTTTAACCTGGCCGAGGATGGCGGCGCCGACGGCGGCTTCCAGCCGTTCCACAAACCGGTCAGCGTTGCCGTCGATATGATCACCCAGGCGTGCAAGCGCGACGGCAATCTCTCCGGCGCCAGCACCGGCTTCATCGATATGGATAAGCTCTTGGGCGGCCTGCACCAGTCCGATCTGATCATCCTCGCCGGCCGTCCTGGCATGGGTAAAACCGCGCTTGCCACCAACATCGCCTACAATGCCGCCAGCGTCTTTCGCCAGGAGAAAGACGAACACGGCAATGTCACCGCCGAACATGGCGCCCAGGTCGGCTTCTTCTCGCTCGAAATGTCGGCCGAGCAGTTGGCGACACGGATTTTGGCCGAGCGCTCGGAAATCTCGTCGGAAAAATTGCGGCGCGGCGAATTGAGCGACCCGGACTTCAGCAAAGTTGTCCGCGCCAGCCAGGAAATCGAGAGCATGCCGCTCTATATCGATGATACCCCGGCGCTTACCGTGGCCGGCTTGCGCGCCCGCGCGCGCCGCCTTAAGCGCCAGCACGGCCTGTCTCTGATTGTCGTCGATTATCTCCAGCTGATGCGCCCGTCGAGCAGCGCGCGCCTCAACAACCGGGTGCAGGAAGTTTCCGAGATCACCCAGGGGCTGAAGGCTTTGGCCAAGGAATTGAATGTGCCGGTGATCGCGCTGTCGCAGCTTTCGCGTGCCGTCGAGCAGCGCGACGACAAGCGGCCGCAATTGTCCGACTTGCGCGAATCAGGCTCGATCGAGCAGGATTCCGATGTCGTCATGTTCGTCTACCGCGAGCAATATTATCTTGCCCGCAAACAGCCCGAAGACGGCACGGCGGAACATGCCGAGTGGATGGAAAAGATGGAACGGGTGCATAATCTGGCGGAAGTTATCGTCGCCAAACAGCGCCATGGTCCGATCGGCAAGGTCGAGATGACGTTCAATGAATACCTCACCCGGTTCGGCGACTATGACCGCACGCATAGCCAGACGTCTGACGATGCGCCGTTCTAGTGTCTGCTAAATCCGGTTAGCCCCGACGATGCCGGCCACCGCCTTCGCGGGCGCTCATCTTACCATCAATCTCGACGCCATCACCGCCAATTGGCGTGCGCTCGGCGCGCGCCTGAAGGGCGGAGCCCTGGCCGCCGCCGTGATCAAGGCCAATGCCTACGGCCTCGGCATGGCCGCGGTCGCGCCGGCGCTGCACAAAGCCGGCTGCCGCGAATTTTTCGTTGCCTCGCTCGATGAAGCCATTGCGCTGCGCGCGATTCTGCCCGAGGGCCGGATTTACGTCTTTTTCGGCCCCAGCGCGCAAGATGCGGCGGAATATTCGCGCCACCGGCTCATTCCGGTGCTGAACGATCTCGGTCAAATCGACGCCTGGCGCGCCCGGAGCAATGCGGGTGAAGGCGAAAAGGCGGTGCTGCACGTCGATACCGGCATGTCGCGCCTTGGCTTGCCGCCCGACGAGGTGGCGCGCCTGGTGGCCGAGCCCGCGCGTCTGGCGGGGCTCAATATCGCCTATGTCATGAGCCATTTGGCCTGTGCCGAACAGCCCGGCCACGCCATGAACGCTGCCCAATTGGCGGAATTCAAGGTGGCGCTCGAATCGCTCGGCGCGCACACGGCGAATAGCAAAGCCAGCCTGGCCAACTCATCGGCAATTTTTCTCGGGCCTGAATATCACTTTGATTTGGCCCGTCCCGGGGCCGCTCTATACGGCCTGAATCCGACCCCCGATCAGCCCAACCCGATGTCGGAAGTCGTTCGTTTACAAGGAAAAATCTTGCAAGTGCGGCGCGTTGACAGCTCTCGGAGCGTTGGTTACGGTGCCGCGCACGTTGCAGAGCGGCCGAGTCGAATTGCGACCGTGCCCGTCGGTTATGCCGACGGTTACTTACGTAGCGCCAGCAACCAGGCCGCAAATCAGGCTTGTGGCTATATCAGAGGCGCCCGGGCACCAGTCGTTGGGCGCGTATCGATGGATATGATCACGCTTGACGTCACCGACATTCCTCAAGCGCACGCCCATCCGGGTGCTGCGGTCGATTTGATCGGCGGCCCCTATCCTGTTGATAGGTTTGCCGCCGATGCCGGAACAATTGGTTACGAAATATTAACCATGCTCGGCCAACGCTACCGGCGTCTTTATGTTGAAGACGGCAAACAGCGGATAGCGGCTGAATGAATGTTGCCGCGAAAGAATACACACATTGGGCCAATGCCATTGTTTCACCAGGTGTTTCACCAGGTGTTTCACCAGGCTGAACAGGCATTGCTCAAAGAGGAAACCCGATGACGTCTCAAGTCGCCCAGGCCTATGACACTTTGGTGCTGCGCCATCCAAAGCTGGTCCTGGTCGCACTGCTCGCGGTTTTGGTGTTCTTCGCTTACTACGCAAAAGACTTCAGGTTGGACGCCTCGGCCGATTCATTGTTGCTGGAAGACGATGTAGACCTTCAGACATTCCGGAAAATGCACGAGCGATATCCGAGCGCCGACTTGCTCATCGTGACGTACACCCCCGACCAGGACCTCTTCTCCGACCCATCGTTGGAGACCTTGAAGCAGCTCCGTGAAGAACTCCGGAAAGTCGGCAGCGTGGACTCGGTATTCACGATTCTCGATGCCCCCCTCTTAAAGAGCTCGGACCAATCCTTCACCGAAATGATCAACGATGTCCCAAGCCTGGAGAAGGGTGGTATCGACCCGGGCCGGGCCAAGGAGGAGATGCTCAACAGTCCGATATACAGCGAGCTCATCCTGAGTGCGGACGGCGGGACCACCGCCTTGCTGTTGGGACTGGTCGAGGACCAAGCGTACAACGCTCTCGGGCAATCCCGAAATGACCTGCGTGCCAAAAAACGGGACACCGGCCTCTCGGCCAAAGAATCGCAAACCCTGAAAGGCATCGAAGCGGAATATATTCAGACGCGCGATGCGTTAAACGAGCAGCGCAGCCATGATATCGCGCAGATCAGGGACATCATCGAGCCGTACCGCGCCGGTGCCGAATTGTATCTCGGCGGCTTGCCGATGATTACCGACGATATGGTGACATTCGTGCGCAACGATTTGACCATCTTCGGCGGCGGCGTTCTCGCGTTTCTCATCATTGTTCTGACCGTCATCTTCCGCAAATTACGCTGGATCGTGTTGCCGCTCCTCAGCTGCTTCTACGCCGGCCTGATCATGATGGGCGTGCTCGGCGTGACAGGTTGGAACGTCACCGTCATCTCCTCCAATTTTCTCGCCCTGATGCTGATCATCACCATCTCGATGAACATTCACTTGATCGTGCGCTACCGCCAGCTTCGCCAGGATCACCCGGATGACGATCAGGTGGCGCTGGTCAGAACCACCACCCACAAGATGGTGAAACCCTGTCTTTATACGGCGCTGACCACCATCATCGGTTTTGGCTCGCTGGTCGTGAGCGACATCAAGCCGGTGATCGATTTCGGCTGGATGATGAGCGCCGGTTTGGCGGTGACATTTGCCACTTCGTTCCTCCTGTTCCCGACGCTTCTGATCGTGATGGGAAAAACCAAATCCGTGCCCGCCGTCAAAAGCGACCGCTTTCTCTTGCCGGCCTATCTCGCCCGTCTGACCGAGACTCAGGGCAACAAGATTCTGCTGTTGGCGGCAGTCTTGACGGTTGCGGGCGCGGCGGGAATCAGCCAGTTGCGCGTCGAAAACAGTTTCATCAACTATTTCAGCGACGACACGGAAATCTATCAGGGCCTCAAACTAATCGACGACAAGCTCGGCGGCACGACGCCGCTCGAAGTGCTGATAAAATTTCCCGATGAACCCGACGATTTCTTCACGCCCGAGGAACTCGCGGAAATGGACCCATACGAGCGGCAATTAGAGCTCGAATACGCGGAATCGATGGCCGACGCGCCGGAATATTGGTTTACCCCCGACAAGGTCCAGCGCATCAAGGAAGTGCATGACTATCTAGAAGGTCTGCCCGAAATCGGCAAGGTGCTGTCGCTCGCCTCTGCGGTGCGGGTTGCGGAAGACGCTATCGGCGAGGAGCTCGACGCCATGCTGCTGGCGCTGCTCTATACCAAAATACCGGCCGAAGTCAGAAAGGACATGATCGATCCTTATGTCTCGATCGAAGCCAACGAGGCACGGCTGTTCGCCCGCGTGCTTGATTCGAAACCGGATTTACGCCGCAAGCAGTTACTCGAGACAGTGCGCCGCGACATGGGCGAGAAGCTCGAATTCAAGGCCGAGGAAGTGACCCTGAGCGGGCTTCTGGTGCTCTACAACAACATGCTGCAGAGCCTGTTCTCCTCGCAGATCAAAACCCTGGGCGTGGTGATGCTGGGGATTGCGATCATGTTCCTGATATTGTTCCGCTCGATTCCGCTGGCGATTATCGGCATTTTGCCAAATCTGCTCGGCGCCGGCGTGGTTTTGGGCGTCATGGGTTGGGCGAAAATTCCGATGGACATGATGACCATCACCATCGCCGCCATTACCATCGGTATCGCGGTCGATAATGGCATTCACTATATCTACCGCTTCCGCGAAGAATATGCGCAAACGAAGGATTATGTGGAGACCATGCGCATCTGCCATTCCAGTATCGGCAAAGCGGTGTTCTACACCACGCTGACGATCATCATTGGCTTCGTCATTCTGGTGTTTTCCAACTTCAATCCGACGATTTATTTCGGCGTGCTGATCGCCGCCGCCATGTTCATCGCCCTGTTGGCGGCGCTCACGGTGTTGCCAAAACTGATTTTAATGTGGAAACCGTTCGGCTGATGCCGGATAAGACCAATTCCATTACCCAAGACGGGGCAAGCGCGGGTAAAATCACACACCGAATCGCGATAACTCATTCAGACGCCCGGCACGCACATTAAACTAGGGTAGGAAACTCGTTGGCCCGCACCGATCCCAGATTTGTCTGTCAATCCTGCGGCGCCAGCCGGCCGCGGTGGGCCGGCAAGTGCGACGCTTGCGGCGCCTGGAACAGCATCACGGAAGAAAAGCCGCGCGAGGCGGCGCCCAAGGGCCTCGGCAAGGGCAGGGGGCGCAAGCTCGATTTTGTCAGCCTCGCCGGGAGCCACGACGAAGTGGCGCGCCACGCCAGCGGTATCGCCGAGCTTGACCGGGTGGTCGGCGGCGGCCTGGTGGCGGGCTCGAGCGTGCTCTTGGCCGGCGATCCCGGCATCGGCAAATCCACCCTGTTGTTACAGGCCGCCGGCGCGCTGGCCGCCAATGGCGTGCGTTGCGCCTATATTTCAGGTGAGGAGGGGATCGGCCAGATCCGCCTGCGCGCGGCCCGCCTCGGCCTCGCCGAAGCACCGGTGCAACTCGCCGCCGCGACCAGCGTGCGCGATATTTTGACCGGCCTGGAATCGGCTGAGCAGGCCGATGTGATCGTCGTCGATTCGATCCAGACAATGTATCTCGATACCCTCGATTCGGCGCCCGGCACCGTCTCCCAGGTGCGCGGCGCGGCGCAGGAGCTGATCCGCCACGCCAAGCGTTCGGGCTCGGTTTTGCTCCTGGTCGGCCATGTCACCAAAGAGGGGCAAATCGCCGGGCCACGCGT
>JABIXB010000150.1 GCA_018666805.1 Rhodospirillaceae bacterium | reverse complement strand
CTGGGCCGGGCATTGCGACGAAGCGCGCAGCAAACCATGGCTTGAGGACAGCATCGCCTGCATGTTTTCGGTCGGCAAACCCTTCGCCATTTTCGCCCTCCTAATGTTGGCCGAGCGCGGCGAGATAGAGCTCGATAAATTGGTCGCCGATTATTGGCCGCAATATGCCCGCGCCGGCAAGGAGACGACGACCATCCGCCATATCGTCACCCACATGGCCGGCCTGCCGGGTGTGCTCGGCGTCGCGCCGGGCGGCGCCTATGACTGGGATACCATGGTGCAGGCGATTGAAAACGCGGCGCCGATCAGCGTGCCCGGCGAAGAGGGCTGCTACCACACCTTCACCCTCGGCCACCTTACCGGTGAGCTGGTGCGCCGTGTCAGCGGTAAATCGATTGGCCGGTTTGTGCGCGAGGAAATATTCGAGCCGCTCGGCGGCGGATTTTATTTTGGCCTGGGCGATGCCGAGCTGGCGCGCTGCGCCGATATCGTCCACCCGAGCCCCGACCCCTGGACCGAAATGTTCCTCGACCTCGATACGCTCAACGGCAAATATTGGGTGCCGCTGCCGATCAGGGACGGAGAGGATTTCAACAGCGATAAATTCCGCCGCCTCGAGATGCCGGCCTATAACGGCCATGGCAATGCCCGCGCGGTGGCGCGCTTCTATGCCGCGCTCGTCAATGACGGTGAGATCGATGGCGTGCGCTTGATCGAGAAAGGTGCGATCGATTGGATCCGGCGCGAGCAATGGGCCTGCCTCGACGCGGTCGGCCTCGATGTGCGCATGTCCTACGGCTTCATGCTCAACAACGAATTCGCCAAATTCAACGACAACCCGGACTCGTTCGGCCATCTCGGCGTTGGCGGCGCGCTCGGTTTCGCCGACCCGGCGAGTAAACTTGCCTTCAGCTTCTGCCCCAACCGCATCGCGCCCGAAATCGGCCTCGGCCCCTATGCGCGGCGCCTAATCGATGCCGCGGCGGCCTGTGTCTAAAGCCCAAAAACTAAGTAATTGTTTTAAAACAATAAATTGGTATTGTTTTGAAATATACCAAATGTGGTAGGGCTCCCGCTCCCGAGACACAATATATATCACAATGAAGCGCTGAAACGAAATTACCGCGTTGCATAAACTTGCATAGCAATGGCGACGCACGCGTCCATCGCCAATAGATTTAAAAACAAGCAATAAAAATGAGGTCATCGCGAGCGATAAAATACGAGCGTTCCGGTTGATATTAATGCCATTCTGTGGCGTTTGAGATCATCTCCGAAGAATTCTGCAACCCATTTTCATAGCTGATTTCGCCAACATCAGGAGCGCATATCCTTGGTTCGTTTAAACAACAAAAATGAGCCCGTTAAAGAGGCCACGGCACAGTTTCGCCTTGTGGCGTGGGCGACGGGCTCGGCGATATGGGACTGGGATTTGGAATCCGGTGAATTCTGGAGCTCGCCCGGGCATCAGCGCCTGTTCGGCCGCGGCGAAGATGAGTTGGTGGAACATTTCGATATTGAGGATGAGGATAATCCCTGGGCGGCGCACCATCACCTTGACGACCGCAATCGAGTCGTCCAAGCGGTTCGCGACCACCTCGAACATGACACGCCTTACGATATAGAATATCGCTATCGCCTGCCGAGCGGCGCCTATATCTGGATTCACTCCGTTGGCCGGGCAGTGCGCAATTCGCACGGCCAGCCGATCCGCATGGTCGGAACGAACAGCGATATCACGGCACGCAAACAGGCCGAAGTGGAGCTGCGCGAACGTGAAGAGCGGCGCACCACTCTTGCCGACCTCAGCCAGGATCTGATCTGGATATTCACCGACGGCGTCATTGTCGATTGCAACGACTATGCCGCGCATGCGCTCGGAATGGAATCCCAGGAAGAGCTTGTCGGCACCTCGGTCCTGTCCCTCCTGCATCCCGACTATCACGAAATGGCGAGGCTCCGCTTTGCGCAATTGCTGGAACAGGGCGTTCAGACTCCAAGCCGCGAAATCCGCCTCATCCGCGCTGACGGAACGGTTTTGATCGCCGAAACGAAAGCCTGCCCATACAGCTATCGCGGCAAGCCGTCGATCCTCGCCATCGCGCGCGATATTACCGAGCGAAAAAATTCCGAGCGGGCACTGCTCGAAAGCGAGCAGGCGGTGCGCGCAAGCGAAGCGCTTTATCGCAATATCCTCGACAATATGGTCGATACATTTTTCCGCACCGATAAAGAGGGCAGTATCGTCATGGCTTCTGCCTCGGTGGACGAGCTTCTCGGCTACTCAAGCGAAGAATTGATTGGCCGCAATCTCGGCGACCTCTACGCCGAACCCGATGGCCGGAATACGTACATCCAGGCCTTTAAAGAGAGCGGAGGCAATATTCGCGGCTATGAAATCGCGGTCAGACACAAAGACGGGCATATCGTCTGGGTCTCGACCAATTCCCGCGCGTGGATGGGGGTAAACGGCGAGGTGCTCGGCATCGAGGGGACGGCACGTGACACCACCCAGCGCAAACAAGCGGAGATGGCATTTCAGGAGAGCGAGGAGCGTTTCCGCGGCATCATCGAAAATTCTCCCGCCGCCATCTTCCTGAAAGACCTGGAGGGCCGGTTTCAGCTTGTAAATTCAAAATTCGAAGAGTGGTACGGGGTTTCCGCTGCCGAGGTTATCGGCAAAACGTCGCACGATATTTATCCCAAAGAATTTGCCGATCTCTACGTCGGTCAAGATCAGAAAGTGATCGCGGCCGATTTTACCTGCGAGCGCGAACGCGATATTCCTTTTGCCGACGATACTCTGCATACCATCATCATCACAAAATTCCCCGTCCGCGACGGGACGGGAAAGGTCGTTGGCGTCGGTACCATTAATACCGATGTGACAGCGCAACGCGAGGCACAGGAGCGTCTTCGCCAATCGCAGAAGATGGAAGCCGTCGGCCAACTCACCGGCGGTATTGCACACGATTTTAATAATCTTCTGGCGGTGATCATGGGCAATTTGGAATTGATCGGCGACCATGTGGAGGGCAATGGTGCGGTAAACGAGATTATCGAGCGCGGCTTGAAAGCCTCCGAGCGCGGCGCGACCCTGACCCAACGGCTGCTCTCTTTCTCACGCAAACAGGCGTTGCTCCCGACACCCATCGATCTCAACAAATTGATCTTGGATATGCTGGATATGCTGAGCCGCTCGCTCGGAGAGACAATTGAAATTCATTGCGAGGGCCCGCCGGATCTGTGGCAATGCCGCGCCGATCAGTCGCAATTGGAAAATGCGATTCTCAACATGTCGATCAATTCGCGCGACGCCATGCCGGACGGCGGGGTGCTCATGATAACGACGGTGAATTTCGTGCTCGAGGATGAGGCAGAGGCCGCTCAGCTGGAGTTGGAGCCTGGCCGTTATGCCATGCTCAGCGTTTCAGACACCGGTACCGGCATTGCCGAAGAAGCGCTCAGCCACGTTTTCGAGCCGTTCTTCACCACCAAGGATGTCGGCAAGGGCTCGGGGCTCGGCCTCAGCATGGTCTATGGTTTTGCCAAGCAGTCCGGCGGCGCGGTGCACATCGACAGCGAAATCGAAACCGCCGCCGGGACGGTGATCAAAATATATTTGCCGGCATTGTCCGGACAGGCGAATGAAGCGGCGAGCACTTCCTAGCGGCCCGCGCCGCTTTTACCCCGCCGCCGCCGCCGTATCGCGAATCGCGCCTTTGACTTTGGCCACGATTTCGTCGGTAAGCTCGGTGACATTATGTATCGACGCGGCATGCTCGGCTGCTTTTTGCAGCACCTGCTCCTCACTTTCGGCTTCGGCGTGAAAGTCGCAACCGGGAAAAAGGTCTGCGCATTTGATGGATTTGGTCATGGTTCGCTATCCTTGCTGTTTATGCAGGAGACAAGGCTGAGCCTTTCGAGCGATTCAGCCGCCGCCTCGAAATCATGGCGAACAATGCCTAAAAATACCGGGCAATACCGGTAAACCCACCCGGTGTTAGTTCAGGCGAGCCTCGGCGGTACGCCGGCGCAGCGACGCGAAATGCGCCAAACAGGGGCCGATATGTAGCCAGATCGGCCGCCCCACCAAGTCGGCTTGGCGAAGGCGCACATATTCGCCGATCAAATTGCCGCCGCAGGCATGGCAAAAGGCATCT
>JABIXB010000017.1 GCA_018666805.1 Rhodospirillaceae bacterium | reverse complement strand
GCGAATTATCTCGGGTGAGCTGTTGAAATATCGAAAGGGGTTTTGCATCGCAAAAGACTATGAAGCTTCCCTGCCCGGCTCAAGCTGATTTGGTCTGACAGTGCCCCTCGACCCGCTGGCCGGTCGCTATGAGAAACTGCAGCGCCATTCGGGAAGGGGCGGACAGGCCGTTAAATGACCAGATGGCGCTTACCTCCGACCAATCCAGTACTCGGGTTCCAACCGGCTTTCGATTGAGGGCTCGCCGTGTGGTGGCGACAGGGTTGTGCTCGATACCAAAGTCCGGAATCTGCCCCCGCCACCTGGATATGTTCTTGGCGTGGATTCCAAGTTCAAAGGCTGCCCTAAGGTACGCCCGAACATTATCGGCGTGAGCAGGTGAGCCACGGCGTACGATTGGTGTCAGCACGTCAAGCACGTCATCTGTGGTCACCGCAGCGGCGACCAGCTTGCCACCAATGACTGGCTCTATGTCCTTCCCATATATCCGTCGAACTTCTAGCGCCGAACGCTTGCCATCAAGCTCGAGGTCACGAATGTAGAGGTCGAAGAGCTCAGTTATGCTACCCCGGTTTTCCAAGGCATTCTTTTGCCGCGCCAGTTTCTCTGCCTCTTCACGGGGGTCGATCCCGCAATTTAAGGCTTCTCTGGCCTCGTAGGCCTTTTGGCGTGCGTCTTTGAGACCCGTTGCAGGATAACGCCCTAGATTGATTTGCGTGCGCTTCCCTGATCCGGGGGCCGTGTATCCAAGGAAAAATGTCTTAGACCCGGCCGGGGCTATGGTGACCCCAAAGCCCCTAACGCCGCCGCCGACTTCTCTAAGCCGATAAACACTATCGCGTGATTTGCTGCTTCGGATGGCCTTGTCAGTGAGGATCATAAAATTGCCGCGAAATTGCTACGTTGAGACTGAAACTCTATGCAACTCTATGCTATCTCTAGAAACTTAACAATCTATTGAATATCCCATATAATCATATAGATAGTGTATCAAAATGGCGGAAATACAGGGTTATTAAAACCTACGTTTTCCTCACTCTGAACATGCGTCCACCAGTGCCCGAGACTCTATCTGGAAGTGGTACATAGAACGGGGGCTTTACAATGTGATCCTGTGCCGCTGCGATACTAAGGAAAGTATCGAGTGGGGCCAAATGGTCGGGATTAGATTGTTCCAGGGCCGCATCGTCGAAACCCTGCTCGAATCCACCGCCAACGCCGGACGCCAGGTTGGCGTCGCTTCCTAGAATTTAAAAGCGAATTCGCGCCCTATTCCGGTTTCTGTTCCTGCGGTGAGTGCTTGCTGAGAATGCGCTGCAATGTGCGGCGGTGCATATTGAGGCGGCGAGCCGTTTCTGAAACATTGCGGTCGCACTGCTCAAACACGCGCTGGATATGTTCCCAACGGACACGATCCGCCGACATCGGGTTTTCCGGCGGTGGCGGGAACGGCCGGTCGCCGACATTCAGCGCCCGGTGGATTTCGTCGGCGTCGGCCGGTTTAGCGAGATAATCGACCGCGCCGACTTTGACTGCCGCCACCGCTGTTGCGATGTTGCCATATCCGGTCAGGATGACGATGCGCATATTTTCACGCGCCTGGCGCAGCGTTTTGACGACATCAAGGCCACTGCCGTCCGGCATGCGCAAATCCACCACCGCGAATTCCGGCTTTACCTCATGCGCCTTTTCCTGCGCTTCGGATACCGAGCCCGCGGCGGTGACCGCATAGCCGCGCTTTTCCATGGCGCGCACCAAACGGTTTCGAAAGGCGTCGTCATCATCGACCAGCAGAAGCGTTCTTTTCTGATCTTCCGTCTCAGGCTCGTTCACCTCTGCCCCCAACCCTAACCGTGCAACTTAACATCACGCTGGTCGGCGCTAAGCGCCTCCAGCACCTGGCGCGGCCAGGTGATAACGATACGGGCGCCGTACTGGCGACCGTTGAAAAATGACATCGACGCGCCGGTCCGCTCCAACAGCGTCTTGGCGATAAATACGCCCAACCCCATGCGGCCGCTCTTGCGGCGCGATGACACATAGGGCTCGCCGAGCCGCATCAACACAGAAGGCGCAACGCCGGGGCCATCGTCCATGACTTCCATCGTGATCAATTGATCGTCCCAGGTCACCACGACTTCAACTCGATTCGTGCAGAACTGTACGGCGTTTTCTATTACATTGCCGAGGCCGTGTAAAATTTCCGCCCGCCGGGGCGCACTTGGCTCGGTCGCGTCCGAGCCTTCCGATGGCGTGGCGATGACCTCCAGCGTGACGGTATCGTTGCGGTGCGGCGCCGCGGCGGCTTCGGCCAAACCGCTCACCGGCAAACGGCCAAAGGGCTCGACCTCCTCGCCTTCGCCGAGCGCGGACAGCCGGCCGAGAATCTCGCGGCAGCGCGCGACCTCACTCACCAGCAGTTTGGCGTCCTCCAGATGCGGGCTGCTGGCTGGCAGGTCGCTTTCCAATTCGCGCGAAACCACGGCAATGGTCGCGAGCGGCGTGCCGAGCTGGTGCGCTGCGGCGGCGGCGAGCGCGCCCAAGGCCGAAAGACTCTGCTCCTCGGAAAGCGCCATTTGCGTGGCGCCAAGCGCGTTCGCCATGCGCCGCGCCTCGCTGGCGACGCGCCATGCATAGGCGGTGATAAATAAAGTGCCGAGCACCAGGGCGACCCAGAGGGCCAGCAAGTAGAGCGGCGGCAGGCTGGGCGCGATGCCAAGCCACGGCAGGGGCTGGTGGAGAAAGGCAACAAGGGTTGCGCAAATAATCACCAGAGAGGTGATCGCAGCCGCGGAACGCAATCTAAGAATCGTTGCCGAGATGCCGGCAGGAACAAGAAAAAGAATGGCGAACGGATTTTCCAGGCCGCCGGTGAGGGCGATCAGAAAAGCCAGTTGGATAACGTCATAGCCGAGGAACAGTGTTGCTTCGCCGTCGCTGAGACGAGAATCCGCCGGGCGCAGGATCGTGGCCAGTAAGTTGATCGCGGCGGAGAGCGCCACGGCGCCGAGCAGTGGCACCAGCGGCAGCGAAAAGCTCAAGGCAAAATGGATCACGAGGATGCTGACAAGCTGGCCGCTCACCGCCACCCAGCGGATCAGAATGAGCGTGCGGAGGCGCACATGGCGCGCTTCAGGCAGCCTGTCCTGACCGGTTTCGTTCATCGTGCCGATTTGTGTATCTCGGGAAACAGTGTCGCTCAACAGTATTGCGCCTTTTTAGCAATATAGAGCGCGGATAATGCGCCGTAATGGCGGCGACGACAATTGGCCTCGTCTACGCGATCCGGCATAGTGCATCCGCCATGTCAGAAACCGCGCTCGAAATAGACAAGCTATGCAAGCGGTTCGGCCCGGTCCAGGCGGTGGACGGGCTGAGCCTCGCGGTGCCGCGCGGCCATGTCACAGCGCTCCTCGGCGGCAATGGCGCCGGCAAGACGACGACCATGGCGATGATGCTCGGATTGGTCCTGCCAAGCTCGGGGAAGATCCGCATCTTCGGCGAAGATCTCGCCCGTAACCGCTATCGCCTGCTGGCGCGCATGAATTTTTCTTCGCCCTATGTCGACCTGCCGCACCGTCTCACAGTCAAAGAGAATTTGACCGTTTATGCCCGTATTTACGGCGTGGCGAAGGTGCGCGGGCGAATCCAGGAATTGGCCGAGGATTTGGAATTCACCGAATTTCTGAAACGCCCGGTAGGTAAACTTTCGGCCGGCCAGCGTACCCGTGTCGCCCTGGCCAAGGCATTGATCAACAACCCAGAGCTTTTGTTGCTCGACGAGCCAACCGCCTCGCTCGATCCCGACAGCGCCGACTGGGTGCGTAGCTATCTCGAAAACTGGCGGCGGAAAAGCGGCGCCACCATTTTGCTTGCGTCGCACAATATGGCTGAGGTTGAGCGTCTCTGCGGCCATGTTTTCATGCTGCGCCAGGGCCGCCTGGTCGATAGCGGCAGCCCGACCGATCTGATCGCGCGCTTTGGCCGAGAATCGCTTGAGGAAGTTTTTCTCGATATTGCCCGCGCGGCCACGGGCGTGGCAGGGCAGTGAGGATGGAGCGGGTGCAGCGCGGGCCGGTGCGCGCTTCGATGGGTCGAATCGGCGCCATCGCGCTGCGCCATCTTTATCTCCTGCGCACCTCCTGGCCGCGACTTTTGGAGCTGATGTATTGGCCCACTGTGCAGATGATCCTGTGGGGGCTGGTGTCGCAGTTCCTGTTGACCAACAGCTCATGGCTCGCCCAGGCCAGCGGCGTGTTGCTCGCCGGCGTGATTTTGTGGGACGTGCTGTTCCGCGGCCAACTTGGTCTCTCGCTGGTGTTCCTCGAGGAGATGTGGTCGCGCAATCTGGGCCATCTCTTTTCCAGCCCGCTCAGGCCATGGGAACTGATCTTCGCATTGATGCTGATCAGCCTGTTGCGCACCTTGATCGGCATGGGCGCGGCCGTTGGCTTTGCCTATCTGCTCTATCATTTTTCCATTTTCGAGCTTGGCCTGCCGCTGATCGCCTTCTTCTTCAATCTCATCATCATGGGCTGGGCGATTGGTCTGGTGGTCTGCGGGCTGGTGCTGCGCTTCGGCCTTGGCGCGGAAAGCCTCGCCTGGTTTTTGATTTTCGCCTTCGCACCGGTCAGCTGCATCTACTATCCGATGTCGATTTTGCCGGAGTGGCTAAAATATATTGCCGCCGCGCTGCCCTCGGCGCTGGTTTTTGAAGGCATGCGGGCGGTGATGTTTGACGGCGTTTTCCGCCACGATTTACTGTGGCGTGCGTTAGGCCTGAACGTGCTCTATTTGGCCCTCGGCATTGCCGTATTCATGGCTTTTTTCCAATCCGCACGTAAGCGCGGACTGCTCCATCAGATCGGCGAATAGCGCCCTAGAGCAGAACATGGTTTGTCGGAATCGCCCCGGCGATCCGACAAGCCACGTGAATCTGCTCTAACTATTCGATCTATGCCGCCGGGCCGCTAACGCCGGCACTCTCGAAGGTCGCCATGCCGTTATGCGTTACCGCCGCCGCGCGCACCAGCCCGGCTGCCAGTGCCGCGCCCGACGCCTCACCGAGACGGAGAGAAAAATCGAGCAATGGCTGCTGGCCGATTTTCTCCAACAGGCGGGCGTGGCCGGGCTCGACCGAATTGTGCGAGACAAGGCAATGATCCAGGCCATCCGGGCGCACGGCGTGGAGGAGAGCTGCAGCGGTGCTGCAGGCGAAACCGTCGAGCAGCACCGGGACGCGGCTCTGGCGGGCGACCAGCGTGGCGCCGGCAATGGCGGCGAATTCGCGCCCGCCAAGCCGGCGCAGTGCTTCAAGCGGATCGCCGATATGGTCTTTGTGCCGCGCCAGAGCAGCGTCGATGGCGTCGGCTTTGCGCGCCAAGCCCTCATCGTCGATGCCGGTTCCCCGCCCGGCCCAATCGGCGCCCGTGCCGCCGTAGAGCGCCGCCGATAGGGCCGCGGCAATTGTCGTGTTGCCGATACCCATCTCGCCAAGGCAAACCAGATCGGCCTCGCTATCGAGTGCCGCCATGCCGTCCTGCCACGCCGCCAGACAGGCAGCCTCATCAAGTGCGGCTTCTTCGGTGATATCGCCGCTCGGCGTATCGAGGGCCAAGGGAATAACTGTAAGGGAAGCATTGAGCCAGCCGCTCAACTGGTTGATAGCGGCGCCGCCGGCAGCGAAATTAGCCACCATCTGCGCCGTCACCGCGCTCGGATAGGCCGAAACACCGCGCGCCGCAACGCCGTGATTGGCGGCAAAAACAATAATCTGGATGTTTTCAGCACGTGGCGGATGGCGCCCCTGCCAGGTCGCCAGCCATTCGGCGATCTGTTCCAGGCGGCCCAATGAGCCGGCCGGTTTAGTAAGCACGGCTTGGCGCGCCCGCGCCGCCTGAAGCGCATCTTCATCACCGGCGGGCGCAGCCGCGATCAGCTCGTGCAGGTCTTGGAGGGATTGGGGAGTGTTACTCATAATTATCTTAACCTTTGTCACGTAACCCGCGCGAGCGTGCTTGGCGCTTCGCCCGGGCTGTCCTATAACCGGTGGGGAGGATTCCCATACAACTAAATCTGAGGCAAGGGCGAATGCCTTTCGAATCGGAGCCCGAGGGAAAATTTGAGCGCAGGGCGTATTTTACCGCCCGTGCCTGGTGGCAGGATCTGGGAAATGCGTTGCGCTTTTTGACGCGCATTCCCCTGCCGCAGGCGCACGGTACGGCCCGCCCTGATTTTCTTGATGAGGCTGAAGATGCGGCGGACACCGCAGAAGATATCGGAGACGCGCCCGCGCTGAAGCCGCTCGGGCGCACGGTCCGCGCCTTTCCGCTGGTCGGTGCGCTGCTCGGTATCATTGCCGGGCTGGCATTTGCCATCGCTACCGGCCTCGGCCTGCCGGATTTGGTCGCCGGCGTTATCGCCATTGCCTTGCTCGCGCTGGCGACCGGTGCGCTGCATGAGGATGGTCTGGCCGATATGGCGGATGGCTTTGGCGGCGGCCACAATGTCGAGAAAAAGCTCGCCATCATGCGCGACAGCCGGATCGGCGCCTATGGCGTCATCGTGCTGGTATTGGTGCTGGCGGCGAAGGTTGGCGCGCTCGCTGATCTCGCGGATATTGGCGTCGTGATGTCGGGCTTGATCTGCGCCGCCGCGACATCGCGCGCGGCGATGCCGGCAATGATGTGCTGGATGGATCCGGCGCGCAGCGACGGCCTCGGCGCCGGCGCCGGGCGGCCGGCGACCGAGCATGTCTGGACCGGCATCATTATTGCCGCCATTTTATGCGTCTTGCTGCTCACTTGGTCCGGCATCGTGGCGCTGCTGATTGCCGCCCTCAGCGCCATGGCCGTCGGCGTTCTTGCGCGCCGCCAGATCGGCGGATATACCGGCGACGTGCTCGGCGCCACGCAACAAATATCCGAGCTTATTTTCCTTCTGACATTAGCGGCAATTAGATGAATGCATTAAACGACAACACAGTGACAAGCTGGTGGTGGATCCGCCATGCGCCGGTGACCAGCCATGAGGGCCGGCTTTACGGCAATACCGATGTGCCGGCCAATACCGGGGATGTTGACGCGTTTGAAGGCTTGGCGGCGCAGCTGCCCAAGGGCGCACTTTGGGTTACCAGCCATTTGCAGCGCACCCATCAAACCGCGGGCGCCATCGCCGAGGCCGGCCATCCGGTGAGCGATCCGTTGGTCGAAGAGGATTTGGGCGAGCAGTGTTTCGGCGATTGGCAGGGTATGAGCTATGCCGAGGTCGCGGCCGACAGGGCGGGCGAGGATCATCCCTTCTGGATAGCGCCGGCGCATTATGCGGTGCCGAATGGCGAGAGTTTCGCCACCGTCATGGCGCGCGTTTCCGATACGGTGCTGCGTCTCAGCGCCCATCATGCCGGGCGCGATATCGTTGCCGTGGCGCATGGCGGCACAATCCGCGCGGCGCTCGGCCAGGCGCTTGGCATCGAGCCGGATCAGGCGCTTTCCTTCACCGTTGATAATCTCTCGATCACCCGCATCGACTGTTTCCATGGCGCCGGCGGTCGCATGGATTGGTGCGTCATCGGCGTCAATTTGCCGCCTAGCAAAAGCGCTCCACATGGAGTAGTTTTCCCACCAAGACGTTGAGTCAGGGAAGCCGGTGACACCCTTAAAAATATAGGGCCATTCCGGTGCTGCCCCCGCAACTGTAAGCGGCGAGGTAACCCTCTTTTGTACAGGGTAAGACCCCTTTACAAACCACTGGCGGCGCGAGCTGCCGGGAAGGTGAGGGCCAGCCTTTGACCCCAAGCCAGGAAACCTCCTTGGCGTCGCCCCGGAACGATCCTCGGAGGGAGGATGATGCCGCTATCAACGGATATGATGCGCACGACCCTGGTAATGGGCGGTGCGCGCTCAGGCAAAAGCCGCTATGCGGAAGAACTGCTCACGGCGGCGGACGGCGCTTGCGTCTACATTGCCACGGCGGAGCCGCGTGACGATGAAATGGCAGCGCGTATCAGGGAACACCAGGCGCGGCGCGGCGATAAGTGGCGCACGGTTGAACAACAGCTCGATCTGGTCGCCGCATTACAGGAAAATTGCCGTGCCGATACAGCGGTCCTGGTTGATTGCCTCACCCTGTGGCTGGCCAATCTGATGGCGGCTTCGCGTGACATTGGCGAGGAAACCGGCCGACTGGTGCACGCCTTACCCGGCCTTGAGGGCCGCCTGGTGCTGGTCTCGAACGAGGTTGGTCAGGGTATCGTGCCGGAAAATGCTCTGGCGCGAGAATACCGCGACCATGCCGGGCGGCTCAATCAGGCGGTTGCCGCCGCCGTCGATGAGGTGGTGCTGATCACTGCCGGCCTGCCGCTCCGGATCAAGCCATGAGCGCAGCGGATCTTCGCATCGTTAGCCTGCTGCCAAGCGCGACGGAAATTGTCGCCGCACTTGGCCTCGGCGATCGGCTGGTCGGGCGCTCGCACGAATGCGATTACCCGGCTGCTGTCGCGGCGCTGCCTGTTTGCACCCGTCCGCGCCTGGCGTTGGATGGCAGCAGTGCCGAGATTGATGCGCAAATATCCGATTTCGCCGGCCAGGCCGTCAGTCTCTACGAACTCGATATGGATGCGCTCAGCGCCGCCCGGCCGACACATATCGTGACCCAGGATCAATGCGAGGTCTGCGCCGTTAGCCTGAAAGATGTCGAGGCCGCGCTGGCTAAGGATTTGCAGGGGCCGGTTGAAATTGTATCGCTCAGCCCAATGCGGCTCGGCGAGGTGTGGGCCAGCATTCGCCAGGCCGGTCGCGCGCTCGGCACGGATGCGGATGATTTCTGTCGCTCCCTCACCGGGCGCATTGCGCGCATCGCCGCCGGCGGTATGGATATGCCGGGTTCGCCGCCAAGTGTTGCTACCATCGAGTGGTGCGATCCCTTGATGGCGGCGGGAAATTGGCTGCCGGAGCTTGTCGCCATCGCTGGGGGAAATAATTTACTGGGCGATGCCGGTGCCCATTCGCCGAAATTCGAGTTTGCCGATCTCTGCAATGCGGATCCCGACATCATTGTTTTCATGCCGTGCGGTTACGATCTGGCGAAAACGGCGGCGCAAGCCGAAGACCTGGTCGACGACCCGGCCTGGGCGGCGCTCAGTGCGGTGGCAAACGGCCAGGTCTATGCCGTTGACGGCAGCGCCTATTTCAACCGGCCGGGCCCGCGGCTGGTCGAATCGGCGGAAATATTGGCCGAGATCTGTCACCCGGACCTCTATCAATTCGGCCATGAAGGAACAGGCTGGCGCCGTCTCGCCGCCAGCGCGGAGAAGAAATAGACATGCAAAGCCGTAAGATTCCCACCACCGTCATTTCCGGCTTTCTCGGCGCCGGCAAAACCAGCCTGATTCGCCATGTCCTGGCAACAGCGAATGGCCGCCGTGTCGCACTGATCATCAATGAATTCGGCGATCTTGGCGTCGATGAATCGCTGCTGCGTGGCTGCGGCGACGATGCGTGTGCAAGTGGTGAGATTATCGAGCTTGCCAATGGCTGCATTTGTTGCACCGTGGCCGATGATTTTGTGCCGACCATCGAGGCGCTCTTGGCGCGCGATCCGGCGCCCGAGCATATCGTTATCGAGACCTCCGGCCTGGCCTTGCCGAAGCCGCTCGTCGCCGCCTTCAATTGGCCGGAAATCCGCAATCGGGTGACGGTCGATGGCGTTGTCGCGGTGGTCGATGGCCCGGCTCTGCTCGATGGCCGCTTTGCCGCCGACCCGGCCGCCCTGCAGGCGCAACGCGAAGCCGATGAAGCGCTCGATCACGAAAGCCCACTGGAAGAGGTGTTTGAGGACCAGCTTTCCTGCGCCGATCTGGTGGTGCTCAACAAGGTCGATCAACTCGACGATGCGGCGTGCGCGCAGACGCGCTCGCTTTTGGCCCGAGAATTACGCCCCGGTGTCAAGGTCGTCGAGGCTGAGCAGGCGCGCATCGATGCCGATATCCTGCTCGGGCTGGCCGCTGCGGCGGAAGACGATTTGGCCGCGCGGCCCTCGCACCACGATGAATTTGAGGGCGAGCACGATCATGACGAATTCGACAGTTTTATCCTTGAACTTGGCCCCATCGCCGAACCCGAGGCGCTCGAGGCGCGCCTGATCGCGACCATCGAGAGGCACGATATTTTGCGCATCAAGGGCTTTGTCGATGTGCCGGGCAAGCGCCGCCGCCATGTTATTCAGGCGGTCGGCACGCGCGTCGCGCGCCATTTTGATCGTGATTGGGGCACAGATGAAGCGCGCCAAAGCCGCCTCGTCGTCATTGGCCTCAGCCCGCTCGACCGCGACGCAATTAGCGTCGCGTTATCGGCCTAAACAGATGCATCTTCTGGCAGCTCAACCGGGTGGCATCGCCGATGGCGGCGAGGCGGTCGATCTCGGTCAATCACCGGGTGATATCGTCTTCGCCTCGGCTGCCGATACCGAGCTTGCCTGTTTCGCCCGCGCTCAGGCGTCACTGGGGGAAGGTGCACCGAGCCTGCGTCTCGCCAACCTAATGAATCTCAGCCATAACCTGTCGGTCGATAATTGGCTCGAGGCGACCGTCTCCGGCGCCCGCCTGGTGATCATCCGCGTGCTTGGCGGCGAGAGTTATTGGCCTTACGGGGTCGAGCGCTTAACGCAGATGTGCGGCGACAAGGGAATCTCGCTCGCGCTTCTGCCCGGCGACGACAAGCCTGACAGCGAGCTGGCCTGGCGCGCCACCCTGCCGCCAGAGGCTTGCGAGCGTTTCTGGCGCTACTGCATCCATGGCGGTCTCGAGAATGCCAGCGAATGTCTGCGCTACGGCGCCCATCTGATCGGCGCGCCTGCTGTGCAGGCCTGGCGCGAGCCGGCGCCACTCGCCCGGGCGGGGCTCTACCGGCCCGGCGCCGAGCAAGTGGATTTGGATGAGATCACCGCCGCGCGCACGCGTGAGGATCGCCCGCTCGCTTTGCTGCTGTTTTACCGCGCCCTGGTTCAGGCGGCGGATACAGCACCGGTCGATGATTTGATCGCCGCTCTGGAAAGCCACGGGCTCGCCGCCGTGGCATTGTTTGTGTCCAGCCTCAAGGACCCGCCCTCGGCGCGTTTTGTCGAAACCGTGCTCGATACCGCCGCGCCCGATATTATCCTCAACGCCACCGGATTCTCGGTATCGCGCCCCGGCAGCGCGCAACCAAGCCCGCTCGACCGCTCCGGCGCGCCGATCCTGCAAGTGATATTCGCCGGCGGCACGGAGGCCGCCTGGGCAGCCGGCACGCGCGGGCTCTCGGCGCGTGATATCGCCATGAATGTCGCCCTGCCGGAAGTGGATGGAAGAATTCTCAGCCGCGCCGTATCGTTCAAGAGCGAGCACCGTTTCGATGCGGCGACGGAAAGCGGCATCGTCGCCCACACGCCGCGCGCTGATCGCATCGATTTCGTTGCTCAACTGGCAAAAAACTGGGCCCGTCTGGCGCGCGTGGATATCGCCGAGCGCCGCGTCTGCCTGGTGCTCGCCAACTACCCAAACAAGGATGGCCGCATCGGTAACGGTGTTGGCCTGGACACGCCGGAAAGTGCGGCGCGTTTGCTGCTTGCCATGCAGGAAGAAGGTTACGAAATAGATTCGCCGCCGGCCGACAGCGCCGCCTTGATGGCGGCGCTTCAGGCCGGGCCGACCAATGCGCATGGCTTGCGCGAAAAAGGCAGCGCCGGCGCGCGCTTTGGCCTCGACGAATATCTCGCTTACTTTGAGGACCTCGACCCTGAGGCACGCGCGCTGGTGAGCGAGCGCTGGGGGGCGCCCGAGGGTGATCCATTCTTCCGCGCCGACGAAAATGAATTCGCCCTGCCGGTGCTTAGGCTCGGCAATGCGGCGCTCGCGATCCAGCCGGCGCGTGGTTACAACATCGATCCCGCTGCCAGCTATCACGATCCGGACCTGCCGCCGCCGCACGGCTATCTTGCCTTTTACGCCTGGCTGCAGCGCGGTTTCGATGCTCACGCGGTGATCCATTTCGGCAAGCATGGCAATCTCGAATGGCTGCCGGGCAAGGCGCTGGCGCTTTCCGCCGCCTGCTTCCCCGAAGCCGCGCTCGGGCCGCTGCCGCATATCTATCCCTTTATCGTCAACGATCCGGGCGAGGGTAGCCAGGCCAAGCGGCGCAGCGCAGCGGTGATTATCGATCACCTCACGCCGCCCCTTACCCGGGCCGAAAGCTACGGCGCCTTGCGCGAGCTTGAAGCGCTGGTCGATGAATATTACGAAGCGAGTAATCTCGATCCGCGCCGCTG
>JABIXB010000149.1 GCA_018666805.1 Rhodospirillaceae bacterium | reverse complement strand
TGCCAGCCATGTCGAAACATCGCTGCGCCGCGTCCTCAAGGAACACGGCCCCGAGCTGGTCTCCGGCGTATCGGTGAGCGAGGCGCGGGCCCTGGCGCGCGAGGCGCTCGAGACGCGCATGCCCAAACGGGCGCGCCACCACGTTGTGGTCGGCGGCGAACGCCGCCTGTTGGATATTGTCGAGACGCCGCTGGAGAACGGCGGCGGCGCCATCGGTTGGGCCAATGACATCAGCGACCTGGAGCAGGTCGAGGCCAATCTCAAACGCCATGTCGAGGCTCACGCGCAGGTCCTGCAATCGCTCAATACGTCTATTGCTATTTATGCCCCCGACAGACGGCTGGTATTTTACAACAGTGAATTCATTAAATTGTTCGACCTGGATGAGGGCTGGCTCAATGGCGAGCCGACCCTATCGGAAGTCTTGGAGGCGCAGCGCGAGCGCCGGCGCTTGCCCGAGCAGGCCGATTGGCGGCTCTACAAACAGCATGTCAACGATCTCTTCACCAGCGTCACCGAGCCGGTCGAAGAGCTCCTGCACCTGCCGGACGGCTCGACCATTCGCCATGTCGTATTGCCGCATCCGTTTGGCGGCCTGCAATTCATGTCGCAGGACGTGACCGACCGCTACACGCTGGAGCGCTCCTACAGCACCCTCACAGCGGTGCAGCGCGCGACCCTCGACAATCTGTTTGAAGCGGTCGCCGTGTTCGGTGCGGACGGCAAGCTCAAGCTATCGAATCCCGGCTTTGCAAGCTTATGGGAACTCGATCAGGAGCAGCTCAATGGTGAGCCGCATATCGCCGAGATCACCGAGCTGTCGCGCAAGCTGATCGATGACGGCGAGGATTGGGAAAATTATAAAACCCACCACATCGCGCGCATCTCCGAGCGGGCGCGCTCGGCGATGCGGCTGCAACGGCGCGACGGCAAGGTGCTCGACTGTACCTATGTGCCGCTGCCCGACGGCGCGACGCTGATTACCTATATGGATATTACCGACAGCTTCCAGGTCGAGCGTGCGCTGCGCGACCGGGCGCAGGCGCTGGAAACCGCCGACCGGCTTAAATCGGAATTTATCGCCAATGTCTCCTACGAATTGCGCACGCCGCTCAACACGGTGATCGGCTTCACCGAAATTCTCGCCAATCAATATTTCGGTCAGCTCAACGAGCGCCAGCAGGAATATGTCTCCGGCATCCTGCAGTCATCGCAGCAATTGCTGTCGCTGATCAATAATATCCTCGATCTTGCCACCATTGAGGCCGGGTTGATGGTTTTGGAAATTGAATCGATCGACCTGAGAGCGACTCTCATCACCATGCTCAATTTGGTTCAGGAACGCGTGCGCACCAAACGGCTGCAAGTGGAATTCGATTGCGCGGAGGATATCGGCCGCCTCGAGGCGGACGAACGGCGGCTCAAGCAGATCGTGTTTAACCTCCTCAACAATGCCATCAAATACACCCCGGCCGGGGGCGAAATAACGCTCGGCGCCAGCGCCAAGGGAAGCGACATTTTGATCTCGGTATCGGATTCAGGAATTGGCATTGCCCATGATGAGCACGACCATGCATTTGAGCGCTTCTGGCAGGCCGACAATCCGCTGGCGCGCCAGGGTGGCACCGGGCTCGGCCTCTCCCTGGTCAAGAATTTTGTCGAATTGCATGGCGGCACCGTCACCTTGGATTCCGATTTGGATCATGGCACGACGGTCAGCTGTCTGTTCCCGCGCCACCATGAAAGCAGTGAGGGTGACAAGGTTTGAGCACTCTGTTGGCGCTCGACAGTTTGGATGCCACCGAGGCGCTGGCGGCACGTTTGGCGAATATGACCGAGAGCGGCGATATCATCGGCTTGGCCGGTGAACTCGGCGCCGGCAAAACGGCGTTCGCGCGCGCTTTCATCGGCGCGCGCCTCGGCATCAGGGAAGTGCCGAGCCCGACCTTCACGCTTGTTCAGGTTTATGAAAACGACAATGGCGGCGCGCCGGTCTGGCATTTCGATCTCTACCGCCTGGAACACGGTGAGGAAATATTTGAGCTCGGCATCGAAGATGCGTTCGATACGGCAATTTGCCTGATCGAGTGGCCGGAAAAAATGGCCGAACATGGGCCTGAAAATTGGCTGGAGCTGCGCCTTCTGCCGGGCGATACGGAGCATGCGCGGCGCGCCCAATTGACGCCACATGGCACCCGCGCGGCGCATTTGGCCCAGCTCCTTGCCGCGCCGGATGGCTGAGCGCGCCCGGCACATCGACGATTTTCTTGCCGCCGCCGGGTGGGCCGGCGCGGCGCGGGCGCCCTTGGCGGGCGACGCCTCGGGGCGGATATATCAACGCCTGCGGCACGGCGAAAAAAGCGCTGTGCTGATGGATTCACCGGCAGAGGATGTTTCAGCCTTCCGCCATATCGCGCGTCACCTCGGTGGTTTAGGGTTTAGCGCGCCTGAGATTATTGCCGAGCATGGCGGCCATCGTCTGCTGCTGCTTGAGGATCTGGGAGATCTTCGTTTTGACCGATATTTGCAGGCCGATTCCGTCACGCTCTACGAAGCGGCCGTCGATATGCTTGTGGCTCTTGCGGCCGAGCCGCTGCCCAGTGAGAGCGCTGTCATGAATGAAGCCTATCTCGGCGATGAGATTCGTCTGTTTGCCGAATGGTGGCCGCCGGGCGGTGAGGGTGCGCCGTTGGCGGCTCATGCGGACGGTTGGGCCGAGGCATGGCGCGCTGCCTATGCGCCGGCGCTGGCCATTCCCACGGGCCTTGCCTTGCGCGATTTTCATGCCGGCAATTTGATGTGGTTGCCGGCGCGGCGTGGTAATCGCCGGGTTGGCCTCTTGGATTTTCAAGACGCGCTCGCGGCGCCGGTCTCCTACGATCTCGTATCCCTGCTGCAGGATGCGCGCCTGGATGTGCCGGATGAATTACAGGCGGCACTGATTGAGCGTTTTGTGACCGCCATGCCGGGGCTGGATGGCGAGGCTTTTCGCACCTCCTATGCGGTATTGGGCGCCCACCGCAGTCTCCGCATTGCTGGAATTTTTTCGCGCCTGGCGCGGCGTGACGGCAAGCGCGGCTATCTTCAATTCCTGCCGCGCGTGTGGCGTCACATCGAAACAAATCTCGGCCACCCGGCCTTGGCGCCGGTCGCGGCGTGGCTCGCCCGCCATGTCCCGGCCGATCAGCGCGGCGGCGCGTGATGGCAGGCGCCGCTCCAAGTCACGCCATGGTACTCGCTGCCGGGCTCGGCAAGCGCATGCGCCCGGCGAGCGACACCTTGCCGAAGCCGCTCCTCAGTGTAGCAGGGAAGCCGCTGATCGATTTTGCCCTCGATCATCTCGCCGCCGCCGCTGTGCGCCAAGTGGTGGTCAACACGCACTATCTTGGCGATCTGATCGCGGCGCATGTTGAAGATTATGCCGCCGGGCATGGCGATATGATGATTCAGCAGTCGCCGGAGGAAATCCTGTTGGAAACCGGCGGCGGTGTGGCGCATGCCCTGCCGCATCTCGGTGCCGATCCATTTTTCGTTCTCAACAGCGACACCATCCTGCGCGATGGCGCGGCACCGGCGCTGGCCCGCCTGGCCGCCGCCTGGGACGGCGCGCGCATGGATGCGCTGCTCCTGCTCTGCCCGCCGGCGCGCGCCGTTGGTCATAGCCGTGGCGGAGATTTCAGGCTCGGCGAGGATGGCCGTCCGGTGCGCGCCATCGGTGCCGAGGATGCACAAATCTTTTGCGGTGTTCAGCTTTTGCATCCGCGTCTCTTCCGGGCGGCGCCAAACGGCGCCTATTCGCTCAACCGGCATTATGATGAGGCCGCCGGCGCCGGGCGCCTGTTCGCGGTCGAGCATGATGGTTGGTGGTATCACGTCGGTACGCCCGAAGCCTTGGCCGAAGCCGAACGCCAATTGGCGCCATCGGCGGCGCCATGAGCAAGCTCGAATCCGCGCCGCGCATTTTCACCATCGCGCCCGAACTGCCGTTCGCCGATGCCTTGGTCGATGGGCTGTTGCACGGCGATGTTGTCAAATTGGCTGCGGCCGACCCGCTGGCGCTCAGCCGGGTGACGATCCTGTTGCCGACACGGCGCGCCTGCCGCGCCTTGAGCGAGGCGTTTCTCCGGCAATGCGAAAGCGGCGCCATGCTGCTGCCGCGCATCCGCCCGCTCGGCGATCTCGACGAAGACGAAGCCGGCTTCGGTGCCTCTGCCCTGGCCGAGGGCGGCGATCTGCCGCCCGAGATGCCGCCTCTGCGCCGTCAATTTATCTTGGCGCAACTGATTCTCGCGCGCGAGGCCGAGGGCCATGTCGATCAGGCGCTTCGCCTCGCCGAGGAGCTTGGCGCCTTTCTCGACCAGGCCCAGAGCGAGCAACTCGATCTTGCCGGATTGAACGATCTGGCGCCGGAGCGCCATGCCGCCCACTGGCAAAAAGTACTCGATTTTCTTAAAATACTGGTCGAGCACTGGCCGCAAATCGTCGCCGAAAACGATGCCGTCGATGGTGCCGAGCGGCGCAATGCGGTGCTGGATAGCGTATCCCGGCAATGGCGCGAGACGCCGCCCAAGGGGCCGGTGATCGCAGCGGGCTCGACCGGCAGCCTGCCGGCGACGGCGGAATTGCTCGCCGTTGTTGCCCGTCTGCCGGAAGGCAGCCTCATTCTGCCCGGGCTGGATGAAGGCTTGGACGAAGAGAGTTGGGATGTGCTCGGCCCGAGCCATCCGCAATTCGGCCTGAAACAGCTTCTCATGCGTATTGGCGCCGTGCGCGGTGAAGCGCGCGCCTGGCCGGCGCCGAATGTGCGCGCCGGCTCCGCCGCCCGCGCGGCGCTGATCGCCGAGGCAATGCGCCCGGCCGAAACCGTTGGCGCGTGGCGCGATATGGCGCCGATCGATCCCGCCGCGCTAAGCGATTTCACCCTCTTGGAATGTGCCACGTCGAGCGCTGAAGCCGGCGTCATCGCGCTTCGCCTGCGCGCCAGTCTCATGCGCGACGGCGCGACGGCGGCGTTGGTGACGGCGGACCGCGCGCTGGCGCGCCGCGTTGCGGCGGAATTGCGGCGCTGGGATATCGAGATCGACGATTCAGCCGGCGCGCCGCTCGGCAAGAGCGCGCCCGGTGTCTTTCTTCGTCTGTCGGCGAGATTAATTGCCGAGCGTGCCGCGCCGGTTTCCTTTCTTGCCGCGCTCAAGCATCCCCTGGCGGCGGGCGGTGAGGCGGCGCAAAAATTCCGCGCGTCGGTGCGCGCGGTGGAGCGCGCGGTGTTGCGCGGCGCGCGGCCCGATGCCGGGCTGAACGGAATGGCGCGCGCCCTCGATGCGGCTGGCGAAACAGACGGGTCGGCGTGGCTCGGCCCGATCGCCGCCGCTGCGGCGCCGTTTATGGAATTGATGGCAGAGAAGGTTACGCTGGCGGAGGTCGTGGCGGCGCATGTTGGCTTTGCCGAATGGCTCGCGGCAAGCGATACGCAATCGGGGCCGGAGCGCCTCTGGGCCGGCGAGGCGGGCGAGGCGGCGGCCGCCTTCATGGCGGAGCTGGCCGAAAGTGCAGCGCATGCGCCGGCTCTCAAAGGCTGGGAATATCCCGCCCTGTTCGATGCGCTCATGCAAGGGCGGGTGGTGCGGCCGCGCTTTGGCGGCCATCCGCGCCTGTTTATCTGGGGCCCGCTCGAAGCGCGCCTGCAACGCGCCGATGTGATGATCCTGGGCGGTCTCAATGAAGGCAGTTGGCCGCCCGAGCCGGATGCTGATCCGTGGATGAGCGGATCGATGCGGGCTGAATTCGGCCTGCCCTCGCATGAGCGCCGCATCGGTCTCTCGGCGCATGACTTCGCCCAGTGCTGCGCAGCGCCCGAAGTGATGTTGACGCGCGCGCGCCGCGTCGAGGGCGAGCCCAGCGTGCCGTCACGCTGGATATCGCGCTTGAAGACGGTGCTCTCGCCCGGCGGGCTGGATCGTTTCATCGTCGAAGAATCACGCACCTGGTTGCGCTGGCAGGAACTGCTCGATCACCGCGAAGCCGTGCCCAGCCCGCCGCCGGCGCCGCGCCCGCCGCTGGCCGCGCGGCCGCGTCAACTTTCGGTAACCCAGATCGAAACCTGGCTGGCCGATCCCTATGCCATCTACGCCCGCCATATCCTCCGCCTCAGGCCGGTCGACGATATCGATGCCGATCCCGGCGCCGCCGACAAAGGCACCGTCATCCACGATATTCTCGACCGCTTCATCGCCGAATATCCGGGTGAGGTCGATGCGGCGGCGCTCGACCGCCTGCTGGCGCTCGGCGCAGAGGCGTTTCAGCGTTTCGCAAGGGTTCCCGGCGTCATGGCCTTCTGGTGGCCGCGTTTCGAACGCATCGCCGGGTGGTTTGTCGACAACGAAATAACCTGGCGCGAGACCGCCACACCGCTTGCCTCCGAAGTGAGCGGGGAATTAATCCTCAAGGGCCCCGGGGGCGATTTCATACTGCGCGCCAAGGCCGACCGCATCGATCGTTTCGGTGATGGCGAGCTCGCCATTATCGACTACAAGACCGGCAATATTCCGAGCGAAAGGCAGGTTGCCGCCGGCCTCCGGCCGCAGCTCCCGCTCGAAACCTTGATCGCCGAGGCGGGTGGCTTTGCCGGTGTGGCATCCGCCGCCGTACACGAGCTCGCCTATTGGAAACTCGATGGCGGCGAGCCGGCGGGAGAGCGCCGGGTACTCAAGAAAGACGCCGGCGAACTGGCGGCCGACGCCAAGGCCGGGCTGCTTGAACTGATCGCCGAATTCGATAATCCGGAGACACCGTATCATGCCCTGCCGCGCCCCGAAGCGAGGCCGGTGTGGAACGATTACGCCCATCTCGAGCGCATTCAGGAGTGGTCGAGCGGCGGCTCGGAGGGCGAGGGATGACGGCCGAACAAAGGCGCGCCGCCGACCCGGCTGCTTCCGTTTGGGTGACCGCCTCGGCCGGCACCGGAAAAACGCGGGTGTTGACCGAGCGCGTCTTGCGCCTGTTGCTCAATGGCACCGAGCCCGGGCGTATTCTCTGCCTCACCTTCACCCGCGCGGCGGCGGCGGAGATGGCCATCCGCATCACCCAGACACTGGGTGTTTGGACTGCCGTCGATGATGATCTGCTTGATATGGCGCTGTGTGATTTGTTGCAGCGCGCCCCTGAAGCGGATGAATATCGCCGCGCCCGCCTGCTCTTCGCGCGTGTGCTCGAAACCCCCGGCGGCATGAAAATTCTCACTATTCATGCCTTTTGCCAATCCCTGTTGCGGCGCTTTCCGCTCGAAGCCGGCATCACGCCGCATTTTGCCGTGGCCGATGACCGCACCGCGCGTGAGCTGCAGAACGAGGCGCAGAACCGCCTGTTGCGCCACGCCCGCCATGATGAAGACGAGCCACTTGCCACCGCGTTTGGCGCCATCACCGCGCGCATCGGTGAAGATAGTTTTGCCGAATTGATGGGCGATCTGATCACCGCACGGAGCAATTTCGAACGTGCTCCGGGTGATAGCGGTGGCGGTAGTGGGGACGGCGCCAAAATGGCTGCGGCGATCGCCGCCTTGCTCGGGGTGAACGCCGATGACAGCGCGCAGGCACTGTGCCAAGCCGCCTGCGCTGAAGGCGCGTTCGCGCGCGAGCCGCTGGCCGGAGCCGCCCTGGCTCTGGCCGGGGGCAGCAAGACAGATGCCGGGCGTGGCGCGCAGATGGCAAATTGGCTGGCCGGCGGCGAGACCGAGCGGATCGAAGGATTCGACGCCTATTGCCGGGCGTTCCTCAAAAAGGATGGCGACCCGTTGGCGAAGCTCGCGACCAAGGGCGTCGCTGAAGCAGCACCCGATGTGCCGGATATTCTGGCGGCGGAGCAGGCGCGCTTAGTGGCCTTGCACGAGCGCCTGAAGGCGCTCGTCATTTCGCACGATAGCGCCGCCCTGGTCCGCCTCGGCGCGCGCATGTTGGATTATTACCGCCAAGAGAAGCGCGCGCGTGCGGTTCTCGATTATGGCGACCAAATCATGGAAACGCGCAAACTATTGAGTGCCGAGGACATTGCGCCGTGGGTGCTCTACAAGCTGGATGGCGGGCTCGACCATATCCTGGTCGATGAATCGCAGGATACCAGCCCGGCGCAATGGTCGGTGATTGCCGCTCTGGCCGAGGAATTTTTTAGCGGCGAAAGCGCGCATGAGGGCGGGCGTACTATTTTTGCCGTCGGCGATGAGAAGCAATCGATTTTCAGCTTTCAGGGCGCCGACCCAGAAGCCCTGGCTGACATGCGCGCGGCGTTCCGCGAGCGGGTGGAGAATGCTCGCCGAGGGTGGCGCGAAGTGCCGCTTGAGCGCTCTTTTCGCTCGACCGCAGCGGTATTGAGCGCCGTCGATGCGGTATTCGCGCGCGCCGATGCGGCGGCCGGCGTGGTGCGCCAGGGCGAGACCATGCATCACGAGGCGGCGCGCACGGGCCAGGGCGGGTTGGTCGAATACTGGCCGATAGCCGTACCGCGCGATCTATCCGACACGGTGTCCTGGGCGCCGCCGGTGACACGCCATGCCGGTGACAATCCGTCCGAGCGCCTCGCCGGGGTGATTGCCGAAAAAATTTCCGGCTGGATCGCGGCCGCGCCGGGCCCCGGCGAGGATGGCTGGCTGGAAGCGCAGAACCGTCCCATCCGGGCCGGCGATATCATGGTGCTGGTCCGTCGGCGCGGCACTTTCGTGCCCGCTCTGGTGCGTGCCCTGAAAGCACGCGGCGTCGAGGTCGCCGGCGTCGACCGCATGAACTTAACCGAGCAATTGGCGGTAATGGATCTCATGGCGCTGGGTGATTTTCTCCTCCTGCCGAGCGACGACCTGACCCTCGCGGCGCTGTTGAAGGGACCGTTTATCGGCTTTGACGAAGAACAATTGTTCGCCCTCGCCTGGCAGCGCGGCAAGCAAAGCCTGTGGCAGACATTGGTCGCGCGGTGCGGTGAGACGCCAGCCTTTAGCCACGCCCATGGCATATTAAGCGGGCTGCTCGCCAAGGCTGATTTCCAGCCGAGCTTCGAATTTTATGCCGAGTTCCTGGGTGCCGGTGGCGGGCGCGCCCAACTGCTCGGCCGGCTCGGCGTCGAAGCTGCCGATCCGATAGATGAATTTCTTTCCGCCGCGCTCGCACATGAGCGCAGCCATCCGCCCTCCCTGCAGGGTTTTCTTCACTGGCTGCGCGCCGCGCAAACCGAATTGAAGCGCGACCCCGAACAGGCGCGCGACGAAGTGCGCGTGATGACGGTGCATGGCGCCAAGGGTCTGCAGGCGCCGATCGTGTTCCTGCCCGATACGATGACGGTACCGAGCGACCGCAAGCCGATCCTGTGGGCGGCGCAGGGCGAAAACGGCTCTCTGCCTCTCTCTCTGCCTCTCTCTCTGCCTCTGTGGCCGGGGCGGCGCGCACGCGAGGAACGGGTGTGCAAAGCGCTGCACGAGCAGGCGCGCCAGCAGGATATGGATGAATATCGCCGCCTGCTCTACGTCGCCATGACGCGCGCTGAAGACAGGCTTTATATCTGCGGCTGGCACGGCGCCAAAAAGCCACCCGAGATGTGCTGGAACCATATGATCCGCCAGAGTTTGAGCGATTTGGCGGATGTCGAGGAAGTAGAGATCGGCTTTGCCACCGGCGATGGCTGGTCGGGCGACGGCTTGCGCTACGCCTGCGCACAGACGGCGGAAGCGGAGGCGGCCGATGCGTTGGCCCCCGATATGAAGGAAATCGAGGAATTGAAACCTTATTTCCGTGAGCCGGCGCCGCCCGAGCCGGTGCCGCCGCGCCCGCTGGCGCCGTCGCGCCGGCATGATGCGCCGCTGCCGGCGCGCGGGCCGCTTGAGGAAGGTGGCGGCAGCTCGTTTGTGCGTGGCCGTCTTATTCACCGCCTGTTGGAGCTGCTGCCCGAAGCGGCGCCTGCGCAGCGCGCCGAAGCAGCGCAGCGCTTTCTCGCCCGCCCGGCGCATGGCTTGATGGCGGAAGCGCAGACGCAAATCGCCGCCGAGGTCATGGCTGTTCTGGCGGATACGGATGCCGCAGCGCTGTTTGGCCCGCACAGCCAGGCCGAAGTGCCGCTTGCGGCGGTGATTGGCAAACACGTGGTGTCGGGTCAGGTCGACCGCCTGCTGGTCGAGGAAAACCGGGTGCTGGTGGTCGATTATAAGTCGGGCCGGCCCGCGCCAAGCGACGATTCGGCTATCCCCGAAGCCTATCTGGCGCAGATGGCAGATTACCGCGCCGTGCTCACGATAATTTTTCCCGGCCGTGAAATTCGCTCAGCCCTATTGTTTACCGATGGTCCGGCGCTTGTGTGGCTGTCCGATGCCGTGCTCGATGCGCACGCGCCTTGACGCTCAGCGGCCCCACACCTAAATTGAATTCAACCCATCCGCAGGAGAAAATCATGCCCGTTACCCATGTTACCGACGCTGAATTCGACGAAAAAGTACTCAACGCGCCGGGTCCGGTATTGGTGGATTTTTGGGCGGAATGGTGCGGCCCGTGCAAGGCCATTGCGCCGGCACTGGAGGAAATTTCCGAAGCGCTGAATGGCTCCGTCACCATCGCCAAGGTCGATGTCGACAGCAATCCCTCGACGCCGGCCAAATATGGCGTGCGCGGTATTCCGACGCTGATCATCTTCAAGGATGGCGAGGTTTCGTCGATGAAGGTTGGTGCGCTGCCCAAGGCCAAACTGGAAGAATGGGTGCGCGGCGCCGTCTAGCCGTCTGAATTTCGCTCGCATTATTTATGGCAGAGCAATTCAAAGACCAGACAATCATCATTACCGGCGCGACGAAAGGCATTGGCCGCGCCATGGCGGTTGTCTTTGGCGCTAACGGCGCAAATATTCTGGCCACCGGGCGGACATCAGACGAGCTCGATTCGATTTGCCGTGAGGTTGAGCGGGCAGGCGCCCAGGCCGTGTCGCTGGTCGCCGATTTGGCGCTTGCGGACAGTCCGGCGAGGATTACGCAACAGGCACTCGACAGCTTTGGCCGCATTGACGTTCTGATCAACAACGCCGCGATCATTCACGATTCCGCCAGCCTGGTCGAATTCGATGCCGAACTGTGGCAGCGTGTGCTCTACGTCAATCTTGTCGCGCCGGCGCTCCTCACCAAGGCGGTGTTGCCGCACATGATCGAGCGGCGCCACGGCAAGGTCATCAATATCGCCAGTATCGGCGGCCGGCGTGGCGGCAGTGGCCGCTCAGCCTACCGCGCCGCCAAAGCGGGGCTGATCAATCTGACCGAAAGCGTTGCCGCCGAGGTCAAGCAATACGGCATTGACGTCAATTGCATCTGTCCGGGCGCAACCGATACGGAGGGCTTCCGCAGCGCCTTTGATCATAAGGGCAGGCAACAGGACGCCAAATT